>CACYYH010000001.1 GCA_902778565.1 uncultured Eubacteriales bacterium
TAGATTTGAGACCGAAGTCTCTTCACTATCATTCTTACACTATGAAGTTTTCAAGGTTCAGGTTCCGTTTTTACGCGGAACATTTCAATGATAGCACTTTGTACTCTCATTGTCAAGCACTTTTTTAAGATTTTTTTCAAAACCGCAGAAAAGCGCTGCTGTCTTGCGACAGCTTTATCAATATACCACCTTATATCCCCATTGTCAAGCACATTTTTGGAAGATATTTTGTATACATTATAGGCGTATCATATATAGTATATGTATATGTTTCATACAACTAAATATATACTTACATATTATATTATAGATATTAAATCCTGATCCTTATTTTATTTGACCGGTATATCTATTCTGGTCACAAATTCTTCGGGATCCGATGACAGTCCCTGATCTATAAGCGCCACCTCTCTGGAAGGGCCTGCAGGCTCCAGTCCCAGGAACTCCATCCTGTCCATCAGCATATCGTAATATCTGGCAGCATCCTTATGTGTCCCCCTGAAGCTGAGAGTCAGACATTTCTCCTCATTTATGTACTCATATTCCCCGACGTAGTCGTCTTCGTCATCCAGTAACATGAATACCACATCATATTTATCGTATTCCCTGTTCAGGAGTTTCTCAGTTCCCAGGCCGATCCCTACCTTGCCCAGAAATATCATGGGCTCGCTTTGATCTCCTTCAAGCATTTTGATGGATCTCTCGATATCGTCATTCGATACCGGATCCAGACCGTACTTCAGCCAGACGATCCTCTGCCTCGGGCTGATGACTTCTTCGATCCGGTTCAGGGGTTTCCGGCGGGCATCCTCTATGCCCTCCAGCCTTCTTCCCACCTTCTTTTCAAGTTTCTCCAAAGCATTGATCTTTTCTCTCAGTTCCCTGCCTTGTATTTCCAGCATGGCCTTCATCTTATCCACGTCCCTGCCCTTATAGAAATCCTGAATGCTCTCCAAGGGGGTATCCAGAAGTCTCAGATACCTCAGAGTATTCAGTGACTCGAACTGATCCGTACTGTAATATCTGTAACCAGTATCTTTATCCACCTCTTCGGGTATAACAAGACCCAGTTTCTCGTAATATCTCAAAGTGCTGACACTTATATTGAAGAGCTTGGCTACGTCTCCTATTTTAAAAAGATCTTTCTTCATGGTCTCCACCTTTTTCTTTAATCAGCGTATACACCATTATTATTTCAAATTTTCTGAAAAGTCAACAGTTTTTATGCTTGACTCTACAATTATTATAGGGTTTATAATCTTCTCAAACAGGAGGCAAAACCATGATCGGAACAATTGCAAATGCCGCTTGCATAATCGTCGGCTCGCTGATCGGCGGCTTTTTCAAAAAGATAATGAGCGACAGTCTGAACGAGAAGCTCCTGACAACCATGGGTCTGGCAGCTCTCGGTATCGGTCTTAACAGCGTGATACAAAACATGCCCAAGAGCAACTATCCCGTGCTTTTCATAGCGAGTCTCGCCATCGGCTGCGTCATCGGTTCTCTCCTTAAGATAGACGACCGCGTGAAGAGTCTCACCAACAAAAGCGGTGCAGATGGAAATCTCGGTCAGGGTATCATTACAGGCTGCCTGATATTCTGTGTCGGCACCCTTTCGATCCTGGGACCTGTTCAGGCCGCTCTTTACGGAGACCATACCTTCCTTTTCACCAACGCTACTCTTGACCTTGTGACATCCATGGTGCTGGCTTCAGCTTATGGCGTGGGCATGGTGATCTGTGCGGGAGTGCTGGTTCTGTGGCAGGGTTCCATTTACGGTCTCACTCTTCTGGCCGGAAACGTTCTGACGGACAATATGATGACAGAACTTGGAGTAGTCGGAGGCTTCATGATCGCCATGACCGGACTCACCATTATGAAAGTAAAAGAAATCAAGACACTGGATTACCTCCCCGCCCTGGCTATCCCTCTGATCTGGTGTGCCATAGCAGGTTGACAAATCATTGATAAAATGCGAAAATGTGTTTTGCCATAACATGCAAAACACATTTTTTACAGGAGAACGATATGCGTATAGATAAATTCCTTAAAAACTCCCGTCTGATCAAGCGCCGCACGGTTGCCAAAGACGCCTGCGACCAGGGGCGTGTATTCATAAACGATAAGGTGGCAAAAGCCGGTTCCGAAGTGAACGTCGGGGATACCATCCATATAGAGTTCGGCAATTCAAGCGTTACCGTCAGGGTAATGGATATAATCGAATCTGCCAGAAAAGAAACTGCTCCTCAGATGTACGAAATAATCCAATAAAAAACTCCCGGTTTTCCGGGAGATTTTTTTATTTGATGAATCTTCTGAGAAGACTTACCAGTTTGTCACCTTTCGGCAGACGTCTTATCTCATCAATGGTCAAGGTGCCTGTTATCAATACCATTACAGCATACACGATCACTGCGAAAATAATCGCAAGAGCACAGCTGATCAGATTACTCTTAACTATCAGCATCAGCACCTTGTAGCAGATGAACGCTGCAGCGCCCATCACAAGGGATGAAATGAAAGGTTTGAGATAGGTATCCTTCATATTGAATGTGACTCCGGTCTCTCTCCTTACGTCCCTTGCATCCAGCCAGAATGCAACAGCTGAGCATGCTATCGAACCGATAGATGCACCGTTTACGTTTATGGGTATTATACCTACCAATATGAATGTGAGTATGACTTTGACAACAGCGCCGATAGCCAGATTCTTAACCGGAAGCATCTGCCTGTCCACTCCCTGGAGCACGCCCGTAAGGGTGACCATGGGACTCATGGGAATAGTCTCCAGAGCCATAATTGCCAGAACCAGAGCCGTGCTGGATACCTCCTCAGCCTGCATTGGATAGAACATGAGAAGTATGGGATGAGCAAGCACCATCATACCTATGGTACAAGGGAAAGCTATTATCATTGTGGCCCTCATGGCGAACTGAGTGTTTTCCCTCAGGCCGTCATGGTCTTTGAGCTTGTATGCTGCAGCTATGGCAGGCACAAGGCTCATTACGATCGCCTGGATCAGTACCTGGGGCATGCCTGCGATGGATGCGCAGTATCCTCCCAGTTTGCCGAATAATACTCTGGATTCTGTAAGAGAGAATCCTACAGCCTGAAGTCTCCTCATTACCATCATGGAGTCTATGGCATTTATGAGAGGAACGATACATGCGCCTATGGTGATAGGGATCGCTATGATGATTATTTCCTTGACTATCTTTTGCCAGGGTTCAAGCTCCTCGTTATGCTTGTTACGTCTTATCTGAGTCATGATGACTCTGCGGTTGAGAAGATAGATGACCACCGCTATGGTGAGTCCGGCTCCTGCACCCGCAGTACATCCGAAGATGGCGCCTGCTGCGAACTTGTCGTAGCCTGCGCTTATCAGATAATAGCCAAGCGAGAGACCTACTCCGACTCTGAAGAACTGCTCCACCAGCTGTGATACAGCTGTGGGGTTCATGTTCTGCCTGCCCTGGAAATATCCTCTGTATGCTGCCATTACAGGAACCAGGAACAACGACGGTGCTATGGCCTTGATGGCATATTCGGTCCCCGGGTTGTTAAGCACTATTTCCTCTATGAAACCGGCTCCGAAGTGCATTATCAGGAATGAAACGAATCCTATGCCCCCGAGAAGCCATACGGATACATTGAATACCCTGTGTGCCCCACCGTAGTTTTTGACAGCTGTTCTCTCAGATATCATCCTGGAGATCGCAACAGGTATTCCCGCAAGGCTTATCAGCAGGAAAAACGTATAGAACGGGTAAACCGAACTGTAATATGACATACCTTCAGCTCCTACCCAGTTGGTAAGAGGTATTCTGAAGAATACGCCCATTACTTTTACCAGTAATCCCGCTACGGCCAGCACAGCCGCGCCTTGTAAAAATTTATTAGAGTTCTTTTCTTCCATAGTTCTGATAGTGAATTATAACTGTCTCAATATATCTTTTGTGGCAGCCTGTGCCTCAAAGATGGTCTTTTCAATGTCCAATGTCTTATATTCGCTGTTCTCGTAAACGATCTTTCCGTCGGACATGGTCATCACCACGTCGGTTCCGGAAGCTGAATATACCAGATTGTTCAGAAGATCGTGAACAGGATACATATTGGGCTGTTCCAGATCTATCATGATCAGGTCTGCCTTGAAACCTTCCTTAAGAAGCCCTGCATCATCTCTGCCCTGCGCCAGAGCTCCTGCTCTGGTGGCTGCATAAAGCGTCTCCTTCGGAGTCACCGCTGTGGGATCCTTGTAGAACATCTTGGATGCCATGGCGAATATCTTCATTTCCTCAAAGAAATTGAGGGAGTTATTGGATGCAACTGAATCAGTTCCAATGGCCACGTTGATGCCTCTTCTCAGCATTTCAGGAACGTTGGCCACGCCGGAAGCCAGCTTCATGTTTGATATGGGGTTGCTGGCGACGCTTACGCCCTTTTCCTTCAGGATGTCCATATCTTCATCCTCCACCCATACGCAGTGTGCCGCAAGGGCTTTGGAATCAAAGGCTCCGATGTCGCTGAACAGCTTTACCGGGGTCTTTCCGTATTTCTTTTTGCACTCTTCGTGCTCGGACTGCGTTTCTGAAACATGGACGTGCATGACTGCTCCCACCTCATTGCAGTAGTCTGCTACTGCCTGCATCGAAGCGAGAGTATTGGTGTACTCGGCGTGGATGCTGATGTCTATCTTGATGCGTCCGTCCCCTGCTCCGTCGAAATTCTCGAATGCTTCTCTCATTTCTTTATATCTTACAGACTTACGAGGATCCGTATCCTCGAAATGAGTCATGGCTCTTGAGATGTTTGCCTTGCAGCCGGATTCCAGAGTCGCTCTTACCATATCCTCTGTGAAATAGTACATGTCGGAATGTGAGATTATACCGAAGCGCATGCCTTCTGCCATCGTCAGCAAAGTTCCCCAGTAAACGGAATTGCTGCTGAGCTTATCCTCGAATGGAAAGACCTTGGTAAAAAGCCAGTCCTGAAGCTTCATGTTTTCTGCATAACCTCTCAGGAGCGCCATGGGAGCATGACCGTGTGCGTTATGAAACGCCGGCATGAGAAGTTTGCCTTCTCCGTCCCGGATGTCACCGTAATCTCCTCTTGGCATGCAGTCCCCTACGTATGCGATCCTGTCGTCATCCGTAGCCACGTACATGTTATTTTTGATCTCAAAGTTTTCATCAAGTATTTTAATGTTTCTGAAAAGCATAAAATAACTGTCCCTTCAAAAAATATTCGAAAAATCACTAAATTATATTATATCACATTGTTTTGCTGTTTGCCACGAGTATTTCCATCAGATCTGTTACCTGATCAAGTTCCTTCAGCGGTTCAGTGGACAGCCTGATAAAAGGTCTTGCTCCCATGTGCGCAAAGAACTTTCCGCCGAACTCAGCTTTCGCGTTCACGATGCCGAAAGCGGTGATCCTGTTCTTTTCCCTGAAATCTATCACATAAGTATTGCCCTTATTGACATTGGCTCTGTTCCTCTTCAGAAGACCCGTCCCGGTCTCAAGAGGCGAAAAGCTGTTCCTGTCCACATGTATCTTTTCAACGGAGATCTGCTCTGAAAGATATCTGATGTATGAGATCTTTATGAGATCCATGGTAGGTCTCGGAACGTCACCGAATCTGTCCATGAGTTCATCGATGACGTCGTCCTGCTCTTCCCTGGAGGTTACGCCGGCTATCTTTTTGTACATTTCAAGTTTCAGAGCTTCGTCTTCAATATACGTACTGGGAATATATGCTGAAATAGGGAATTCCATGGATGACTCTTCCCTGTCATCTGTCACCAGTTCTCCCTTGAGAGCCCTGACGGCATTGTCCACCATCTTGCAGTACAGTTCATATCCGATGTTCAGTATATGTCCGGACTGAGCCGTGCCCAGCATGTTTCCTGCACCGCGGATCTCCAGGTCTTTCATGGCCACCTTGAAGCCTGCGCCGAATTCCGTGAACTCTCTGATGGCCTTAAGACGCCTCTCCTGAGGTTCAGTGAGGACTTTGTCCTTCCGGTACATGAGATAACAATAGGCCATGCGGTTGGACCTGCCTACCCTTCCTCTCATCTGATAAAGCTGAGAAAGACCGTATCTTTCAGCATCAAGGATTATCATGGTATTTGCATTGGGTATATCTAGGCCGGATTCTATTATGGTAGTGGATACCAGAACATCAGCCTCGTGGTCTATGAACTTCAGCATGACCTTCTCAAGTCCGCCCTCGTTCATCTGTCCGTGGCCTGAGATCACCCTGGCTTCAGGCACCAGTTCGCTTATTTTTCTCGATACAGTGCTGAGTCCTCTTACTCTGTTATATACTACGAATACCTGTCCTCCCCTGCCCAGCTCTCTTTCGATTACCTCTCTGATCACGTCGTCGTCCTGCTCCATGACGTAGGTCTGTACAGGATATCTTTCTTCAGGAGGCTCTTCTATAAGGCTCATGTCCTTTATGCCCGTAAGAGACATATTGAGTGTCCTTGGTATTGGAGTAGCAGATAATGTCAGTACGTCCACGTTTGCCTTAAGCTTTTTCAGAGTCTCCTTATGCTCCACGCCGAAACGCTGTTCCTCGTCCACGATAAGGAGTCCCAGATCTTTGAAAGCCACGTCCTGAGACAGCAGCCTGTGGGTGCCGATCACCAGATCAACCTCTCCTTTTTTCAGCTTTTCCACCGTTTCCTTCTGCTGAGCCGGACTGCGGAATCTGGAAAGAACGTCCACCGTAAAGGGGAAATTCTCAAATCTTTCCTTAAGAGTGTAGTAATGCTGGTTGGCCAGTATGGTGGTGGGAACCAGCATAGCAGCCTGCTTTCCTTCTGCCAGGCATTTGAAGATGGCTCTGGCAGCGACTTCAGTCTTTCCGAAGCCCACGTCGCCCAGAAGAAGCCTGTCCATGCTGAAGGGCTTTTCCATGTCCTTTTTGATCTCTTCCGCAGCTTTCAGCTGATCGTCAGTCTCTTCAAAAGGAAAAGCGTCCTCAAATTCACGCTGCCATGGAGTGTCTTCGCTGAAAGCATGGCCCGGTTCCATCTGTCTCTGGGCATAGAGATCTATCAGATCCTTGGCCATAACAGCTATGGCCGCCTTGGCTTTAGCCTTCGTGGCCTTCCATTCTCCGCCTGAAAGCTTGTTGATCTTAGGTACCGCGTCGTCTCCTGCGATGTACTTCTGTATCATGTCCATCTGTTCGACGGGTACGTAAAGAAGATCGTTTCCTGCGTATTTGATCTTTATGTAATCCTTGATCTCTCCCTCTACCTTAAGCTGGTGGATCCCGGTGAATTTACCGATGCCGTGGTTTTCATGTACGACAAAATCTCCTTCTTTAAGGTCGGTGAAGGAGCTCAGGGTCTTGTCCCTGTCTCTTGTTTTCTTTCTCTTTTTCTTCTTTGGCTGACTGAAAATATCCCTTTCGGAAAGCCATACCCTCTTGTCCAGAGGAAAATCTATTCCCTGGCTGAGGCTTCCCCACATGAAGTTTATGGGCCTCAGATCAGCTCTGTCGCAGAACTCCCTTAAGTTTTCCAGTCTCTCTTCTGAAGTGGAAAGAAGATTTATCTCATATCCTTTTTTCAGATACGATCTGAGCTCTGCCTCCAGAACGTTCATCTTACCGTTGAAGCTAAGGGGCTGTCTGGACTGGAGATTGTAAACGTGCTCAAAGGTATCCGCGCCCTTGATCCTCTTGGGGAAAGGCGTGAATATGGTGACGTCGCTTTGTTTCAGCGCCTCCATGAAATCCGGAGTTCCTGAGATGGCTTCCCTGTCCTTAGGAATGGCCAGGCCCCTCTCCACCATCACGTCCAGATCGTCTTCAGCCTCTCTGTCAGTCAGTTCAAGAGCCTCATATATTCTGTCCGGGTCATCTATCAGGATGCTGCCATCCGTCATATAGTCCCAGAGATATTCAGTTTCCGGGAAGAAATAATGGAGATAATTGGACAGCATCTCCATATTGTGACCGGTCCCGATCAGCTCTGTGATCTCATCCCTGGTCTTCAGTATCTTTTCCGGAAGGATCACCTTAAGATCCGGATCCTTCTCCCTGCGTGACAGAGCAGCTGCAAATTTCTCATATTCCTTTGAAAGTTCCGCCAGACCTCTGTCCAAAAAGTCGCTTCCTCCTGATATCTCCCTGGCAGGGTAAATGTCTATCCTGCTGAGGTTTTTCAGAGATCTCTGTGTTTCCCTGTCAAAGGTCCTTATGGAATCCACCTCATCTCCGAAAAACTCTATTCTGACGGGATTATCGTTTTCCGGCGTAAATACGTCCAGTATACCACCTCTGATGCTGAACTGCCCGGTTCCTTCCACTATGCCGTAACGTTCATAGCCCATATCAGTCAGTTCTTCCGCTATAAGTCCCAGCGGATATTCCTTTCCCATTTCCAGAGAAAGGTTCTTTTTCTCGTAAAAACTATGGGGCGGCAGCTTTTTTATGGCAGCAGAAACAGGCGCTACGACAACAAGGGGTACCCCCTGACGCAGTGCCTGAAGAGCTTTCAGCTTTTTAATTGTTACGTCGCGGTTCTTTGCCTCATACCTGGTAAAGGAAGCATCCTCACCGTAGAGAGTGATTATCTCTTTGTCCTTAAGGAAGAATCCGATATCCTGAGACAGCCTGGCGGCTCTGGTATCTGAAGAAACGATGATAAGAGTCTGAGGCTTTTTCTCTGCCAGTTCCGCAGCGATTGGCGCGACACGGCTTTCTGATAATCCGGTATAGTTTATCATTCTTTTTCGGAAACAGGCTCAGCATCTGTCTGCTGTGCCTCTTCTGATTTCTGCTCCTCTTTCTGAGCTTTTTCTTTTTTCAGCCTTTTGGCCTTGATATTGTACTCCTGCATAGCATGGGTCACGTCATTGATCACTATGTCTGCGGCAGCCGCTGCTGCTTTGTTTAGGGCTTCCCACAGCGGTTCGGCTTCAGCTTCAGTGACTTTGCCGATGACATAGTCCACCAGATCCGACTTTCTCTCTCCGCCGATCCCGACTCTGATCCTCGGGAAGCCATCCTCCCCCAGGAGATATATGATGTTCCTCATGCCGTTGTGAGTGCCGGCAGAGCCGCCGGATCTTATTCTGAGGGATCCTTCCGGTATGTCGATATCATCATAAATGACTATAAGGTTCTCGATGGGTTCTTTGTAGAAATTCATCACGTCCCTGATGGATTCTCCTGAAAGGTTCATATAGGTCTGGGGCTTGACGAGAAGCACTTTCTTGCCTTCTATCCTGCCCTCGCCGGTCAGAGCCTTGAACTTCAGTCGGTCTACCTTGATGCCGTATTTATCAGCCAGAAGATCCAGCGCCATGAAGCCCATGTTATGACGAGTTCTCTCGTATTTTTTGCCCGGATTTCCCAGGCCTGCGATAATAAACATAACTTTATAAACACTGTACTCCCGCGAGAGACCGCGGGAGTACTGAAATCATCTTTATCTGTCGAACAGAGCGGATACTGAACCGTTGTTGTGGACTCTTGTCATAGCCTCTGCAAACAGCGGTGCAACTGAAATGACCTTCATGTTGGGAAGTCTCTTTTCCTCAGGAAGATAAATGGTGTTAAGAAGTACCATCTCTTCAAATACGGAATCCTTGATCCTGTCGATGGCAGGTCCGGAAAGAACAGCATGGGTCGCTCCTGCATAAACTGTCTTAGCTCCAAGTTCCTTGATAGCCTTG
Source organism: uncultured Eubacteriales bacterium (assembly GCA_902778565.1). Taxonomy (GTDB): domain Bacteria; phylum Bacillota; class Clostridia; order Peptostreptococcales; family Anaerovoracaceae; genus RUG754. Next base: position 9,702 of record CACYYH010000001.1, read on the forward strand.
GCAGCGTTGCAGATGGTTCCGGCGGTATCGATCATGTCGTCCATGATGATGCAGTTCTTGCCTTCAATGTCACCGATGATGTTCATGATCTCGGACTTGTTAGGTTCGGGACGGCGCTTGTCGATGATGGCGATAGGACAATTGAGCACTTCTGCCAGTGACCTTGCACGGGTAACAGAACCGTGGTCAGGAGAAACTACACAGAGGTCCGGAAGATTCTTCTGCTTGAAGTAATCAGCCAGGATCGGCATACCTACGAGATGGTCCACGGGAATGTCGAAATAACCCTGAATCTGGTTTGCGTGGAGATCCATTGTGATGACACGGTCTGCGCCGGCTGCTACGATAAGGTTTGCAACCAGCTTGGATGTGATGGGATCTCTTGCTTTGGCTTTTCTGTCCTGTCTGGCATATCCATAATAAGGAATAACTGCATTGATCCTGCCTGCAGAAGCTCTCTTCATAGCATCGATCATGATGAGCAGCTCCATCAGATTGTCGTTTACAGGATCATTTGTTGACTGAACGATATAGCAGTCAACGCCTCTTACGGTCTCCCAGATGTTAACAGATATCTCTCCGTCGCTGAACTTGGTTACAGTAGCCTTGCCCAGAGGCTTACCCATGATGCCGGCGATCTCTTCTGCCAGTTCGGGGTGAGAATTACAGGTGAAAACTTTGTAATCTGTGTATACTCCGTTTTTCAATTTAAATACCTCGCCTTTCTGTTCGTTATGTATGTTTAACTTTAAATAATAAACAGGTTATTTCAGGAGAAGGTCTCCCACTTTATAAATATCTCCAGCTCCCATGGTGATGACCATATCGCCCTTGGAAGTGTTCTTTTTGAGATAAGCTGCCATATCGTCAAAATTGTCTATATAGCATACGTCCATGTCAGGGTGCAGTTCCTTTATCTTTTCCATGAGCTGCTGGGAAGATACCTTATAAATGTTCTTCTCTCTTGCAGCGTAGATCTCCGCTAGGATAAGATGGTCTGCTCCCTCAAAAGCATCTGCGAACTCATCGAACAGTGCCAGTGTCCTGGTGTATGTGTGGGGCTGGAAGCATACCCACAGCTCGTTATGAGGAACGTTCTTGGTAGCTGCAAGAGTAGCCTTTATCTCCGTGGGATGATGAGCGTAGTCGTCTATTACCTTGACCCCGTTCTGAGTCATGCCGATTATGTCGAAACGTCTCTCGGTCCCGGTATAGTTATGAAGTGTGTCAGCGATGGTCTTCGCATCAACTCCCAGAGAGTTTGTGCAGGCAAATGCAGCGAGGGCATTCAGCACGTTGTGCTCTCCCGGCACGTTCAGGTTCACATGAGTAAGGAACTCGCCTTTTTTATAGACATCGAACCCCGGCATACCGTTCTCGTCGAAAGTGATGTTCTTTCCGTAATAGTCGCAGTTCTCGTTAAGTCCGAAGGTTATGACGTTATCCAGTCCGTTAATGACTTTGTTGACAAAAGGATTTGCCTCATAAGCTATTATCGTTCCGTCCTCAGGAACAAGTTTGGCAAACTTATCAAATGAACTTACGATCTGGTTGATATCCTTGAAGTAATCCAGATGATCGGAATCGATGTTCAGGATTATCTCGATCTTCGGTTTCAGGCTCAGGAAACTGTCAACGTATTCGCAGGCTTCCGTAACAAAATACTTGGAATGTCCTACCTGACAGTTGCCGCCGATCTCTCCGAGATTGCCTCCTACCAGGATGGTGGGATCCAGCTTGGCGTTTTCCATTATCAGTGAGACCATGGAAGTTGTGGTGGTCTTGCCGTGGGTGCCGGAAACAGCGATGCTGTTTTCATATTCGGACATCAGGTGCCCCAGCATCTCAGCTCTGGAAAGGCAAGGTATTCCTCTTTCCTTGGCTCTGAGGAGTTCCGGGTTGTCCGGTCCGATAGCAGCCGTGTAGAGCAAAACATCGGCGTTCTCAACGTTTTCTTTTCTGTGGCCTATGAAGACTCTGGCTCCCATCTGGGCCAGCTTCATGGTCATCTCCGACTCCTTCATATCAGATCCGGAAACGTTGTATCCTCTGGAAAGAAGGATCTCACAGATGGCGCTGAGGCCGATGCCGCCTATTCCGATTGCATGTATATTCTTGTATTTACTGAGATCAAACACAGTCAGTGCCTCCCGTTTTAATAAAATCAGGCGCGGAAAAACAGACCTTTCCGCAGGGTCTTTTGTTTATTATATCATAAACGATCTGATAACGCCATATTTTCTATACGGGATATGCTTTATTTTTGGTATCTATAAGCGAAGGGTCAAGTCCGTTCCTCTCCGCGTCTCTTTTTTTGAAGAAATCCGTGGCTACTTTCGGGAAAAGAGCATAGCTCAGTACGTCCTCTTCCTGGATCGTATATGCCTTGATCTCTTCCCTGAGTTTGTCAAGCTCCGGTTCCAGAAGATCTGCCGGTCTCACCGTGATGGGTTTCTCATCCCCCAGAGCTTTTTTCTGGACTTCGGGATCAAAAGGCTTCATGGTCCTTCCGTATTCGCCCCTTAAAATAGCCTTGGTCTCTTCGCTCATCACCTTGTATCTCTCGCCCATCAGTACGTTTAGCACTGCCTGGGTACCTACGATCTGGGATGAAGGAGTTACAAGAGGAGGCTGGCCGAGATCCATTCTTACCTTGGGCACTTCCCGAAGCACTTCATAGAATTTATCTGAAGCGTTCTGGTCCTTCAGCTGTGATACCAGATTCGACAGCATTCCGCCGGGTACCTGATATCTCAGAGTCTTTATATCCACTCCCATCACCTTGGGATCTATCTGTCCTGATTTTACGAATCTCTCCTGGATAGGTCTGAAGTAGTCTGCGATCTCTGCAAGAAGATCCTGGTCAAGTCCCGGATCGAACTCCGTTCCCTCATAAACTTTGCAGATTACCTCGGTAGCCGGCTGTGACGTACCCATAGCCCAGGGTGATATGGCTGTATCAACGATATCGCAGCCCGCCTCAATGGCTTTCATATACGTCATCATGGCCACGCCTGACGTACAGTGGCTGTGGAGCTGGATGGGTATCTTTACTGCAGATTTAAGCGCAGGGATCAGTTCAGCAGCTGCCTGAGGCATGAGAATGCCGGACATGTCCTTGATGCAGATGGAATCTGCGCCAAGGGACTCGATGTCCTTTGCAAGCTGTGTCCAGTAATCCAGGGTATAGCCGTCTCCCAGGGTATATGAGAATGCGATCTGCACGTCTCCGCCCTCTTTCTTTGCGGCTCTCACGGAAGTCTCCAGGTTTCTCAGGTCGTTGAGCGCATCGAAGATCCTGATGATATCGATACCGTTAGCTATTGAACGCTGGACGAAGTATTCCACAACGTCATCCGCGTAGTGTCTGTATCCCAAAAGATTCTGCCCTCTTAAAAGCATCTGCAGCTTGGTATTGGGCATTCCCTTTCTGAGTTTTCTTAATCTGTCCCAGGGATCCTCGTTAAGGAATCTGAGACAGGCGTCAAAGGTAGCTCCGCCCCAGCATTCCACCGAGTGATATCCCACTTTGTCCATCTTTTCAAGGATGGGCAGCATATCTTCAGTTCTCATTCTGGTAGCTGCCAGAGACTGATGAGCGTCCCTTAAAACAGTTTCCATTATCCTTAATTTCTTATCTGCCATTTGATATCTCCTTAAGAATAGATATTCTTTATCATACTCCGAATACTGCCATGAATACTCCCGCAGCTACGGCTGTTCCTATAACACCTGCTACGTTGGGTCCCATGGCGTGCATCAGCAGGAAGTTGGTCGGATCCTCCTGTGCGCCGACTTTCTGGGCAACACGGGCTGCCATAGGTACTGCGGATACCCCTGCAGCACCTATCAGCGGATTTATCTTACCTCCTGTAAGCCTGCACATGATCTTTCCGAAGATCACGCCTGCCGCAGTTCCGAAGGCAAAAGCGATCAGACCCAGGGCGATTATCTTTATGGTGGTCCCCTTAAGGAAGGCTTCTGCAGAGGCTGTAGCTCCTACAGATGTGCCCAAAAATATGACCACTATGTACATCAGAGCATTGGAAGCGGTCTCCTGCAGCTGCCTTACAACGCCGGATTCTCTGAAGAGATTTCCCAGCATCAGCATTCCGATAAGAGGAGCTGTTGAAGGAAGCAGCGAACAAACCACTATGGTCACGATTATGGGGAACAGTATCCTTTCCTTTTTGGAAACGTATCTCAGCTGCTCCATCTTTATCTTACGCTCCTTCTCTGTGGTGAGAAGCCTCATGATGGGCGGCTGGATGATGGGAACCAGCGCCATATATGAATATGCGGCGACTGCAATGGGTCCCATGATGGCCTTCTGTCCCAGCATCATGGCAAGATATATGGACGTAGGACCGTCTGCTCCTCCTATGATACCGATGGCAGCTGAAGATTCAGGGCTGAAGCCCATCAGCATGGCCATCAGATAAGCTCCGAAAACTCCGAACTGTGCGGCTGCTCCCAGAAGAAAACTCCTGGGATTGGCGATCAGCGGTCCGAAATCCGTAAGTGCTCCTACTCCCAGAAATATCAGGGATGGCAGGATGGTCCATTCGTCAAGTTTGAAGAAATAGTTCAGAAGTCCCCCTTCTTCCATGATGGGCGGATATATATTTACCAGCAGCATGCCGAAGGATATCGGCAGCAGAAGCAATGGTTCATATTCCTTGTGTATGGCAAGATACAGGAAGAAACATGCCACTCCCACCATCACCACGTTTCCTATAGACAGGTTAAAAAACGCCGTCTGTTCCAGGAGATTTCCGAGGGTCTCAGTAATATAACTCATGTTTTTCCTCTCTTATGCTATGGTAAGAAGTTTGTCCCCTGCTTCCACAGGCTGACCTTCATTTACGAAAACGGTATCAACGACTCCGGAAACGGTGGCAACCATGGGGATCTCCATCTTCATGGCCTCAAGTATAACTGCCTCTTCTCCCTTTTCCACCTTGTCTCCTGCCTTCTTCAGGATCTTGAACACCTTACCTGCAGCTCCTGCTTCAAGTACGGTTCCCTTGGCGTTTGCAGTGCTCTGGGGAGCCGGCGCTGTGCTCTGGGGAGCCGGTGCAGGCTTGACGGGCTTTTCTTCAACCGCCTGAGGTTCAGAGCTTGCTCCTACCTTTTCAACTTCTACTTCATATTCTTTGCCATTGACTCTTACAATGTATTTTTCCATGGGTCTGACTCCTTATCTTCTCCTCTTGACTGATTTAACGATGAATACAGGTTCTGCGGTTTTGCCTGATCCGGTATCCGGCGGCGCTTCCTGCGCCATGGCCATTTTCAATGCGGCGGTGATCACCGCTATAAGTTCGCCGTCATCCTCTTCATCATTTATCACTGCCGCCGCTGTCTTGGGCTCATCTGAGCCTGCTGCTGCGGCGCTTTCTTTTGGTATGAATTTGAAAAGCGAAATGATGATACATATCAGGATCAGTATCATAAACACTGAACCCATACCCATCAGGGTGTCCATCAGCGCTTTCATCAGGGTGTTTTCAAGCGTCATATCCTACCTCCTAGAACAAGTTGGCATAGGACTCCAGCGCCCCTGCAATGTATTTTCTGGTTTCTTCAGGAGCGATGACCTTGTCCACCAGGCCCTTTTCAACAAGTACAGCCGCGGTAGAATGAGTGTTTTCATACTCTGCAGTCTTTGCCTCGACTTCAGAAGGTTCCAGAGGTCCGTAGAGGATATCTGCCGCCTGCCTTGAATTGATTATGTTCACCTTGGCGCCGTTCCAGGCAAAGGTCAGGTCCGTAGAGGTCCCTCTTCCGTTAAAAAGGCTGTAGGCTCCGCCCATGACCGTGCCGGTTATAACGTCCACCAGAGGTATGCTGCTTCTGGTGAAAGCATCCCAGAGTTTAGCGGAAGCGCTTACCAGAAGGTTCTGGTTCGCTCCTATCTCTATACCGTCGGTGTTTGATATCTTGATCAGTGCAAGTCTGAACTTGTTGGCTGTTTCCACCAGTTTTCTGGCCTTATCAAGTCCTTCCAGACTCACTCTGTTTCCTTTCTCCGTCTTGTTGTTGGCCATTGCAGCCACCATCATTCCGTTGATCTTTATGAAGCCGGTGGTGAGTTCAGGAGCCTTTTCAGGATCTGTTTCCAGAAGGAATCCATCATCGGATATCTCCTTCAGAATGTCATGACCTGAATCGATCATGGCTTCAATGCCTTCATTCAGCCTGTTGAGGTCATCGGAGGTATCATACTGCTCCGGAGTGATCCCCTTCGCGGGAGGCATGACCTTGATCAGGTCCTTGGTCTTAGCAAAGGCTTCCGCTATGTCCATTTCCCTGAAGAAAAAGTCCGCAGTTCCTGCAAGGCTTACCATCTGACCCATGCACTTTCCTCCGACGATCATGATCTGAAGGATGCTGTCCCTTGCGCTGTTGGCAAGGGCATAAACTTCTGAAAATGCATTCAGAGCCTCTGCTCCTTCATCGATCAGGTATCCGGTGGAATCCAGCAGGCCTATGACAGGCATCCTGGATTTCAGCGCCAGCTTGTATATGTTCATGATCTTGGATGCAGCAGCTACGCTGAAAGCTCCTCCATCCCTCTCGCTGTCCTGAAGGAAGGTATAGACCATACGGTCTCCGATCCTTCCGTAGCCGGTAACTACCGAGCTTACTCTTCCGTCACCGATCTCCATGAAACTTCCGCGGTCAAATAATTGATCTATGTCTTTTCTGGTAACCATAATTTCATTTGCTCCTTGCTTTGAGTTTCAAATCATACAAAGTTATTATATCACATTATTCAGATAAAGTATCACAAAAAACAATTGTTTTCATCTTTTCTTGACAATTTGATCCCGTTTATATATTCTTAAAGCATAATACGAACAAAAAGGAGGTAAAATCATGAAACGTACGGAAAGAATAGGCGCTATCATTCGTATCCTTACGGAAAACCCTTCTAAAGCCTATGCGCTGAGCTATTTTTCCGAACTGTTCGGCTGCGCCAAATCCAGCGTGTCTGAAGACATCCACGTGGCGTCCCAGGCTATAATGTTCACCGGAACAGGCAGTCTTGAGACAATCCCCGGAGCAAGAGGCGGCGTCAGATATGTGCCTGATATATCAGATGAAGAAGTACTGGCTCTTCAGGAGGAATTCTGTTCTAAGCTCAGGGATACCTCCCGTCTTCTCGGAGGCAATTTCGTATATACGTCCGATATCTTCTACGATCATGACATGGTATCGCGTCTCGCCAGAGTATTCGCGAGGAAATTCAGGGATTGCTGCGCTGAATACGTGGCCACGGTAGAGACCAAAGGTATTCCACTGGCATATAACGTTTCGCATCTTCTTAACCTTCCCCTGGTTGTCATAAGACGCGAAGCCAAGATCTCAGAGGGTTCCACCGTCAGTATCAACTACTTTTCAGGTTCCTACGACCGCCTTCAGAAGATGTCGATGTCCAAGCGTGCCATAAGATCCGGATCAAAGGTGCTGATCATAGACGATTTCATGAGAGGCGGCGGCTCCGTCACCGGCATAAGCGAAATGATCGGTGAGTTCGGAGGCACAGTGGTCGGCGTAGGCATCGCCATCGTCGCAAACGAGCCTGAGGTCAAAAAAGTGAACGACTATTCCAGCGTGATAAATCTGGGCAAAGTATCTTCCGAGGAAAAGATCATCGAAGCAGAGCCCAACCGCAGTCTTTTCTGATCATTTCCGCCTGAAGTCCGCCAAGTACCAAAATGTACTATAATAAAAACATTGTATTTTTTTTAACGGCGAGCTATAATAAAGGTGTTGTAGGAAATATTGTTAGCAATCTTTAATGCAACAGGAAAGGTGGAAAGATATGAATATTACTGACATTAGACTTAGAAAGGTCGGAGATGAAAGTAAACTCCGCGCCGTAGCTTCTATCACTTTCGATGATGAATTCGTAGTTCATGACATCAAGGTCATCGAAGGACAGAATGGCATGTTCATCGCAATGCCCAGCAAGAAAATGGGTGAAGGCGATTTCAGAGATATTGCTCACCCCCTTACTCAGGAGGTAAGAAACAGGTTAAAGGATGCTGTTCTCACTAAATATCATGAAGAGTTTCCTGAGGAATAATAATTGATCAAATCAAAACCGCCGGTCATATGACCGGCGGTTTTTTTTTATTTCATGCTGCCTGTTTTTTCAAATCTTGAGTGCCAGCTGAGGGCTTCGTCAAGAATGTGAGGAGTCTGGCAGGGAGCTTCAGCGCATGCTCTTTCAAAGTAATCCCTTAACATGGGCTTGTAATCAGGATGTGCGCAGTTCTCGATGATGGCTCTTGCCCTCTCCTTCGGGCTGAGTCCTCTTAAGTCTGCATAACCCTGCTCCGTTACGATGACCATGACTTCATGCTCGGTGTGGTCTACGTGAGGACACATGGGAACTATGGATGAGATGGCTCCGTCCTTGGCGATGGATGAGGTTGTAAAGATCACCAGGGAAGCGGATCTTGAGAAGTCTCCGGATCCTCCGATACCGTTCATGATCTTTTTGCCCTGTACGTGAGTGGAGTTAACGTTTCCGTAGATGTCCACTTCGAGAGCTGTGTTCATGGCGATCAACCCCAGTCTGTGAGCTACTTCTCCGGAGTTTGAGATCTCCTCAGGTCTGAAGATGACGTGATCCTTATAGAAATCTATATCCTTGAAGAAAGCGATCTGAGCTTCAGGTGAAGGAGCCAGTGCAGTACAGGAAGCAACTGTGGCCTTGCCGCATTTAACCAAATCCAGCATGGAGTCCTGAATTACCTCGGTATAGCATGTGAGTCCTTCGAAGTCAGAATCTCTCAGTCCGTAAAGAACTGCATTTGCAACAGAACCAACTCCGGACTGGATGGGAAGAAGAGAATTGCCCATTCTGCCCTGCTCTACTTCATTCTTAAGGAATTTGATGATGTTCTCGCCGATCTTCTTTGAGTCCTCGGAAATGGCTGCCAGAGGTCTGGTAAGGTCTGACATTTCAGAGATGACGATGGCTTTGATCTTGTCCCATCCGCACTTGATGTAAGGGCTTCCGATCCTGTCTCCGGGATGAGTGATGGGGATAGGCTGTCTGTTAGGAGGCTGTTCAGTCATGTAAACATCAGCCATTCCCTCCAGTTCAAGAGGTTTAGCCATGGCGATCTCAACTATGACTTCATCTGCATATTTTACGAACGTAGGAGTATTTCCCACAGAAGTTGTCGGGATCAGATCTCCGTCCTCAGTGATTCCCAGTGCCTCTACGATTGCCAGATCGGGCTTCTTAACGTGTCCCAGGGATACGAATTCAGGCGATCTTCCGAGATGCATGTCTATATAGTTAACTTCACCTTTATTAATGGCTTTTCTTAATGTAGCGTTGGTCTGATAAGGGATCCTCCTGCCTATGATACCTGCTTCCACAAGCTCGGTGTCAACTTCAGGACCTACGGATGCTCCGGAATAAAGGTCTATCTTGACCTTCATCTCCCCTGCCTTCACCAGTTCTGCGAGAGCGTGGGGCACTGCCTTGGCGTAGCCCGCGTTAGTAAATCCGCTGATACCTACTGCCATTCCGTCCTTGACCATTCTTGCTGCATCTTCAGCGCTGACGATGAGAGCTTCTCCTCTGTCAGAGCGTATTCTTTTTTTAAGTTCGGGTGTCATTTCTACCTCCAAATGTAATATAAGTCCACCTACATTTTAGCAAATGAACTTTTATTATCAATATGATTATTGTTCTATTTTTGTTTTTGTCTCTGCTAACAGTTCATATGCTTTTCCTTCTCGCGTCAGATAAAAAATGCCCGGCCGCATTTATTTTGGGAAGAGTTTGCGACCGGGCAAGTTGTTATTAAAAAGACTTATGCTGTTTTTGTGCCTTTGGATTCAGATCCGGCTTCTTCCCTCCCCATGACGTATACGGTCTTAACCCTTTCAAGCGATTTCTCAAGGTGATGTATAACAGCTGATTTACACCGGTCACAGTCTTTTCGAATCAAGGCATCGATTATAAGTTTATGTTCAGCTACAACTTCTAAACCGAAATCCCTGCTGTAAAAATCAGTTTTCCTAATGGTATCCATGTATTCAGAATACCTGCTGATCGACTGTGCCAGCATTCTGCTGCCGGCAGCTTCATATATTATACTATGAAAATCCCTGTCCAATTCAAGAACCTTTGGATAATCTCCTTTGCAAGCAAGATCATATGCTCTGTCGTTAGTATATATCAGTCTGTTTAACATATCTTTTTTCATAAGAAAGATCGCCTTTTCAACTATCATGCATTCAAGTACTATCCTTATTTCAAAAAGATCCTCTATATCCTTATATCTCATTCCGACAGCATAGCAGCCTCTGTTGGGGATATGCTTTATAAGGCCTTCCTTTTCCAGATTCCTGAATACGTCTCTGATAGGTGTCCTGCTGACATTGAATTCCCTGCATAGATTTATTTCTTTTATTTTTTCACCTGCAGGATATTCGCCAAGCAGTATCTTTTTGCGTACAGCACTGGTTATGACTGAAGTAAGTGATTTTTCTTCCTTCCTGCAGTAGGTTTGTTTCATTTTGAGAACTCCTCATAGAAATAATCCGACTTGGTTCCTGTTGCCGGTGGAGCCATGTCAAGTTTTTTTTCTGCAATGCCGAGTATGATTTCCGGTTTGACCCATGGTCTGTTCTGAATACCGCTTGTCTCTTCATGAGTCAAATAGCCCTTATATGCAGTAAGACTTCTTCTTAAGAAACCGTCTCTTGCGCATGCCTCAGCAAGGCCATTGTTAATTATGGATCTGAAATGCTGTACGATTCCTGCTGCATATGAAACTGATGTGGATCCCGCTATCGCTCCGGGAATATTGCTTACACAATAGTGAACTACGCCCTCTTCAATATAGATTGGATCATCATGAGTAGTTTCGTGGAAGGTCTCTATGCATCCATAGTCATTGCTGACATCAACGATAACGGATCCTCTATGCATTGATGAAACCATTTTTCTGGAAATCATGGGTTCTGTAGCATTTTTAGGCCATCTTACACAGTTTACTACCAGATCAGTATCGGGAAGTTCCTTTACAAGGTTGTACTTATTGGAAATAATTGTATTTACTTTGCCGTCATACTTACTGCCTATCTCTCTCAGAGCACCGATATTTATATCTGCAACGGTGACCCAGGCGCCCATGGATTGCAGCACTTCAATTGCTCCTTTTCCTACAGTACCACAACCTAATACCAAGGCTCTTACGCCGGGGGCTGCACCTAATCCGCTTGCAAATTTTCCGCAGCCGCCATTGTTGCTCATCATCGCCCAGAGACCCATGAACGCACCGGCTTTTCCCGCTGCCTCACAATTGGGGGAGCCGTATCTGTGTGAGTCTTCTGCTGTTATGGCTATGACCTTCTTTTCAAGCAGGGCATCCACTTCTTCTCTGTGAGCTGCAGGATGTATACAGCAGTATATCATCTGTCCCTCGCGCATCAGATCGTATTCACTGGGTTCGATCTCTTTCACCTTTGCTACAAAATCACATTCTGCCCAGATTTCCTCATTGGTGCTTACGATCTTTGCTCCGGCTGCTGAATATTCTTCATCATCAAAACCTGCAGCATATCCGGCATTACTTGCAACGTATACATCGTTTCCGTCATTTACCAGAAGGCTTACTTCTGCAGGAGTCGCAACTACACGGTATTCTCCGTTTTTTATATCTTTTAATACTCCGAACTTCATTTTATCGTTTTCCTTTCGTTTGTATTCATCATTATGTAAATAACATAAGCAAAGGCTGTGCCAACAAAAAAATATAAAAAAGAGCACTATTTCAGTGCTCTTTATAGTATGTTTGCAGTCTTTTGGCAATTTGTACTGCTCATTTTTGAGACAATAAAAATAATTGCCCAAATTATGGCATCTGCAGCAGTCCGTAATCTTTGACCTTTCTGGCAAGAGTCTGACGCGGTACACCTAATTGCTGTGCCGCCTTTGAAACGTTGCCGTTTTCCCTGATCAAAGCATTTTTAATGAGTTTCTTTTCAAATTCAGCCACGCATTCTTTTAAGGTGCCCTCCCCTATATCATAATTATCATCCACCGATGACATTTCCAAGATCATATCATCGGACTCATTTTCGCTCATAGATGCTATATCCGAGCCGAAAAGCCCTGCAGGATTCAGTCTGTCCTCCACATCGCTCAGTCTCAGGACTTCCTTATCATCATCAATGGTAACCAGCGCAGATGCAATAATATTTTCCAGTTCTCTTACATTGCCCGGCATGTTGTAATGTGATAGTGCTTCATATACCTTGGAGGAAACCCTGTGGACATTTTTCTTGAATTCCGAATCATATTTAAGCACAAAATAATCCACCAGAAGAGGGATGTCACCCTTTCTTTCTCTAAGAGGAGGTATTTCTACCGTAAGTACTGAAAGTCTGTAATAAAGATCTTTTCTGAACTCATTCCTCTGTATAGCCTGAGCCAAGGGTTCATTAGTAGATGAAATGATTCTTACGTCTACATGACGGACATCTTTACCCCCTACACGCCTGAAAGTTCCATCCTGGATCACTCTCAGTATCTTCGGCTGAAGATCCATTGGCATGGAGTTGATCTCATCAAGAAATATCGTCCCTCCGTCAGCAATCTCAAGCAGACCTGTGTTTTCAATAGCCCCGGTGAAGGCACCCTTTGATGTTCCGAAAAGAATGCTCTCTATTAGGTTGCCTGGTATGGATGAACAATTTTGCACCACAAAAGGCTTATCAGCCCTTCCACTCAGGTTGTGCAGTGAATGAGCTGTCAATTCTTTGCCGGTCCCTGTTTCTCCGTAAATAAGTACCGGAAGATCTGATTTGGCATATTTGCGGATCTTCGATTTGAGTTCAAGCATACGGGGATCATTTGTCTGTATATCATCAAGACTATAGACCGCCTTTTCTTCTGTCCTCCGAAGTGTATCCACATTATTATTGGAATTTAATATTCTGTCGGTTATCCCCTCAACATCCAGGATTTCTATGTTATCCGTATCTCCGGCAGCCTCCTGCGGCGAAACCGAAATATCAATGGCTCCTACGATGCTGCCCCGGCTTTTGATCGGAACTGACAGTGACGTTATTCTGATGGGTTCCTGCCCAACGCTTACCAGTTTCTGATCTTCCACGTAAACAGGAACTCCGTAACGCATTGCCTTATATGTGGAGCTGTTGTTTTCATCCAGGTTTTCATAGACATCAAGGAATTTCTTGCCTACGATCTCATAGTTTTCATCCTGCCCTTTCATTTTATTATTGAACTTGGCAGAAAACAGAATTTCTCCTTCTATGTTGATTATCGTAATACCTTCAATATATCCTACATTTTTAAATAGTTTTTTTAGATACTCCACTTTACCTTCCTACATCCGATTTCTATATCTGAAATATACAATTATGGTTATAATTATTATAGCGAAGCAATAATTATTTTTCAAGTTTTAAGAATACAAAACGATACCCCATGGATCAGCGCCACGGGATATCATTTATATGTTCACTATGCAGTAAAAGTTATTAATGTCAGCTGTTAAAGGCTTGTGAATCCAAGTATCAGATATGCGATCAACGCAATCGTTCCACAGCAGAGTGAGTAAGGAAGCTGGGTCCTTACGTGATCGATATGGTCAGCTCCGGCTCCTGTGGAAGCAAGTATAGTTGTATCTGAAAGCGGTGAGCAGTGATCTCCGAATACGCCTCCTCCTGCAACTGCAGCAAAGCATGCAACAACCAGCGTCGTAATCTCTCCTCCTGTGTAAGCAAAAGCCAAAGGAAGAGCGATAGGCATGCAGATGGCGAATGTTCCCCATGAAGATCCGGTGGCAAAGGCCATTACGCATGCAACCAGGAAAATGATTGCGGGAAGGATCGAAGGGCTGAGGAAACCTTCACAGGATTTGATGATAAAGTTGGCGGTTCCCATTGTCTTGGAAAGAGCGTTTACGGAATATGCAAGCGCAAGCAGCGTAACGGCAGGCACTCCGCTCTTAATACCAGCAGTAACGGTTTCCATTATTTCCTTGAAAGGAATGCCCTGGATGAACATGCTTATTCCCATGCAGATCGCGGTGAACAGGAACGCTTCCATTGTCTTGGCAGAACCAAGTGCGAAATATGTGCCTAAAGCTATAGTGATGATCATGATAACAGGAGCAACGAAGTTAAGGAATACGTTGGGCTTTATACCCTCGTAAGGCTTCATTTCTACAAGTTCCTTGCCTATAAGCGGATTTGCTCCGTCTCTTAAAACTTTTCCTTCTTCCATAGCTCTCTTTTCAGCCCGCTTCATAGGTCCGAAATCTTTAACGATTCCGCTTGCTATAAGGCCTACAAGCAGTACTGCAAACAGAGGATAGAAATTCAATGGAATTGTTTAATAAATAATGCTGTAGCATCTTCCTGAGTTTCAACAGAACCGATTCCGATGGCAAGGCTCATCAGATATGCAGCCCAACCGGTCACAGGCACCAACACGCTTACGGGAGCTGCAGTAGAGTCCGCAATGTAGGATAATTTTTCTCTGGATAACTTAGCCTTATCAGAGATATCTCTCATAACAGTACCAACGAAAAGCGGTGAGAATGAATCTGAGAAATATACGAAAATACCCAGTACCCATGCTACCAGCTGTGTTCCTTTTCTGGAGAGGTGTTTATTGTGTACCCACTCTGAGAATGCCTGAATGGCTCCTGTTTTATGGAAAAAAGCAACTATGATAGCGATATACAGGTTCAGTAGCATTACCCAGGAAAAACTTGTGGTTCCGCATGCTTCCTTGATAAGCCCGGGAAAAGCAAGCAGTCCGCCGCCTGAGACTAGAGTACCTACGAAACATGCTGTAAGGAGTGCAACGATTGTGTTTTTGGTTATGAACGATAACGCTATTGCGATAATTGCAGGTATGAGCGATATCCAACCCATTGTTTCAAGTTCCATTATTAGACCTCCGATCTTTACTTTTGCATATTTCTTACAGCAATTTCTGTGCCATACTGAAAAATTAATTAAAAACCGGTCCTTTGGGTCATTCTTTAAGGATAATTGACAAAACCGGTGATTTTTTATAGATCTAACAGCGGAAAATGCTCACTTTCGGGCTTTTTTTATAGCCCAAAAGTGGGCTTTCATATATAGGTCTGCAAACATAAAAAAACCTGCTTTGTCAGATTTTCTCTGACTCGGCAGGTCATCGATTTTTTACTTACTGAATATTTCCATTTTCTCGATTCTATCAAAGGCTTCCTTCAGTTTCTCCACCGACACTGTGCAGCACAGCCTCAGATGGCCTTCTCCGCAGGCCCCGAAGGCATTTCCAGGAAGTGTCAGCACGTGTGCTTCCTCAAGGATCTTATCGGCCACCTCCTGAGAAGTAAGGCCTGTTCCTTTGATGGAGGGGAAGAGATAGAAACTTCCCTTCGGAGGATATATCACGTGCATATTGGGTATCTGATTGATCCTTTCAGCGGCGTAATACATTCTCCTTTTGAATTCCTCAGTGATTGGTGGCTGTACTTCGTCCCTGTGCCTCAAGGCGTGAAGCGCAGCTCTCTGAGAAATGGAAGGAGCTGTGAAAGCAACGCCTTCGTTTATCTGAGTGATGACGTTGATAATGTATGAAGGCGCAATGATGTTTCCAATTCTCCAGCCTGTCATGACGAAATTTTTTGAGAAAGAATTGATGGTGATGGTCCTCTCTGCCATTCCTGGCAGGCTTCTGAAAGGAATGAATTCATTCTCAAAGCTGAACTTGGTATATATTTCATCGGAGATCACGATAAGGTCGTGCTTTTCGGCGATCTCAGCGATATTTTTCATGGTTTCGAGAGTCAGACATGAACCTGCAGGATTGTTAGGCGAATTGATCACCAGCACCCTTGTCTTCGGAGTTATATACTCCTCAAGTCTCTCGCAGTTTATCTGGAAGTCTTCCTCTTCATACGTGGGGAACTCCACAGGAATGCCTCTGGCCAGTTTTACCTGTCCGGGATATGGAGTGAAATAAGGTCCCTGAAGTATGACTTCATCGCCGTCATTCACGACAGCTTCCAGGGCAAGAGCCATGGCAATGCAGCCGGAAGTTGAAACGAAGATCTCTTCATCCGGTATGTCCAGTCCATATTCCTCCATGTAGAATTTGGCTATTTCCTGTCTGAGCTCCGGCATGCCTCTGAAATCAGTATACTTGGTGTATCCTGCTTTAGCATCCTCGAAGGCCTTGTCTATGATAAGTTCCGGAGTGATCATATCAGGATCACCTAAACTCAGATTGATAACGTCGTTGAAGCTCCTGGCCAGAACGTCGGATTTTCCCATTGCCGTGGGCTTGTCTGCCCAGTAACGTTTTGCTAAATATTTATGTTCCATATATGCCTCGCTTTCGGGTGTTTCCCCATATATGGTAATTTTAATGATTTATTGAAAAAGAGTCAAGCATCAGTATTTTATTAACAACTCAGTAGCCCAGCTTGCCCATCAGTTCCGCAAAAGACTCCTCCCTTGCCTCTGAATCCATCTTCACCAGATCGTAGATCATAGGGTCCTCCATGAGAAGATCCCAGGCGTTCAGGATCGCTTCCACGAATTCGTCCTCCAGAGGTGTCTCCTCTTCGATCAAAGGACATTCATAGGGTAGTTCCAGGTCGTTATACACCATGGTAAGTTCGCAGTCCCTTGAAAGATGAGGTGCAAGCGGAAAGGTCCTGCACTGCATGGGCCTCTTTTCCCTCGGACAGATGGGCGGCGTCTTGCATTTCGCAAAATACACCTCGCCCTTCCATGAATCCGGAAGGTCGTGCTCGGATGCGTCGCTGACCACGATGTCGAGCCAGTCCTCATCTTTAAGAAGCTCCTCTTCACCGGGCAAAAGATAAATTCCCATGTTCTCATCGCCGAAGTTTCCGCCTAAAGTACAGCAGGCCGCACCGCAAAGCCTTCCGCAGTCGTAATCCAGCAGTTCATAGCGGTTCAGCATCTCGTATATTTCTTTTATTCTTTCTTTTCTGTTGCTCAATTCAGTCCTCCGTTAAGTTTTCCCCGGTCAGTCATATAATGCAGGCTTGCGTGAAGCAATTATCGGAAGCTGCCTCCTTATGGAATCTATCCTGCTGAGATCCGGCTCTACAATGCCGATCTCTTCCCCGATTCCCAGCCTCTTTATAACCGCGCCCCAGGGGTCCACTGCTATGGAATTGGCGTATGAAACGTATTCGCTGTTTTCGTCCCTCGCAGGTGCTACTCCTATGGTGAAAAGCTGATTGTCAATGGCTCTTGAGCGGAAGAGCACCTCCCAGTGAGCCGGTCCCGTGGTCATGTTAAAAGCCCCCGGTACAAAGATGATATTTGCGCCTCTGTTTCCCATGGTCCTGGCCAGCTCCTGGCTTCTGAAATCAAAGCAGATGCAGAGTCCCATGGGTCCGAACTCCGTTTCGAATACGGTTGTGTTCTCTCCTGCTGTCAGCACGTCAGACTCATAAAACCTCTGTCCGCCTTCCACGTCGATGTCAAAAAGATGGGCTTTGCGGTGTTTCGCTATCTGCTTTCCGTTTCTGTCATAAACGTAGGAAGTGTTATAGACCTTATCTCCGTCGATTTCAGGCAGGCTGCCTCCTATCAGGTATATACCGTGTTTTTTTGCACAACCGGAAAGTGCGCGCTGCGCCTCTCCTCCGTCCGCTTCACCGTATTCGCGGAAATATGAGGTTGAATAAGGACAGCAGAACATCTCAGGAAGCACCGCCATATCTATATCTTCTTTACACGCTCCTTCGATCAGATCCAGAGCGTGGCTTATATTTTTATCTTTACCATGGACCACGTCCATCTGTATCATGGCTATCTTCATCTTACGAGGCCTCCGTCTACTCAAAGCTGATATATTTCCCTATAAAATCAAATATCTTTGTATAGTAAGTCTCAGGATCTTTATAGCAGGACTGCACGTGCCCCGCTCCCTCTACAATAAGCAGCTCCTTTTCGGAAGCGCAGCTTGCTTCGTACAGTTCTCCCGCAGCTTCCACGGGAACGATCCTGTCCTGATCACCGTGGATGAAAAGCGTCGGAACGGATCCTTTTGCCACTTCATTCAGGGCTGATGCGTCCTTAAGATCATATCCTCCTCTTATCCGTAGCCACAGTCTGGCGGAACTGATAAAGCCCAGATCCGGCAGGCTGAACCAGTCCCTCAGCTGTTTTCTGAACATGGTCACTGAGTCGCTGTAAGCGCAGTCAGAGATCAGGCAGACTATATTTTCAGGCAAGTTAAGTCCGTTCAGCATCAGCGCACAGGAAGCCCCCATGGATTCTCCCTGAACGACGATCTCAGCATCAGGATAAGCCGCAAGGATATTATTTATCCAGAGTATCACATCTTCTCTGTCCGTCCAGCCCATGCCGATGAAATCACCTTCGGACTCTCCCTGGCATCTCAGATCCGGGCAAAGCACGTTGAACCCGCGCCCATAGTACTCCGCAGCGTGATGGTACATCTCTTCCTTCCAACCGGTATACCCGTGAAGGAGGACTGCCCAGGGCTTTCCTTCCGGTTCCGGCTGTCTGAAACAGGCAGCGATAAGTTCATAACCGTCATAGGATGTGATCTTTTCCTTGAAACCTCCGGCATTACCCAGAACCGCCTTGGTCTTTTCAGATGCAGCTTTCATGTTCTCAGAGATCTCATCGGTCTGCACCATCTCAGAGTAGCTCTGCTCGGTGACCCTGTCGAAAGCCTCCAGTTTCCGCATGAAATCAGGCACAAGAGCGGCGCTCACTATGACGTTTCCTATGATGCAATATATGATGATCACCACGGCGATCACCGCGATAATGATCTTTGTACGGAGTCTCATCTTCTTCATGGTAAAATAATAACTGCCCTTTTCAGGGCAGTCAATATTTTGTTTAATAGAATGTTGCTACTTCCTCTTCAGGAGGATCGCATTTCACGACTTCCTTCACATGGAATACAGGACCTATGGCTTCATACATGTCGTTGTATTCTCTTACGATCTCAGCAGTCATAACTACCCAGCCGCCATGCTCCATTTCGGAAGCTTTGGGATACTTGGCCACCAGTCCGCCGAACTGGATGTCCTGTACGCAGCAGGTCATGATATGACGTCCGATGACGAACTCGTCGGCCTTCAGTCCGCCTCCGAGAAGAGTTCTTCCCTTGAAGCGCACGGTCTTGCCGTAATAGTTCGGCTCGTTGTCATTCATGTCAGCATACCACATAGCATAGTCCTGATCCTGGATATCGATGATCTTGGCATTCATATCGAAAGGCAGCGGATCTTCAATGTTGTCCAGCTCGATCTCGTTTGGACCGTATTCGTAGATGATGTCGCATCTTCTGTTTGCCTGACGTACGATCTTGTGGAGAGGCATCTGGTCCATATCGCGGGTCATATGCTTGAAAACGATGCTCTCAGTGGACTTGATCTTATCGTAGACCAGCTGTCTCATGTTGTCGTTATAGCTTACGAAGTTTCTGGCATCTGCAAAGGTCATTTCCTGATAAACAGTCCAGTTTTCAGGAAGGTTGTTATAAAGCTGATCCAGTACCCACATTCCGTTATACTCGATGACGACTTTTTCGGCATTGCAAAGCGCAGCTGCATTGGTCATCCAGCTTTCGGTAAGATCTTCCTCATCTTCCAGAGTCATGATCTTCACGTTGGAAGATGCGAACTTGATGGGCTTATATTCTGTGTCTCCCTCTTCAGTCACGATCAGAAGAGTCTTCTGACCGTCATTGAACCCGGGGTCTTCCAGAGTTTCCTGTATGAAGGTTGTCTTTCCTGCATCCAGAAATCCTGTGAAAAGATATACGGGTATCTCTTTTTTGCTCATTATCTGTTATCTCCTGATACTAATCAAATTCCAAAGAGTTCCTTTACGGAATCTTCATCAACGCCTGCGCCGATAACCACGATCCTGCCAGTTACTTCAGCGCTTCCGTATCTTACGTCGGGCTCGCCGGGTACGTAGTCGAAGTGGATCCACTGGCCGTCTTCAGCTTCTACGATGCCCTTAGCTCTGAGAATCTGTCCATACTCACCGAAGTCTCCCAGCTTCTCAAGGCATTCCCTGATGAATTCGGGGCTGAACTTCTTAGCAGTCTCATATCCGAAGGAGTCAAATACCTCATCGGCGTGGTGATGTCCCTCGTGGCCGTGGTGATGGTGGTGGTGATGGTCGTGATCATGATGGTGGTGATGATGCTCATGCTCGTCCTCGTCGTCATCATCGTGATCGTGGTGATGATGTTCATGCTCATGCTCGTCCTCGTCGTCATCATCGTGATCGTGGTGATGATGTTCATGCTCATGCTCGTCGTCATCATCGTCATGATGGTGGTGATGGCAGCTGCACTCAGGATCGTCACACTCGTCATCATCATGATCATGATGATGTTCAGCGTGCTCCTTCTCAAGGAGTTCGATAGCCTGCTCCAGGGTGTCCCTGTTCTCCATTGCCTTCAGGATCTGTTTGCCTTCAAGCTGATCCCAGTCGGTGGTAATGATGGTAGCGTGGTCATTATGAGCTCTCATAAGCTCCACAACTGCCTTGAGTTTATCCTCTGCCATGTCCTTTGTGTGGCTCAGGATGATCGCAGAAGCGTGCTCCACCTGATTATTGTAGAACTCTCCGAAGTTCTTCATATATACTTTTGCTTTTTTAGCGTCAACTACAGTTGTGAATCCGTTGAGCTGAAGGTCGGGATCGTTCAGTCCTTCAACAGCTTCTACGATGTCGCTGAGTTTGCCCACGCCGGAAGGTTCGATGAGGATCCTGTCGGGATGGAACTGCTCAAGCACCTGCTCAAGGGACTTGCTGAAGTCTCCTACCAGACTGCAGCAGATGCAGCCTGCGTTCATTTCGTTGATCTGGATCCCGGAATCCTTAAGGAAACCGCCGTCGATACCGATCTCGCCGAATTCGTTCTCGATGAGAACTACTTTCTCGCCTTTGTAGGCTTCTTCAACGAGTTTTTTAATCAGAGTTGTCTTTCCTGCTCCCAGGAATCCGCTGAAAATATCAACTTTTGCCATTTTGTAATCACCTCTTGTATGTAAATAATTATTTGACTGATATATCTGAGCATTGGATCTGTTCCCCAAACTGCTCCAATTTATACTATACCACAAATCTTTTTGTTTTACCAAAAAAATAATAAAAAACCCCGCATTTTTTGCGGGGCTTACGTCTTAGTTGATCACGAATCCCATTACCAGGAACATCACTGCAGATGCGCAGGCACACATGATGCCGTATGGCGCCTGTGTGACGGCGTGATTGAAGTTATTGCATCCTGTAGCTGCCGACGTGATGACCGTAGCGTCTGAATAGAAGCAGATATGCGATCCGAATACTCCTGCGGAGAGTACCGCGGATACAGCCAGTGTCACGTCACAGCCTATGGACTGTGCAAGAGGAATTACTATCGGAAGCGCTATGATATACATTCCCCAGTTGGTTCCCGTTATGAACTCCGTTATAGCCAGGGCTATGAAAACCACCAGAGGCATCACCTGAGGCGTTACGTACTTTGTCGCCGTCTGGATAACGTAAAGCGTAAAGTGTATCTGGTTGTTCACGTCTGCAAACAGGAAAGCCAGAACCATGAGCAGCAAAGGCATGATCATGTTCTTGAGGCCTTCCAGCGCTACGTCGGTGAACTCCTCGGGATTCATTACTCCCTGAGCCAGATAGAATACGAATACGAACGCCATGGTGAGCAGCACGCCCATCTGCATGTCGAAGTCCATGATTATAGTTCCGCCTACCAGTACTATGATAGGAGCAAAGAGGTTGATCATCCTGGGATTTTCATAAATGATGTCGTCCTTGCCTGCGCGGATATCTATCTTATCAGAATCAGGAGGTGCCAGAGGTCCTCCCGCTTCTACTCGTTCAAATGCTTTCTTCATAGGTCCGAAGATGGGGATCACTCCGATAATGACCAGAGGCACGCATATAGCCGCGAACCACCCGTAAAAGTTGAAGGGTATGGTCTTTATGAAGTATTTAAGTCCCTCTCCTGCCGGTGCCCATCCATTGGTCTCAAGTATCCTGGAGCAGAATACCGCCCAGGTACTTATGGGGATAATGACGCACAGGGGTGCAGCCGTGGAATCCACTATATATGACAGGAATTCTCTCGGCACTCTGTGCTGATCCGTGAGTTTCGTCATACATGAACCCACCGTAAGTGAATTCAGATAGTCATCGATGAAGATCACTATGCCAAGGAACCAGGTCCAGAGAAGCGATGCTTTTCTGGTCTTGGCCTTGTGGGATATCCACTGCCCGAAGGCATAGGCTCCGCCGGATTTCTCTATTAGAGCTATCAGGCTTCCCATCAGACCGCATACTATGATCAGCCAGGCTATGTCCTCGCTCATCATGACTCCCAGTATGCCGTCGCTGAAGTTCATGAAGATATTTCCTGCCCAGGTCCCCTCGCCCATGGTGACAGGTCTGGAAACCATAATGAACCCGATAAGTGACGCCAGTGTCAGCGCCTCTATTATCCTTTGGGTCGCAAAAATATACACGATGAGGAAAACAGCAGGGATAAGCGATGCTGCCCCGTAGTTTTCAACATCATGAGGAAGTACAAACGTCAGTGCAAAGGCTGCAATGACCACCGCCAGAACTATGAGGAGAGTACGTCTGCCGTCACCAGACTTTTTCTCCTGAGAAAGAAATTTGAACAACTATCATCTCTCCTTTTTTATCCGATTGACTGCGATTCGCAGCAGCCTTACAAAGGTTTTAAAAAAGGCTGAGCATTTTTTACTCAGCCTGTATCATTACAGAATGAATGCCGTAATTTATTCCTCTGCCATGATCTTGTCGAACTCGGCAACTACCTTTTCAAATTCAGCGTCATCTTCGATATCAACAAGCTCATATTCATCGTCGCCTGTTTCCTTGTATCCGTAGATGTATACGTCGTCAGAATCATCATGAGGGATAAGAGCGATGTACTCTTTGCCTTCATAATCGAAGACTCCCATGATCTCGCATTCCACTTCGCCGCCGTCATCGAATTCCAGAGTGATGATGTCAAGCTCTTCTTCAGCATACTTATCTTTATTTGCCATTGTTTTTCTCCTTAATAATCAGTCTTTTTAATCTATCTGCATTTAATACGGTAACAATATATCACACTTGTTTATGCTTTTCAAGACCAAAGAATTCAATGATGGAATCTGCATTTTTTGCAGTGATCCCCGGGCATTCCATAAGCTTTTCGCGCCCCGCTTCCTTTATGTCTTTGATGGTCTCAAAATGATTCAGAAGAGCGTTTCTCTTCTTGGGACCTATGCCCGGTATATCGTCAAGGACAGAACCTATGGTGTTCCGGTTATGAAGGCTCCTGTGATAGTCGATGGCGAACCTGTGGACCTCCTCCTGGATGGTGCCGCAGTATTTGAAAAGCAAAGGATAGTCCTTCAGCAGGATCTCCTGTCCTTCTCCGTTCACCAGCGCCCTGGTCCTGTGGCTGTCATCCTTGGCCATGCCCAGTACCGGTATCTCAAGTCTCAGAGCCCTAAGCACCTTTTCAGCAGAAGTCACCTGTCCCCTTCCTCCGTCCATGAGGATCAGGTCCGGAAGTTCATTGAAGCTCCTGTCGTTTTCAAGGGCTCTGCGGAATCTTCTCATCAGCATTTCCTGAAGGCTGCCGTAGTCATCCGGACCTTCGACGGTGCGGATCTTGAATCTTCTGTAGTCCTTTCTTACAGGTTTAAGATCTCTGAATACCACCATGGCTCCCACGGTATCCACACCGTTGGTGTTGCTGATATCGTAGGACTCCACGCGGTAGCCTCTCTTTTCATAGCCAAGGATCCTGGAAAGCGCTGTTCTCAGTTCCTGCTCCCTTTCCTTCTGGGTCTCAACCTTTATATCCAGGCTCTTGGAGATCTCCACCACGTCTCTTGAGGCCAGCTTCAGAAGCTGATATTTATCGCCTCTTTCAGGAGTATGGATCCTGGTGCCCAGCATCTCTGAAATGATCTTTTCATCTCTGATGGGTTTGGGTATGAGGATCTCCGACGGAGGATTAGCAAGCTGTGAATAATACTGCTTGATGAACTCGCCGATAACCTTTTCATACTCATCGTAATCCTCGGAATCAGTCTTATCCAGCTCCCAGTTCTCGGCATTGGCCATCAGGAAGGTCTCCCTTCCTGAAAGTTTCCCTCCCCTTACAGGGAACAGCACTACGACGGTGTTTTCACCATGTCCTGCGGTGAATACCATATCCAGATCCTTGCCGTTTACCATGGTGACTCTCTGGATGTTTCTCAGAGCTTTTAGAGCTTCGATCTGATCTCTGAGTATCGCTGCCTTTTCAAACTCAAGGCTTTCCGAAGCCTCCTTCATCTGTTCCTTCAGCTCGTTTTCCAGGCTTTTGTCCTTGCCGTTGAGAAGATCCGTCAGACGTTCGATGTCCTTCATGTATTCTCCCCGGTCCACAAGACCTGTGCATATCCCCCTGCACTCTCCGATATGGTAGTTCAGACAGGGCTTGAAGCCTTCGGGAAAGCTTGTGGCGGAGCATCTCTTGAGTTTGAAAAGTTTGTTTAGAAGCTCAAGCGCCCGGTTTACTGCAGCAACGTCGGAATAAGGTCCGAAATATCTGGCTCCGTCCTTTTTGACAAGTCTGGTCTTAAGGAGCCTGGGATAATCCTCGTTCATTGTGAGTTTGATGTACGGATAGGTCTTGTCGTCCCTGAGAAGCACGTTATACTTCGGCTCGTACTTTTTGATCAGGTTGCACTCCAGTATCAGCGCTTCCATCTCGGTCTTGCAGGTGATGTACTCGAATTCCTCGATGTTCTTCACCATGGATCTGACTTTAGATGAATGGGAGGCTGAATTGACAAAATAGCTGGAGACTCTGCGCTTCAGGTTGACTGCCTTACCAACGTAGATCACGTTGCCGAGTTTGTCTTTATGCATATAAACTCCCGGGGTCTCCGGGAGTTTTTTTAGGTTTTCTTTGATATCAAACATGTTTCAGTATCAGTAAGGCCAATCTCTTTCTCTGGCGCTCTGCTCCTGCTCTAACTGTTTAAGAGCGATCTCCTTGATCCTTGCCTGGCGTTTCGCTCTGGCTCTGGCTTTCTTGGTTCTCACTATAGATCCTAAAACGATCACAGCTATGAGGATCACGCCAAGAACGATCATGATGATAAGGGCAACGATGTTAGGGATGCCTATTCTGGAGAATATCCAGCCTTCTTTTACGCTTTCAGCAGCCACGATATCCACTGTGGTGACAGGAACGTCGGCAAGGTAGATCACAGCCTCGCCTATAACGTCACCCTTGGCAACGGGTGCGGTAAGATCCTCGAAATACTCGGGCTCAACCAGGATCAGCGATGCAGACGCGCCTTCCAAAAGGTTGACATATCCGTCATCGCCTGCCATACCAGAGACCTTGGTCACAGCACCGTTCTTTACCTTTGCCTTCTGCTCGAACATGGTGTCCTTTTCAAGTGCCTTATATGGCTGGACCATATTTCCGGCATGCTTGAAAAGTTTACCCAGGTCATCAAAATCGTAGCCGTCATAGTCGTTCAGCGTTACAGCTATAACGCTGATGCCGTTTATTCTTGTGGCAGCAAAAGCCACTGTTCTTTCAGTGGTCCTTTTGCTCTGCAGACCTGCATAGCAATCCGGGTCGACGTCCACATTGATGGTCTTGCCTTCATAGTTGGTGTAAGAGCCTCCCTTCATAAGGCGGTTGCTTGTGGTAAGCTTCTTGGCCTCATTCATGTTGGTGGCATCCATCTGATAAGACTTTTCACCCAGTATGCCACCCACGGTCTCATTATTAAGAGCTGCTTCAACTATAAGGCACATGTCCTTTGCAGAGGCTTTGTTTGCTCCTGTCCTGTGGCCGGTGGCATCGTAAAATTCAGCCTTTGTGCATCCGATTTCAAGAGCTCTTTCATTCATGAGCTTTACAAAATCTTCTTCACTCTCTGCCGTCAGGATGGCAAGCTGTCTTGCAGCGGCATTGTTGGCTCTCATAAGAGCGAGATGCATGAGAGCATCAACAGTCGTCTCTTCCCCTTCCTTCAGCCAGGAACTTATATCATCGGAATTGATCGCAGACGGTGATACAGTGACAGCGTCGTCCATATTGAGTTGTTCAGCCGCGATCAGACATGTCAAAAGTATCGTAAGGGAATCAACGTCATATTGCTTTTCACCGTTATAATCCCAGACGAAACTGTTTGACTCGTCTATGTAGATCGCTGCGCCGCTGGCCCACATATCCACACCGTTTCTGGTATCAGCAAAGACGTAAGCCATAGGGCCTATGCAATACAAAAGCACTATGGCTACGATCACTACTACTACAAAAACAGTCAGTATGGAGCGTTTGGCTTTACTATCTGTTTTTCTCATTAATTACTCCGGTTGACACTGATGATGTATTATTTGTTCTCTGCTTCGAACTTCTTCATGAATTCGATGAGGCAGTCAATGCCTTCCTCAGGCATTGCGTTGTAGATGGAAGCACGCATTCCGCCGATGGATCTGTGTCCTGCAAGGTTGATAAGGCCTTCTTCTCTTGCTTCTGCAACGAACTTCTTATCAAGATCGGGATCTCCGGTCACGAATACAACGTTCATGAGTGAACGGTCTTCAACTGCTACGGGAGCCTTGAAGAGTTCTGAGGAATCGATGTAGTCATAAAGCTTCTTAGCTTTCTTCTTGTTCATCTCTTCCATTACGCCGATGCCGCCGATGGATTTCAGATACTTGAATACTTCGCCTGCTACGTAGATAGTCCAGCAAGGAGGAGTATTGTACATTGAATCGTTATCAGCGTGGATCTTGTAGTCAAGATATGTAGGAACTTCAGGAGCGCACTTGCCAAGCAGATCCTCACGGATAACTACGATAGCCATTCCGGCAGGTGCTACGTTCTTCTGAGCGCCGCCCCAAAGGATACCGAACTTGGAAACGTCGATCTTTTCTGACATCCAGCCGGAGCTCCAGTCTGCTACGAGAGGAACGTCTCCTGTGTCGGGGATGTAGTTGAATCTGGTTCCGTAAATAGTATTGTTAAGGCAGATGTAAGCATAATCAGCGTCTTCTCTGAAGTCTTCCTTCTTAACCTTAGGTACCCATGTGAACTTATCTTCTTCGGAGGAAGCGATAGCCTTGGCATCGCCGAATTTCTGAGCTTCCTTCCATGCCTTCTTAGCCCAGGTACCTGTGATGATGTAGTCAGCCTTCTTGGAGTTTACCATAAGGTTCAGAGGAACCATAGCGAACTGAACGTGGCCGCCACCCTGTACGAAAAGCACCTTGTAGTTATCAGGGATCTCCATAAGTTCTCTCAGGTTTGCTTCAGCATCTTCAGCGATCTTCTTGAATTCCTTGGAGCGGTGGCTCATTTCCATAACGGACTGTCCACTGCCCTCATAGTTCAGGAGATCAGCCTGGACCTTCTCAAGAACCTCTAAAGGTAATACTGAGGGACCTGCGGAGAAATTATACACTCTGTCGTACTTTTGCTTATACATTTTTATACCTTCCTTTTTTAATTATAATTATTTTAGGCATACTAAAATTTCAGACATGAAATTTTGTCTAAATGTATTTTAACACTTTTAAGATATTAAGTAAAGTGTTATACTTAAGGCGTAATTTGAATTTTCTGTGAATGATCGGAGGAAAAGAATCATGTACAAAATTGCAAAACTTAACAAAATATCACCTGTTGGTCTGGCCCGTCTCACAGACGACTATGAGATCACCGAGAACGTAAATGAGGCAGACGGTATCCTTGTTAGATCCGCTGACATGCTCACCATGGAGTTCTCTCCTGTTCTCAAGGCTGTTGCCCGCGCCGGCGCAGGTGTGAACAATATCCCTCTTGACAGATGCGCTGAACAGGGAATCGTTGTTTTCAACACTCCCGGTGCAAACGCAAACGCCGTTAAAGAGCTGGTCATCTGCGGAATGCTTATGGCCATGAGAAACGTTCCTGCAGGTCTCGAATGGGCTAAGGGACTCGCTCCCAACGAAGAGATGGATGTGGCTAAGCAGGTCGAAAAAGGCAAATCAAAATATGCAGGACATGAGATCTTCGGTAAGACCCTCGGCGTAGTAGGTCTCGGAGCTATCGGCCGCAAGATCGCTGAAGCATGTTCCGCTCTCGGAATGGATATCGTAGGCTATGACCCCTTCGTTACAGAATGCGAAGGCGTAAAGGTCTACACAGATCTTAAGGAAATGCTTGCTGAAGCTGACATCGTTACTCTTCACCTTCCTGCAAACGATGCAACCAAGAAGATGATCAACGCTGACGTTATTTCCGCAATGAAGGACGGCGTTCTTCTTCTCAACTTCTCAAGAGACAAACTGGTCAACGAAGACGACCTTCTGGCTGCTCTTGAATCCGGCAAGGTTTCCCAGTACGTATGTGACTTCCCCAACGACCACATGGTGGGCAAGCCGAACGTTATCCTTACACCGCACCTTGGCGCATCCTCCGCAGAAGCTGAAGACAACTGCGCTGAAATGGCCGTTAAGGAGATCAGAGATTACTTCGAAGACGGAAACATCATCAACTCCGTCAATTTCCCTAAGCTGGACATGGGACAGTGCACTTCCCCTCGTGTTGCAATGATGGTAAAAGGCATGGAGAACCCTGTTGCAGAAGTAATGGACATGTTCTCAGAAATCAAGGTTCCCGTAGTTAAGGCTATGGCATCCATGAGAAAGGATGGCATCAGCTACGTTCTCGCAGAACTTGACAAGGATTCCTTCACAAGCGCAGAAGAAGTTTACAACGGACTGAACGTTGAAAACAGCGACAAGATCATGAGCGCACGCTTCATAGGCTGCTAGTTCAAATCATGAAATTTGGCCGGCAGGCATACCCTGCCGGCTTATCTTTAATCAGAGGTTTTAAAGAATGATCAAAAGTATGACAGGCTTCGGAAGAAGCGAATATTCAGACGGCAAAAGAAACATTATCTGTGAGATCAGGTCCGTCAATCACAGATACTCCGACATAACTGTAAAGATGCCCAGAAGGTACTCTTTTGCAGAGGACAAGATCAAGCAGACGGTCAAAGAGAAACTGGTCAGAGGCAAGGTGGACGTATCCATCAACGTGGAGAACCTCACCGAAAACGACGTAGTCATCAAGCTGAACCAGCTTGCTGCCGGACAGTACTATGAAAACCTTAAGGAACTCAAGGAACAGTTCGGTTTATCAGGTGAGATCGACTTAAGTCTCATGGCAGGCATGCCTGACGTACTTAAGGCAGTCCCCGACGTGGAGGATGAAGACGAGCTGACCAAGGCCATACTCGTACCTGTGGCTGAAGCTTCCGCAAACCTGGAAAAGATGCGTGCCATAGAAGGCGCACGTCTGGCAGATGATCTCATCAAAAAAGGCGAGACCATCAAAGGTATACTGGACCAGATCGAGGAACGTTCCCCTCTCGTAGTCAAGGACTACATGGAAAAACTCAGAGCCAGGATCGCGGAGCTCCTGGACGGCGCGGCAGAGATCCCTGAAGACAGGATCCTGACAGAAGCTGCCATCTTCGCTGACAAATGTGCCATTGACGAAGAGATAACCCGGTTGAATTCACATCTTCTCCAGCTCAAGTCAATACTTACAGGATCTGAATCGACAGTAGGCAAAAAACTGGACTTCCTCGTCCAGGAAATGAATCGTGAGGCAAACACCATAGGCTCCAAAGCAAATGACATAACCATCACCAATCACATGCTTAACATCAAGTCCGAGATCGAAAAGATCCGCGAACAGGTACAGAACATCGAATAAACCAGAAACTTAAAAGGGCTGCCTTTCCGGCAGCCCTTTTTTTACAGGTTGTATTTTTTCTTATATTCTTCGAAGTACTTCTGGAAGACTTCATTCTGCCTGTAATCCATGCTCATGTGATATTCGTGAGGCAGGAATTCCTCATCTCCGGAATCCAGCACGTCCAGAGAGATGTTGCTGCAGTGGTCGGAGATCCTTTCATAATCTGTGATCAGATCGTTGAAAACAAATCCGTTTTCAAGGGAGCAGACCTGTCTGCTGACCCTTTCTATATGTCTGATCTTGATCTCGTCACAGAGATCGTCGATCACTTCTTCCAGAGGATCAACCATAAGAGCCGTTTCAACGTCATTGTCGACAAAAGCTTTTATAGTAAGACCCGCGATATCATTTACAGCTTTTTCAAGGGCTCTCAGATCGGAATCTGCCTGCCCTGAAAAGGCTATTTTCTTTTCTTTTATCTCTTCTACTGCCTCTCCTATGTTCCTAGCGTGGTCGGATATTCTTTCGAAGTCTGAAAGGACTCTGAGGTATTTGCTGACCTCAGTGGACTGACTGTCATCCAGATCCCTCGAGGTTATGCTGAAAAGATATGCCCCGAGTTTGTCTTCATATCTGTCTATCATACCTTCCAGATCGAAGACTTTATTCACGTCCTTGCCACCGCTCTGTCTGGCGCTGATGGCACATACCACGCTTTCCAGGGATTTATTTGCCATGGAATCGATCACAGTCTTGCTCTGTGCAAGGGCCAGCGCAGGATGCTGAAGGAATCTGGTCTCAAGTCTGTCCATATCCTCCTTCTCTGCCTGGGCTTCAGGTCCTTCGGGGAATATGCCGCATACGATCTTCTCAAGCAGCCCTATGGCAGGAGAAAGCATGATCACTATGGCCAGTCTGTACATGGTATTGACAAAAGCTATGGACACCATGTTCATCGTCTGCGTCATAAAAGGAAAATCTATTATCGCATTCAGTATGTAAAATATGCTTCCGCAGATGATAGCTCCGAGAACGTCTATTATCAGATAGACGAAAGCCGTTCTCTTACCGTTGGTCCCTGCCCCAAGTGCGCTGAGCATTACCGGAACAGACGCGCCGATACCGATACCCATGATGATGGGAAAAGCCATGTCGAACTCCACAGCTCCCGTCATGGCCAAAGCCTGCAGGATACCTATGGCAGCGCTGGCGCTCTGAATGACAGCGGTCAGGATCAGACCTGCAAGAACGCCCAGTATGGGGTTGCTGAAGCTGGTGAGAAGGCGGATGAAACCTTCATCTTCCCTGAGCGGCGCTATGGATGAGGACATCATGCTCATGCCGTACATGAGGACTGCGAAGCCCATCATGATGCCGCCGATATTTTTGCGTGAATTCTTTTTGCTGAACATCCAAAGAGCTATACCGATCAGTGCTACTATACCGGTCAGTATCTCCGTGCTGAAGTATGACGCCACTTCAGCGCCGGATCCGCCAAGACTGTTCAGACAGAGGATCCAGCCTGTTATACTGGTACCCAGGATAGCTCCCAGAATGATCCCTATAGCCTGGCGCACCTTCATCATGCCGGAATTTACGAAACCTACGGTCATGACTGAAGTCGCCGATGAGGACTGTATAACTGCAGTTACTCCGGTACCCAGGAGAATACCCTTCACGGGGTTTCCTGCAAGTTTGAACAGCAGCATCTCCATTTTCGATCCGGCCAGTTTTTTCAGCGAATCTCCCATTACGGACATTCCGAAAAGGAAAAGTGCAACGCCTCCCAGAAGTGAAACTATATTGCTGACTTCCATTAAGATTTTTTACCTTTCTGACTTACTTATTTGCAAAAAAAGACTTCTACCCCATGGTAAAAGTCTCGCTATTTCAAACATATTCCGGGGCTTACCCGTACTGACGAAATATGTAACGTGCAGCGCACGCAAGCTACTCCCTGTTTACACAGGTTAGTATCTCATAAATATATATGTGATGTCAAGAAAATATATGCTTATCAGAAGACTCTCTTACCATCAACAAAAGTCATGATGACCTTTGCTTCATTCAGAGCTTCAGGCGAAAGAGACGTTATATCCCGGTCGATCACACAAAAATCTGCAGTGAATCCGGGAACCAGTCTGCCCCTGCGGTCTTCAGCAAAGGACGCATAAGCTCCTTCAGCAGTGAATGACCTTATGGCTTCTTCCATGGTCACCGCATGTTCCGGATGCCAGGGCGTTTTCTTATCGGGGTCCTTCATTGCAACAGCGTAGTACATGTTAGGCATTATATCAAAGGACTCCACCGGACAATCCGAGCCAAAGCCCAGGTGGATTCCCATATCCGTCATGGTCCTCCAGTCGTAGGATGTGGCGGCCAGGTCTTTTCCCACCCTGTCTTCAGCTATCCACTGGTCAGATCTGATAAATATGGGCTGTATATAAGCCATGAGATCCAGTTCCTTCATCTTCTGAAGCTGTTCGGGATGAGTGATCTGACAGTGGACTATGCCATGCCTGTGATCGGCTCCGGGATGCGCTCTCAAGGCCTTTTCATAGGAATTCAATATCTGGTCTATGGTGCGGTCTCCTATGCCGTGAATGGCTATCTGGAGCCCGGCGCGGTGAGCGGTGTCCACCAGTTCTTCCATCTCCTGATCCGTGAAATTCAGGATACCGTAATTCGACGGATCATCAGGATATGGCTTTCTAAGAGCAGCGGTTCTGGAACCCAGAGCTCCATCTGCTACCAGTTTAAGCGGTCCTATGGTGAAATGGCCGGTTGAATATCCCGTCCTGAAACCGGCGTCCAGAAAAGCATTCAGTCTATCGGCAGAAGGCAGATTGCACTGCTCATATACTCTGATGGGAAGCCTGCCCTCTTTATCCAGTTCCATATATGCATCCAGTATGGTTTTCCCATAGAGTTCTTTTCTCATGTATTCCAGATCGTCGGTCTGGACCTCGGTGATCCCAGCCTTTACCGCATCAGAGCATGCATCCAGGATCAGCTCCTTGAATTCTTCTTTTGTGAAGGTCAGCAGTTTCTCGATAACTGCATTCTGTTCCTCTTCGTTAAGTATGCCGTCCGGGCAATCCTCAAGCATACCGCAGATCTCAAGCGCCGGCGTATTGCAGACGGTAACGTGATGGCAGGTGCGCCTCACAGTTATGGGTATCTCAGCCGAAAGACCGTCCAGGTCCTCTCTGGTCGGAAGAGACGGATCCTCCCAGTAATTATTGTCGAAGCTGAATCCTCTTAATGGCTTGTTCTTTTCAAGGGCTTCAGGGAGACGCTCTCTCATCATGCCTAGGAGTTCTTCAAGGCTTCCGGCAGAAGACAGATCCACAAAGGACTTTTCCACCGCATACTCGACAAAGTGAAGATGTGAATCCACGAATCCGGGCATTACAAGTCTGCCCTGAAGATCCAGCATGGTATCGCCGTCAGACGCCATCGCCAGTATGTCTTCATCAGAGCCCACCGCTTTAATTAATCCGCCTTCTACGGCCATGGCACTTGCTTTGGTCGTCTTTTCATCATTCAGATATATTATGCCGTTATAGTAGATATCCATTTGCTTTTACTTGCCCATGCGTTTCTTTCGGTTGGCCTCTACCCTCTTTTCGTGAGCTTCTTTCTGAAGGCGCTTCTTCGTCTTCGGCTTCATCACAGAGAAGCCGAAGCGTCCGAGAGGTTTTCTGTTGACGGTGTAATAATGTCCGTGGATATATGCCAGAAGTCCGGCTCTGACAACGTCGAAATGTCCGTCTTCATCTATAATGCTGTCATCCACGTGGACCTTCACGATCTCCGCCATGAACATGTCGTGGGAGCCCAATTCCTTTACTTCTGTGACACGGCATTCCAGGTTCACAGGAGACTCTGCGATCATGGGGCATTTCACAACGGATGCAGGTTCTTTTGTAAGACCGGTCTCCTTCCACTTATCAAAGTCACAGCCCGATCTAACTCCGCACCAGTCGGTCTGTCTGAGGATTGCCTCAGTCGTAAGGTTTATTACGAATTCTCCTGTCTTCATGAGTATGTCGTGGGAATGACGCTCTTTTCTGACTGAGATATACGTCATGGGCGGTCTGGAATTGATTATTCCTGTCCACGCTATGGTTATGATATTGGCTTCATCTCCCTCCCCCAGGCTTGCCATTACAGCAGGCACAGGTGAAAGCATTTCAGAACCCTTGAATTCCTGTTTCATATCTTTTTTCCTTCTTTCGGATCTGCATATACAGTCCTGTTGTTTGTGAAGATCACCATGCCCGGTTTGGCTCCTGCAGGCTTTTTCACATATCTTATGGGGACGTAGTCCACCGGAACGTTCTGGGACTGGGAAGCTTTGGAGTGGAAGGCCGCTATGGCCGCTGCTTCAAAGATCTCATCCTCCGTGATCTGCTCCCCTCCGGTCTGGATCAGTACGTGAGATCCGGGGATGTCCTTGGTATGGAGCCAGACGTCGCCTTTCTGAGCCATTTTAAAAGTCAGATAATCGTTCTCTTTATTATTTCTGCCTACCAGACAGGTCAGTCCGCTTCCCAGCTTGTATTTAAGAGGCTGCGGGCGGGCTTTCTTCTCCTTGAATCCGCTCTTCTTTCTGGGTCTCAGGTAGCCCGTCTCAGTAAGCTCCTGTCTGATAGCGTCCACTTCTTCCACGCTTCCGGTGCTTTCTATGAAGGCTGCCACGGATTCCAGATAATCTATCTCCTGATCGTTCTCTTCGATCTGGATCTTCTTCTCTTTTATTGCCGTCTTAGCCTTGCCGTAGCGCTTGTAATAGTGCTGGGCGTTGGCAGATGGCGACTTCTTCACGTCCAAAGGGATCTTCACGGTGGAACCGTCATAATAGCTTATGACATCCACGGACTTCATGCCCTGTTTCACCAGGTGGAGGTTCGCGGTGAGAAGTTCTCCATAGAGTCTGAGTTCATCGGAATTCTCAGCCTCCAGCAGATCCTCGGAGAGACGCTTCTTCTTCAGATATTTTTTGCTGAGGAGTTCGTTTACTGCCCTTGCGAGATCCGCCGCTTTCTGTTTGCTCTGGTTGGATGTGACCTTGAGGCTGAAATAGGCTTCCAGACACTCCGAGAGGCTGTCGAACGTCCGTACTTCACATATGTCCTCAAAATCGCTGAGAGGTTCAAAATAGTACTCTCTCGGGGTCTCCTCGCTGTCTATATACATTCTCGGGGAGACTTTTCCGTTCTCAGCCTTTTCGATGCTTTCAGCGATGAATCCGGCTCTGTCTGCGTGCTTTGCAGCTTCGTCTGCAAAAGCAGGTGAAATGCCGGAAACCAGTGACATGAGCATCCTGCCGTCCGAAGCGCTGTTTACCATGTCTTCATGACCGGCAAGTCCGTCAAAGGGTATCTTGTCCTGCACCGGCGGATATTCGTACTTCAGCCCCGGCAGGGTCTGTCTGACTCTGTTGACGTCAAAGCCCACGCGCTTGATGGAATCCAGGATCTTTCCGCTTTCGATGTCAGTCAGCACTATATTTGAATGCTTTCCCATGATCTCACAGATGAGTTTTTTGTTCACGGTAAAGCCCAGTTCGTTCATGGTCTCGAAGGTGATCTCAATGATCCTCTCGCAGCCCACCTGACTCACGTCTGTGATCCTGGCGGCGTTCAGATGCTTTCTCATGAGCATGCAAAAAGGATAAGGCTCGGGTGGATTTACCGGAGCCTCCTTGATCAGATGGATACGCGCATGGCTTGAACCTGCGGACATGAGAAGTTTAACGTTGCCCTGCTTAGTGTGGATGGTGAAGACCAGCACGTCAGCTTCAGGCTGATAAACCTTTTCTACCTTGCCCTGAAGGATCTTTTCCCTTAATTCAGTTGTAACAGCTCTGGTCATAAGACCGTCAAACGCCATTAAAATTTCCTTTCAAATTTACATGATTTGCTGAAAAGCAAATCATACATCTATTCCACTTTTAAACATTACATATACAGATCTGTTTTTTCGAGGAGCGCTGTATCTCCCTGTGAAGAAACGCCGCTGAGCGGTTTAGAGTATGAAACTGTCTGAGCCGCAGGCGAGTTTTTCATACTCTCCGCAAAGCAAGTTTCAAGCAGTCGGAGGATACAAGCGACGAGGACTTAACAGATCTGTATATGTGACTGTTTATATCTCTTGAGCGTGCACATGGATCGCTTTCGGAGGATCTGTGACCACCATCTCGCCTTCAGGCACAGAATGAGTGAGCCATACAGAACCGCCGATAACGCAGTTGTCCCCGATGTATACGTCGCCGCCCAGTATGGTGGCTCCTGCATAGATGACAACGTTGTTTCCGATGTTGGGATGTCTCTTCACGTCCTTTACAAGTGTACCGTCATCTCCCACGTCGAAGGACTTGGCGCCTAAGGTAACGTGCTGATAAAGCTTGACTCTTTCACCTATCACGGTGGTCTCACCGATTACTACGCCGGTGCCGTGGTCGATGAAGAAGTAGTTTCCTATGGTGGCGCCGGGGTGGATGTCTATACCTGTTCTTTGGTGAGCAAGTTCAGTCATCTTTCTCGGAAGGATGGGTACTCCCTGAACATAGAGTTCGTGAGCTATCCTGTAGATGGTTATGGCGTCGAAGGCCGGATAAGTGAGTATTACCTCTTCCTTCGACTTAGCCGCAGGGTCTCCCTCATAGGCGGCTATGATGTCGGTCTTTACAGATTCCATGATCTCCGGCAGTTTGTTTATAAGGCCTGCTGCCTTTTCACGGATCACGTCCTCGTCATCCAGTACATATCTGAGGCACTTCTGGATCTCGTCATAGGCCTTGGCCAGTTCCGTCTGACGCTTGATTCCCACGTCATATCCGAATCTTTCAGTTCCGAAGAACTTCGGAAACATTGCCGCCTTAAGGCTCCATACCGCATCCTCAACGGAAATGTCAAAACCCACGTAATTATCCCGTTCGTCTCCGCGTCCGTCCAGGGTATTCAGTTTTTCCGCAACTTCATTTATGTTCGCTGTAAGTTTCTTCATAGTCTTCTACCTATTCCGTGCAAATCCTCTTCAGCGCTTCTCCGTATACCTTTCTGAGAAGCAGATAATCGTCAAGCAGTATTCTCTCGTTCTTCTGATGCTCTGTACACTCTCTTCCCGGGAGCATAGGTCCGAAGGCGACGATGTTCGGCATTGCTCTGGCGTATGTGCCGCCGCCTATTACCTGCGCCTCGTCATCGCGTCCCGTAATGTCCTTATATACCTTAACCAGTTCGGTGATCAGCGGACCGTTCTTGTCCATGTATACCGGAGCCTTGTCTTCTTCAAGAGTGAATGTCAGTCCTTCTGCCTTTGCAACTGCCTCCAGCTTGGAGATGACTTCTTCAGATCTGAAGGTCACCGGATATCTTATATCCATTTTAAGATCAACGGTATCCTCAGTCATCTCTATCTTACCTACGTTTAAGGTGAGCCTTCCGGATTCCTCATCAGAAAAGTCCAGCCCGAATCTTTCACCGTGAACGTCAAAAGCAATGTATTTGTTATAGAAATTCGCCATTCCGCAGCTGTCAGTGGCGTCACCTACCTCAGCCATAAGCATTGAGATGGCGTTCCTGCCGTCCTGAGGAGTGCTTCCGTGGGAAGCTTTGCCCTGTTCATAGAAGTCTCTGACTATCTTGCCGCATTTTACGCTTCCCTTGGCTTCGTCAGCCACCATATTGGCTGCCTGTCCGCCGGATACCGAGATGAATCCTGCCTTGTCCTTCGGCATGGAAAGTGTGAAATGCATTATGCCCTTTTCCCCGTAAAGAGCAGGGAAATCAGCGTCCGGAGTTATTCCCATGGCGGGAAGTTCTTCATGTTCCTTATAGTATTTCATGTCAGTCCATGGTCCCTTTTCTTCGGTCTGTCCGAATATGATCCTGATCCTCTTTGTGAACTTTCTTCCGCTGTCCAGCAGGTCCTTCATGGCATATACGGAAGCTACTGCAGGTCCTTTGTCATCCACCACTCCTCTGCCGTAGATATAACCGTCATCAGCAACGGTCGCTGCAAAAGGATCGTGAGCCCAGCCTGAACCTACAGGCACAACGTCCAGATGCGCGAGTATTCCGAAGAGTTCCTCGCCCTCGCCTATCTCAGCATAGCCTATCTGGTTGTCAAGGTTTACTGTCCTGAATCCGAATCCCTTGCAGGTGTCCAGCATAAATTTCAGAGCCTTATTTGTCTCTTCGCCGTAAGGATGCTCAGGATCGTCTGTGCGCGCGGTCACGCTTTTGAAACTACAGAGCTGGTTTAAAGTCTGGAGCATTTCGTTCATTTCTTACCTCCGTATAACTGCCTGAAAGCAGCTTCACATTTAAATGTCTTATTTCCCCCGTCAGATACCGATTTTGCACATTTCAGTCCAATGCGGTTGAAAAGGGTCATATTTTGATTATACTTGCACCTACAGGGATCGGGGTTTAAGCATAATCTCCATAACTATAAAAATTAATCACGAGTTGAAACTTTATGTTTCTCCAATTACCAAAGATTTCCCCTCGTTATCTTTGAAAACAATACCAACAAATACTTAATAATAACAAATCCCTAAAATACATCCTATCAAAATAATGAATTGTCTAATCAAACCCCGATCCCGAGCCTCTTCATATTCTCAGTAAAGTACTCAGGAAGTTCAGCTTCGAATTCCATGTACTCTCCTGTAGTGGGATGAACGAATCCCAGGATCTTAGCGTGAAGCATCTGCCCGCCGAGGAAAGACGGCTGTTTGGCAGGTCCGTAAAGAGGATCTCCCACCAGCGGATGTTTGATATAGGCCATATGCACTCTTATCTGATGAGTTCTGCCGGTTTCCAGCTTCATTTCGCAAAGAGTGTACTTTCCGTATCTTTCAAGGACTTTTACGTGTGTTACAGCGGTCCTTTCGCCCTCTCCGTTGACCTTTTTTCTCAGTCTGTTCCTGGGATCGCGGCCGATCGGAGCATCTATGGTTAAGTTGTCATTAACAATATTATCGTAAACCAGCGCTATGTACCGTCTGTTTATGCTGTGTTCCTTCAGCTGAGCTGACAGAGACTCATGCGCTTTGTTGTTTTTTGCTATTACCAGCAGTCCCGACGTGTCTTTGTCTATCCTGTGGACGATCCCCGGTCTCACAACGCCGTTTATGGAAGAAAGTCTGTCTCCTGCGTGATACATTATGGCGTTCACCAGGGTGCCTGTGTAGTTGCCCACTGCCGGATGCACCACCATTCCCCTGGGTTTATTTACCACCATCAGATCATCATCTTCGTAAACTATGTCCAAAGGGATATCCTCGGCTTCTATGCTGAGTACTTCCGGTTCCGGGATCTCCAGCTCTATGCTGTCGCCTTCCTTCACCTTGTACTTCTTGGACAGTTCTTCCCTGCCGTTCACTTTCAGGCCGCCCTGCTCTATTATTTTGGAGATATAGTTCCTTGAGGTACCCTCCAAAAGCAAAGAAAGCACCGAATCAATACGAGTGCCTTCATGGATTTTTTCAATTATTAAATCTTGCTTCATAATAAACTCAAAACAGTGCTGAAATCATTCGCGGCTATTATTATCGTCCTTGCTTTCGCTGTAGTATTTCAGAATATATATCACCAGGATGCCGCAGCCTGTGCAAATGGCTATATCAGCCACATTGAATACCGGCCAGAAGTGAAAGTCGAACATATCTGTCACAAAGCCGAATACAAGTCTGTCTATGAGATTGGATAAGCCGCCGCCTATGGTAAGGGCAAGCGACAGGTACAGGGTCCAGTGCTGGTCCCTGTGTTTCTCCATATACCATATACCGAAAGCGATGGCAAGGACCGGGACTGCCATCAGGAGCCAGTCCATGCCTCTGAACATACTGAAAGCCGCTCCTGTATTCTGCACGTAAGTCAGGCTGAAGAAACTGCCGATGATATCCTTGCTCTCTCCCGGGCCAAAGGAACCTCTGACAGCTGCTTTCACTGCCTGATCCACCAGTATGATCAGCAGTATCAAGCCGTATTTAGCTTTTCTCATCTTTTTAGAGATCACCCTTCTTCATCACCATTGTCTTGGTGAGATCGATCTTTTCTTCTGCTACCTTCGTCTTGGTCTCAGTGTTCTTTTCTCTGCTTCTGATCTTCATGTCATCGTCTGACAGATCCTGCATCGATGCGGGCATGAAATCATTTCTGAACTCTGAGAAGAAGTCGTTGTTATCTTCGTTTACCCTGTCCAGTTCATCCTTGAGCATGCTTCTGTATCTTTCTCTCAGGAGATCCACCCTGCTCATGAGACGGTTGCCCTCATCAGTATATCTGGAGATGTTTTCCTTAGCTTCTCTGGTGATCATGTCTGCCTGGAGCTCTGCATTCTTAAGAAGGATCTCTGCTCTTCTTTCAGCGGAGGCAGCGATATCGTTCATGAGCTGCTTTGCAGCTGCAAGAGTCTCATAAACAGTGCTCTCAGAATTGACGTGTTTGTCAACCTGGCTGCTGACTTTGGCCAGTTCATCCTTAAGTCTGCGGTTCTCTTTGATGAGCTTCTCCATATCAACTATGATAAGATCGAGAAATTCATCGACCTCATCCGGGTCAAAACCTTTCTTTACTCTTCTGAATTCTTTGTTTTCAATATCTGAAGGTGTAATCATTTTTGTCTCCTTAGAATCCGATTCTCAAAATTATGTTTACCAGCAGTCTGGCCACAGCCTGCACAAGGATCATGGCAAGAAGAACGGAGAAATCAAACATTCCCGTGTTCAGTCTTGAAAGCGCCTTGCGGCATGGTGCCACCACCGGTTCAGTAAACCTTATCAACGCCATGTATATCTTTCCGGATGTGGAGTACTGGTCTCTGACAAACCAGCTGAATACAGCTCTGATGATCAGCGCCCACACAAAGAGATCGGAAAAAATAAGTATGGCACGGCAAAGAATATACGTCATTCCGTCACCTCTGGATCCTTATTTTGCCCAGCTTCCGGAACCGCCTCTTGCAAAGTCAAAGTTTCTTTCTTCCTGATTGTTTGAAGCGATATCAACTGACTCAGGCGCAAAGATGAAGATGTTGCTTGCAACTTTCTGAACTCCTCCGTTGAGAGCATAGGTAGCTCCGGAAAGGAAGTCAAAAATCTTCTTGGCAGTCTCTGTCTCGATGTTCTCAAGGTTGATGATGACAGGTCTTCTTCCCTTAAGGCTGTCTACCAGCTTAGGACACTCGTCAAAGCTCTTGGGTTCGATAACAACAAGCTTGAATGCAGAAGTTCCGTTGTAGGAAAGGTTGTTCTTCTGCTGAGGCTTCTGCTGTGTGCTGAGAACCTGTGCGGGAGCCTTGTAAGCAGGTGCTGCGGGCTTTACTTCTTCCTTCTTGAGTTTGGCTTTTTCTCTTTCGATCTCCTCCACAGTGATCGTTTCATCTGCTTCTTCAATACCGATCATCTTGCCGAGAGTTTCTTTAAATCCCATTGTTTTATCTCCTTTGTAAAATGAATTGCCTTTTGATTTATTAACTGATTTGTTTACTTCTTTATTCTCCCATTTTCCTTGAGTAGTCTCTGTTTCCGAAAATGGCGGTACCGACTCTGATGAGATTTGATCCGGCTTCGATAGCCACCTCAAAGTCATTGGTCATTCCCATAGACAGATATTTGAAGTCAAGGTTGGGATGATCTATATTAGCGAATTGATCAAATTGTTTTTTGACCATTTCGAAATATACTTTGGCATCTTCAGGATTATCTTCCCATGGCGCTATGCACATGAGGCCCCTGATCCTGACGTTGGGGCAGTTGTCCAGGATATCGTGGATGAGCTGTTCCGTTTCGTCTACTGTGATGCCGAACTTGCTCTCCTCTTCGGCGGAATTCACCTGGATCAGTATGTCCATGGTCACGCCGTGCTGAGCAGCGCGCTTGTCGATCTCCTTAGCCAGATGAAGTGATTCCACAGAATGTATCATAACGACCTTGTCAATGATATACTTGACTTTATTGGTCTGCAGATGGCCTATCAGATGCCATCTGACGGAAGGATCTACCTTTTCATACTTGTTAAGGATCTCCTGTACCTTATTCTCGGCTATGTCTGTGATACCGCAGCTGATAGCCTCGTTTATCTCGTCGCAGTCATGAAGCTTGGTTACCGCCACCAGAAGGACGTCGTCGCCCTTTCTGCCGGAACGTTCAGCAGCCGCATTCTTTCTGGCTGTGATCTCTTCAATATTACTCCTTATTGACATCTTCTGAACCATCTCCTTTTTTGACGCTGTCATAATTCTTGACAGTGTTTACCATTTCATCTGTTTCAGGATCATAGAAGGTCCGGCTTTCGACTACCGTCTTATCTCCTACCTCATCTATGATCTTGATCCTGGTGAATACGTACTCGTCATATTTATTCTTGACGTAAACGCCTTTAACGCCATCTTCTTCGACTATGCTGGACGTATCAAGTATGATGCCGGACACCTTGCGGGTGATGACTCTTGCGGTGCCGTAGCGCAGACAGTCTTCATTTTCGTAGAACCTGTCGCAGGAGAAGATCACCTGCTTAAGATCAGGCTCTTCAGCTGCACCTTCGCCTTCGGTGCTTTCGCTGTCTTTGTTTTCGCCATCAGCGCCATCTTCGGTCTGCGCCGGTTCAGCATCAGAAGTATCTTCGTCGTCAGGCCCATCTTCATTATCTGCTTCAGCTGCTTCTCTCTCTGCCTGATTGTAGTAGACCATGAATCTTATCTGAGTCTTCTCTTCATCGTCCAGTTCTACTGTCACCCTGCTGCCTTCTTCATAAGCCATCGCCTCTTCGGGCGAAAGGAAGGTCATGAGATACCAGGCGTGGCTGTCTATGATCTTGTATATAGGTTCTCCATTGGCAACGTTATCCTTGGCTGCGGACTTGAGGTCATACTTGAGATTGCCCTCTTCATCCTTCTGAGGTTCAAGTGCCGAGGGTGTGATACCGCTCATGACTGAAGGATAATATGAATCCTCCAGGCCATCATAGTGATAGCTTACAAGTCCCCTTTCGCTGGTGGCATATCCGTAACCGTTTATCTCCACCACCACGTCGCCGATCCTTACCAGATCGCCTCCCTCAGCCTTTCTC
Organism: uncultured Eubacteriales bacterium; assembly: GCA_902778565.1. Lineage (GTDB taxonomy): Bacteria > Bacillota > Clostridia > Peptostreptococcales > Anaerovoracaceae > RUG754. Next base: position 52,638 of record CACYYH010000001.1, read on the forward strand.
TCAATAGTGCCGTCTGCTTCGGAATAATGCATATATTCATTTCTTATGCAAAGATACTTGATTTCTGCATCCACGTCCAGAGTTCCGTATTCGACTGTGTAATCTTCAACAAAAATATCAGAGACTTTAGGCGCTACGTATATCCTGAAATAAAGCACTGTGCACAGGATCAGAAAAATTATCGCTGCTATTATTAATTTTTTTCTGCCCGATGCTGTCATTAATACCCCTTTAATTGATCACATACATATACATTATTATCTTAACACAAAATGTAGTGTAATACAATAAAAAAAACTCGCCAAACTGCACTATCAAAGCATTTTTTAGCAAGTTTTTTTGCCTGTCAGAGATTTTATCAGGTCGGTTATTTCTTTTTTCTCTTTTTTCGTGAATCCATCCAGTTCAGGCTCGGATCTTACCCAGGTTTCAAGCATCTCCGGACGCCTTTCGGCTGTGATCCTTATGGACTCCTTAAGCTGCCAGAGCCTTATCTTTTTGTGGTCGCCTCCGGTAAGGATCTCCGGCACCTCCATGCCTTCAAAATCCCTGGGTCTGGTATACTGATCCGCTTCCAGAAGACCGGAATATACCGATTCATCTTCAGCTGATTCCTCGTTCCCCAGTACCCCGGGGATGAATCTGGATACAGCGTCTATCAGAACCATTGCAGGGAGTTCCCCTCCTGTGAGAACGTAGTCTCCGATGGAAACCTCCCTCATGTTCCAGTGATCCAGTATCCTCTGGTCTACGCCCTCGTAATGACCGCAGAGAATGGTGAACTCCTCCACTTCCGCCAGTTCCCTTATCATATCCTCATCCAGGATCCTGCCTCTGGGGGACATGTAGAGAATGGGCTGTTCCTTGATGCCTTCAACCGATCTAAGGGCATCAAAAACCGGCTGAGGAGTCATCAGCATGCCGCAGCCTCCTCCGAAGGGAGTATCATCTGTCCTGCGGTGCTTGTCTTCAGTAAAGTCACGGATGTTTATTAAATTGATCTCGATCGCGCCCTTTTCACCGGCCTTTCCCAGGATGGACTGTTCCTTTACAGGTCCGAACATCTCCGGAAAGACCGTAAGCACGTTTATTCTGATCATTTCAGGCCTCCGGTCCCTCGTCGATAAATCCGGGTATCAGGGTGGTAGTTATAACTCCCTTTTCCTGATCCACTGATCTTATAAAATCCTTAACTGCGGGGATCAGCACGTCTCTTCCTTCCGCCGTCCTCACCACATAAACGTCCTGTGACGTGTTCTGGAGAACGTCCTTCAGGGTGCCTATCTCGCCGTATTCGCCCTCGTCGATCACCTTCATGCCTATGAGATCCCTCACATAGAAGGTATCTTCCGGAAGTTCCTTAAGGTCATCCTCGGTGATGTATACGTCGAAGTCTTTCACAGCTTCAGCCTTGTTTCTGTCATCTATGCCCTCAAGGCTCAGGATGACCATGTTCCCCTGATATCTGACGTTGAGGATCTTCTTTACGGACTCCTGCTTCTTGCCGGAGATTATTATCTCATCCAGCTCCTCGAAGCGTTCTCTCACGTCAGAATAATTGTACACCTTGACCTCGCCCTTGAGGCCCACGGCGTTTACGATTTTTGCTATTTTGATCTTTTCCATAGTTAAAAAAGGCCGCAAAAAACATGCGGCCGTATCTTTATTCCTCGGTCACCGGTTCTTCGTCTTCCTTGGCGATCTCAACTGTCACGTTTTTGTTTTCCTTGACAGCCTTGGCTTTAACGACCGTACGGATCGCTTTGGCTATGCGTCCCTGCTTGCCGATCACCTTACCCATATCTTCAGATGCAACGGAAAGCTTTATAACCGAACCATATTTATCAGAAGTTTCAGTGACAACAACCTCTTCAGGTTTGTCTACAAGTGACCTGGCGATTGTTTCAACCAAATTAGTCATTAAATTTCACCGTACTTCCTGTAATTACTCAATGATTCCTGACTTCTTGAATAAAGCCTTTACTGTCTCTGTGGGCTGAGCTCCTTCTCCTAACCATTTCTGAGCCTTCTCTGCATCAATCTTGATGGTCTTGGGCTCTGTCATAGGATCATAGTATCCGAGTTCTTCGATGAATCTGCCGTCACGAGGTGATCTCTGATCTGCTACGATAACTCTGTAGAAAGGCTTCTTGTGTGCTCCCATTCTTCTTAATCTGATTCTTACCATTTTTTCTTTTCCTCCATAAAAAACTGTTATATTTATTCACCGCAGGCCGGACATCAGAACAGTCCTCTGAACCTGCTTTTTTTCATAAAGTTGGGATTGTTGAACTGCTTCATCAGTTTCTTGGTATCCTCATACTTTTTGATCAACTGATTTACTTTTGATACGGACTGGCCGGATCCGGCGGCTATCCTCTTGCGCCTTGACGCATTGAGGAGGTTGGGATTTCTTCTCTCCTCAAGAGTCATGGACCTGATGATGGCCTCCATCTGGCGGAATTCCTTTTCGCCCTTATCTATATCATCCTCGGAGACGTTCTTCTTATTGACTCCGGGAAGCATATCCAGGATCTTGCCGAGGCCTCCCATGTTTCTGACCTCGCCCATCTGATCCAGGAAATCCTCAAGAGTGAACTCGTTCCTTCTGAGTTTCTTCTCAAGCTTGGCTGCCTTTTCCTCGTCATAGTTCTCCTGAGCTTTCTCGATGAGGCTCAGCATGTCTCCCATGCCCAGTATCCTGGATGCCATTCTCTCAGGATGGAAAGGCTCAAGTGCGTCCAGCTTTTCGCCCATACCCATGAACTTGACGGGCTTGCCGGTGACCTTCTTGGCAGAAAGCGCGGCGCCTCCTCTGGAGTCACCGTCCATCTTCGTCATGATTATGCCGTCGATGCCCAGCTTGTTATTGAAGCCTTCAGCTGCATTCACGGCGTCCTGACCGGTGAGCGCGTCCACCACCAGAAGTATCTCGTGGGGCTTTACTGCGGCTTTGACTCTTACAAGCTCCTCCATGAGTTCTTCGTCGATCTGCAGACGTCCTGCGGTATCCACGATGAGAACGTTGAAGCCTCTGGATTCAGCTTCTTTTTTAGCATGGAGAGCTATTTCCTCAGCCTTGCGGTTGTCGCGTTCTGTATATACGGGAACGTCCACCTGTTTGCCAACTACTTCCAGCTGGTCTATAGCTGCAGGCCTGTAGATGTCGCAGGATGCCAGCATTGGCTTCTTGCCTTCCTTCTTCAGGTACATGGCCAGTTTGCCGCAGGTGGTTGTCTTACCTGTACCCTGAAGACCTACCATGAGGATCGTTGTGAATCCCGATGGTGAATAGGTCAGCTTGGAATTGGTCCCGCCCATGAGGCTGATCAGTTCGTCGTTAACGATCTTGATGACCTGCTGGCCGGGTGTGAGGCTGTTCAGAACGTCGGACCCGAGAGCCTTGGCCTTGACTTCAGCGACGAATTCCTTCACGACTTTGAAGTTTACGTCGGCTTCCAGAAGCGCGAGCTTGACCTCTCGCATCGCCTTATCGATATCTTCCTCGGTAAGAACGCCCTTGCCTTTTAATTTTTTGAACGTGTCCTGTAATTTATCTGATAAATTCTCAAATGCCATTTTTATTCCTCAAGTCCGGATATCATTTCCCTGATCTCCAGCAGGCCCTTCTTAACTTCACCGTCATCCGTAAGTTCAGGTGACTTCATCAGTTCGTCGATCCTGTCCTGAACGGAACCTATGAGTTCTCTTGACTTCAGCAGACTCAACATCAGACCCAGCTTGGCTTCATATTCCCTGAGTATCCTGTCTGACTTCTTCAGGTTGTCATATACTGCCTGCTTGGAAACCTTCAGTTCCCTGGCTATCTCAACGATCGAGTAGTTTTCTTCATGGTAAAGTTCCATGACCTCTCTCTGCTTATCAGTAAGAAGAACTCCGTAAAAGTCATAAAGAAGACTTTCAAAAGCCATGTTGTCAATTTCCGAAACCTTCATCTTCCCTCTTTCCGATCTGCAAAAAACCGTCAGGTCAAGCGAAACCGCTTTACCACCGCTATAATATAACACAAAAGAAATAAGAGGTCAAGCATTTTTTCTTGACCTCTCAGTTATTTATTCGTCGTCTTCTTTTCGTTTGTTGACTATATATGCGACTACGCCGATACCTGCGCCTAAAGCGGCCAGAGTTCCGCCTATTCCCGCCAGTCCGCCGGGATATTTCTCTATCCAGCTCTTGGCTGTATCTATATCGATATCCTTAGGCTCTATCCAAGTAAGATCCACCGGATCTCCGTCCTCCAGAACCTTCGGAACAGGCTTTCCGCTCTTATCCACCATCTCGATCTCCCTGAATTCAGGAAGCATCTCTTCAGGCTCTTCAGGTATGTCTATCTCCGGGATCTCGGGTTCCTCAGGCACTTCCGGTTCCTCAGGCTCTTCCGGTTCCACCGGAACCACCGGCTTAGGTTCTTCGCACTCGTCCTCAGGTACTTTCGAGTCGGAATCCGTGGCTATTACTATGAACAGCAGCTCCGGACTCGTGAGCTTATAGGTGGAATATACCGGTCTCTTGTACTCATCGTCTCCGGGGTCCTCGGGATCATCACCCGGGTCGTCGCTTGGATCATCGCCGGGGTCATCACCCGGATCGTCGCCCGGGTCATCGCCTGGGTCGTCACCGGGATCATCGCCGGGATCATCGCCTGGATCGTCGCCCGGATCATCTCCCGGATCATCGCCTGGATCGTCGCCTGGGTCATCTCTGGGATCATCTCCCGGATCGTCGCCCGGGTCCGTGCCGGGGTCATCACCCGTGTCAGTGCCCGTGTCAGTGCCAGAACCGTCTCCTGGATCATCACCCGGATCGTCGCCCGGATCAGTGCCGGGGTCATCGCCGGGATCGTCGCCTGGATCATCGCCCGGATCAGTGCCGGGATCGTCGCCCGGATCATCACCGGGATCGTCGCCGGGATCGTCGCCCGAATCAGTGCCGGGATCGTCTCCGGGGTCATCGCCGGGATCATCACCGGGGTCGTCGCCCGGATCATCGCCCGGGTCATCACTGGGGTCGTCACCCGGATCGTCACCCGGATCATCAGACGGGTCTTCCGAAGGCTTGTCGCCTTCCTCTTTTGCCTTATCCTCATCTGCCTGCAGCGTAAATAATACGTCCAGATGCAGCTTTACAGTCTTTCCCGGTTCAGGTGAAGCCGCCCTGATCAGCGCGATATCATCTTCGCTCAGAGCCAGAGTGTTACCCTTCTCCAGCCATTCATCCATGGTAATCATGGGATGATCATCGCTCCTGCAGTTCGTCTCGTTCATGAAGATCCCTGCTCTGTCCAGGATCACTGTGGTCAGATCTCCGTCATCTGCCAGATTGGCTATCTCCTCCGGAGTGATGACCACGTTCTGCTCTACAGAAAAGCAATAAGTGCTGTCCCCTGCTTCTACCTTGTGCACCGTCCTGATGGCGATACCGCCTGAAGCGAACACATACTGTCCCAGGATCAGTACTCCTATTAGGACAAGTGCAACGAAGGAGGCTGTCCTGCGAGGCCACTTCTTTATTATGTTTTTGATAGTTTTGATCGTTTCCATTTAAGGCACCTCTGGAGCCCATTATGCGCATATGATGCGCTTTCCCAAAATCAATTATTCCCCTTTTATCAGTTGACGTCCGTCCTTGCCAGTATCGCAGCAGGCCTCTTAATAAGGGTGCGGAATACGGGCATGAGTCCGAACAATAAATTGAATGCGAATATCAGTATCAGAGAACCGATCACAGTCTCAAGAGAGCATACGAACATGTTCTCAAGATACGAGATACCCTGCAGTTTGGATACAAGATAGTTCATCATGAGCCATCCGGGAACGGATGCGCAGATGGTGATGGCAATTATCTCGCCGGCAAACATCCTGTAGATGTCCCATTTTTTGACGCCTATGGCTCTCAGGGTACCGACTTCTTTTATCCTTGAAAGGAAGGATGCTCTCATGATCAGGAATATCTCTATAAGCGAGATGATTATGATTATTCCTCCCACCAGAAGGAATGCACGCATGATGTCCATCTGGCTCTTGCGGTACTCCTTTTTCTGCTGTTCATACAGATCCTGTACCTTGGCTCCGTAAGCTTCCAGCTGAGCAATGGTCTCAGCCTTGTCTTCAGCGGGTTTTATAGTCATATTCTCGCTTCCCAGTATGAGCTGATACTTGATCATGTTGTTGTTTACCAGGAATTCGTTTCTTACCGTGTCGCTGGTATAATAGCCTACCACTTTCAGTTTCTGGCCGTTGACCTTTGTCTTCAGCAGATTGCCCAGTTTTATGGACTTTGAATATGAGTTATCGATTATAACTTCATAATCGTTATCGGGCCAGCTGCTGTTTTCCGTCAGCTTGATCTCATCTTTTTTCAGTTCCACGTCTACGAGAGACGTTGATGAAGGCCCTACAGTTTCCGAATAATTATCATTGTTTTCCTCCGGCTCTATAACTTCCACAGGTTCCTCGGCGTATCCTTCCTGGAACTGTCCGTCGTAATAGTAGTCATATTCGCTGCCCTTGTTGGCCAGCATGTTTATGAACATCGACGGGTCTGCATAGATGCAGGGACTGTCCTTATCCGTGAATCCCACGATGGTGAATTCCGGAAGGTTTTTCAGCACAAGATGTCTTCCCAGTATCTCTTCAGGGGTATTATATCCCGCCATGCTGATATCTGAGTAGTTCTCCTTCAGCCGGTCTACTATGAGTTTATCCACCACGAGTTCATACTCGTTCTCAGGAAGACGGCCTGCTATGATGTCGGGTTCGGCAAGGGACGCCGAACTTGAAAGAGATCCGCTGAACTGCGCAGAGCCGTATGAAGTCTGCCAATACTCATCGTAAGGCATCTGCATCATTATCCTGCCGTCCCCCGGCAAAGCATATTCCACGGAGGGATCGTCTTCATACATCAGGTAGTCGTCTACCGAAACGTTGTTCCTCACCACCTGCAGGTATGACTTATCGTCTTCAACGAATTTTTTGTCCGGAATAGTCAGGATACCTGCGATATTGGACACTGAATAGGTTATGAACATGGCAGAGATCACAAATCCCAGCAAAAGAATCTTCTTTATGATGTGATACCTGCCAACGGTCTTGAATCCTGACCCAAGCATCGTAAAGATATTGAGAATGGATGCATTTCTAAGGGGTTTTGAGGCCTGGAGTTTTTCAGGATGGAATCTGTGAGCCTCTGCCTCTTCCGCCGTCATGGCCTTATAGTGGTCGTCCACCAGTTCGATGCTGGAATCTTCGTCCACGATCTCCATGCGGTTTCTTGGGTCTTTTGAACGAATGAACAGATTGCCTCTTGAAATAACTATGTCAAGATCGATCTTTTCTCCGCTTTCGTTATATATGTGGAGAGAATAATCGTCGTCCTCAAAGTTTTTCTGTTCTTTTATGTCCTTAAGATAGATCCTGTTCTCGATCCTGTAGTCCAGTCCCTCCACGTTCTCATTCGCTTCATCGGATATCACCTTTCCGTCCCTAAGACGGATGATGCGGTCCGCATAGAAGTTCGCCAGATTTTCCTCGTGGGTTACCAGGATCACCAGCTTCTCCCTGGAGATGGCCTTGATGATGTTCATGACCTCCAGGGTGTTGGCGCTGTCAAGGTTTCCCGTAGGCTCGTCAGCGATGATTATGGAAGGATTCTTTACGATGGCGCGGGCAATGCCTACCCTCTGCCTCTCACCTCCGGAAAGCATGTCAGCGTAACGCTTTCTGTATCTGTACATGCCGACCAGGTCCAGGGCGTATTCCACCTTCTGTTTGATCTCTTCTTTATTTTTGATGCCTACCATCTTCAGCACCATGGCCACGTTATCAAAAACGGTCATGCTGTCTATAAGATTGTAGTTCTGGAAGATATATCCTATGTTAAGGTTACGGATCTTGTCCACCCTTCCGGACGTCCGGCCGGTGATCTTTTTTCCGTTAACGTATATTTTGCCTTTGTTTACCTTATCAAGTCCGCCGATGACGTTGAGAAGCGTGGTCTTGCCGCAGCCGGAAGGTCCCAGAAGAGCTACCAGCCCCTTCTCCCCGAATTCCAGAGAGGTATCGTTGATGACGTGGATCTCGTTGCTCTTGTGACGGTAGAAGTATTTTTCAACATTCTGTAATGTCAGCATGTCCCTACGCCTCCTCTCTGTAGGCTCCCATAGCGGAGCTTCTGAATATGGATCTCATGGATCTTGAAGAGATAACAAGCGCCATGAGCAGCAGTATAACGCCCAGTACGATATAGTCCCTGAAGCCCAGATACATGATGTATGTCATGAGACGCTCGGAATAAATGACGCCTATATTGTTCAGATAAATGAACAGCAAAAATAATCCGTAGGCTATAAGGCACACCAGAAGCAGTTCTGTTCTCATGATACGCCTTGCAGGACCTTTGCCCATTCCAAGCATTCTGAGCGTGGCAAAATATACGCCTCTCGACTTAAGGATGAGCCTTATAACGAAATATGCTATGAAGAAAACAGCCAGGCAAAGAATGATCGCCAAAGGCGTCTGAATGATGTTCACGATCTCTTCGTTCATGAAGTTATAGATGTGATCCTTCAGGACAAGCACGTGATATCCGCCTCTCTCAAGCATGTCCTTCATGCCTTCCATCTCTTTTGTATCATCTATGAATACGGAAGCCTGATAGCTGCCTCTCTCGTAGAGTCTCCTGTAATCGGTGGCGTTTATGTAGATCTCGCCGTCATGCTCCGCCAGGTTTTTAAGACCGGTCTTTTTCTCAAAGGTCTTTTCACCGTAGGTGCCCATGATGGTGAGGGTGAGCTTCTCTTCGTAGTACAGCGTCTTCACGCCGAGAGTCACGTCATTTCCTGCAGCATAGCCCTTTTCAAACTGATAGTCATAGCTCGTGGGGATGAGTATATATCCTTCCGGCACGTTGTCGTTTATAACGAGACCGCCGTCCCCCGGATAAAGAGTAATGTCCTGTCCGTTTATGTGAAGCGTGGTGGTGCCGCGGGAAGCGTACATGCTCTTGCGGATCTCTGCTATCATGGAATCCGTGAAATAGATCTCGCTGTCCTCAACGAAATACATGTCGTCTTCGTTATACTCGTTGAAAACGATTCCCGTTACCGTTACCTTTCTCTCTGTTCCGTCATCTCCGTAATAGGCATAGGTGTTGCCTATAAGGCTTTCAGGGTCCTCACCGAAGGTCCAGCCGTCGTCGCTTCCCCTGAGAAGCACCTCGCTGTCATTCTGAGGCATGGTGCCCAGATCCACCTCTCTGTCAAGAGACTGAAGGCTCATGGGGAATCCATAGAAGGAGAATTCTTTGTTCTCAATATATACCTGATTATCGTAAAGCATGTCCTCCCGTATGAGTTTCTCAACGTGAGGAGCATTTTCAAGGGCTTCATAGTCCGCCCTGGTAAAGGCGCTTCTGTCCTGTTTCTCCACTACTATTCGCTTAGGATCATAGTGATAGAAATAATTGTTCCATCCTGCCTCAGCCACCGTATCCTTCTGCTGCTTGACGCTGACGTACTGAGAGCTGACGGAAAATACCACAAACAGGAAGACGATGAGGAGCAGCAGGAACTTGGCCGGAAGATTGAAGGTATTCCTCAATCCCAGCCTGATCTGAGTTCCGTAAGACATCTTCTTTTTGCGCGGAGTTTCCCGAGCCGGTTCCTTTTCATGTTCCGCCTGAGCAGTTTCCGCCCGTTCTGCAGGCTCTTTTTCCGGCTTTTTCACTACGCCCGTATCCTCAACGATCTTTCCGTCATGCATCTTCACTACCCTGGTGGCATGCTCCTTGAACTGATCGAAGTTATGGGTCACCACCACCACCAGCTTTTCTTTTGAAATGCCGGTGAGAAGATCCACTATGCCGGCAGCAGATTCGCTGTCCAGATTACCGGTGGGCTCGTCTGCCACAAGTATCTTGGTGTCCTTGGCAAGGGCTCTTGCGATAGCCACCCTCTGTTTCTGTCCTCCGGAAAGCCTGGAGACCTTTCTGTTTCTGTATTCTGAAAGCCCCACCTTCTCGATGATGGCGGGCACCTTTTCCTTTATTTCACTTTTGGGAACGCCTTCTATCTCAAGAGCTATTGCAACGTTCTGATAAACTGTATAGCTGGAGATAAGATTGAAGCTCTGGAAAATGCTTGAGATGTATTTCTTTCTGTAGCCCTCAAAATCCGTTGCCGTATAGTGGCTTGTCTCTTTTCCCTCAATGTACATTTCCCCCTCTTCATAGGTATCAAGACCTGAAATGACATTGAGCAAAGTGGACTTGCCGCTGCCGGATTCCCCCGTAATAACGACAAATTCGCCAACGTCAAGATCCAGGTTGACCCTGGATATTCCGCTGGCGATAATGCCTTTGCTGTAATAGAATTTTGATACGTTTTTGAGTCTGATTATACTCATCAGTGATGTCCCCCCGTCGTATCACTAATTAGTCAGTCTAAAATGTACATGAGTCTGAATGAATTATTCAGATCCATCAGTTCTCTGATCTGGTCCGCTGTAGGTATCGCAGCGTTCTTGTCAAGATTTTCGGATACCATTCCCAGAAGGCTCATGATATCCATTTCTTCTGCAGGCACGAAGTCAAGGATCTGGACGTCAGCTCCCAGAGCGTTGTCCTTGATCATGGCAGCGAGACAGTCATCATAAGTTCCCACCTCGTCTATAAGGCCGTTCTCCTTGGCCTGTGCCGCGGTATATATTCTGCCGTCAGCCAGTTCTCTGACCGTTTCGATGTCCATGCCTCTTCCCTCAGCCACGATCCCGGTAAACTGATCATATGCTTCGTCGATGATAGACTGGAAGATTGCCATCTGTTCTTCGGTGAGTTCCTGAGTAGATGAACCCATGGCCTTATTGCGTCCGGAAGTGATGGCAGTGGCCTTTACTCCCAGTTTCTCCATCAGTTCGGTCACGTCATACATCTCGCCCATGGTGACTCCGATAGATCCGGTGATGCCGTTTCTGTTGGAATAAATCTTGTCGCAGGGCGCGGATACGTAGTAGCCTCCGGAAGCAGCCATTGACTGCATGGAAGCGTATACCGGTCTCTTGGTCTTCTCCTGATAGTCCTTGATGGCAAAATACAGTTCGTCGGATGCGTATACAGATCCGCCCGGTGTGTTCAGGTAAAGGATAATGCCCTTGTTTCTGTCGTCCTTTGCCATATCGCTGATGGAGTTCAGGTTATAGTTATGGTTATATCCTACAGCTGTGCTGCCTTCGCTGATAGTACCCTCCACGTGGAGTATGCCGATATAATCGCCCTTTGCATCAGCTGTGGTCACGTCGGTCCCGGTGCTTGTAAGAGTGCCGTCGGCTACGCCCTTCACAGCCTCTCCTATACCTGCAACACATGAGCCCATCAGGTAAATGATGAGTACCATGATGAGGGCAACGATCAGAAGTACCTTAAGCCAGGAAGGCATTCCTGCTCTCTGCACGGGCTGGTAATTGCCCTGAGGTACGTAACCCGGGGTCTGTCCGCTTTGCTGCTGATACTGTTGCTGCTGATATTGCTGATAAGGTCTGTAGTAGACCTTCTGCTGTTCTGTCTTAGGCGCTCCCTGGGGAGTTCTGCCCTGCTCAGGCTTTTTTTCAGGTTCCTGATCCGGAGTCCTGTTATCAAAATTATCCAAAGTTTTTTCCTCCTGTCGTCAAACCCATGACATCCCTTTATCATAGGATCTATTGTGTATAACTATAATCCAAATCGGGGAAAAAATCAATAGTTCTGACAGGCCTTAATAGTCCGCAGGATACTTTTCACAGAGTTCTTTCATGAACTCGAAGGTCTTCTCGTCATCGCGTCCCACGCCTATTCTCACACAGGGTTCGTAGCTTTCGTTCGGATTGTGATCATAAGCGTCCGAATTGGTGCTCTTGTAGTAAATGTTGACATACGCATATAAGGCTTCACCCATTACAGGCTTATCATATGTTTCGTCAGGCACATATTCTTCGTATTTGTTGGCGACTTCGGTTATGACGTCGTCTTTCCTGTCTTCGTTATACAGGTCAATGAACCTTGCGATATCTTCTCTTCCGCTTCCGGGTATTTCACCGTAATAGTATTCGACGTCTTCATCGTTTTTCCATATCTGGATCTCTATATCTGCTCTCGTCGCTCCGTTTTTAAGAGCTTCGGGGATCAGCATGACTTCGTCCATGGCTTTGTCGTTTGCGATATCCCTGAGAAGTTCCTCTGCTTTTTCATCGACTCTTATATTGAAGAAGCGCTCAAAAGTCTTTCCGTTCTTAAGGACATACTCAAGTCTGACCTCCATTGACGGAGCATTTTCACTGCCTTTGAAGTCGTAAAGCTTATTATCAGCGATATACTGATGCAGTTCTGTCACCTTGGAGATGAATTCCTCATCTTCAGTGAATACTTTGTTCTTGATATAGAAGCCTTCTTCGTCATATATGTCGTAGCTGTTCAGCATCAGGATGTTCTCAGAAACGCCCTTGACATTTACGGATGCTATATCACTGTCTCCGGGTACCCTTCTTCCGAATCCGGTCACGTCCATAACGAAGGAAGAGATGAACAGGAATGTGATGACCAGGGCTGCGATGAAGGTCTTGAGATTGGTTTTGTTGAATATCCTGATGCTTCTTGCCAGAATGATCTTCACCAGGAAGAAACTGATGGCTGCTCCCACAAAGGCTCCCAGCAGGAACATTCCCAGGCTGTTGTCGAATACGTAGCCGAAAAGGAGACCCAGGATGGCTCCGCCTATGAAGGTGATCACTACTGTTACCACTGCCTCAACCGGCCTGAAGATCATGGAATCTCCCACCTTCTCCAGCTTGGCTCTATTGCAGATGAATTTTGCGATGAGGATCAGCAGCAGTCCTGCGACGAGGTACCATATCCTGTCAGGCAGTACTATTTCCGTCGCTGAGCTCAGCAGTCCGCCGAGGATCGGCTGGCTGTACATTATCACCTTAAGGATAGCTTCCGAAGATGAACTGTATCCGGGAAGACAGTATTCCGAGAAGAGCAAAAATATTCCGGCCAAAGCGGGAACCAGCCCGTAGAATACCAGAGATCCCAGTATCTGAGTCACAGTATTGCCCACAAGAGAGCCTGCCAGTATGCAAAGCCCGTAGTAGAAAGTGTAAAGCGATATGCTTTCAACGATCCACATAAGCGCAGTCTTTACAGTATAGGCCTGTTCCCATCCGATGATGCCGTTTCCGTATATCGGCGTTTCGATGCTGCCGGAAACAGCCATATAAATCAGTCCGGTCAGAACCACCGGAAGCACCATGAAGATCCAGCCGGAAAGGATGTTGGTGTTAAAGAGTTTCCCCCTTGAATAGGGCTGCGAGTTCAGAGCAAAAGCCATGTCCGCTCTGTGATAGTATCTCATCATGATGCAGGCAGTCACCAAGGGCACGAAAACGATGAACACTCCAAAGAAGAAGTTGTTGTTAGCCAGACTTGTCTGCGCATAGTATCCGCGGCTTTCTCTGTCCATCATCAGCACCGGGAAGATGCCTGAGAGGAAGTACAGAATGAACAGCAGCGCCGGAACGTACCATTGCTGTTTGAAATTCTCTCTGAGAAGCGCAGAAGAGAAACCGCCGAAGTTGGTATTCTTTTTATCCATCGATCTCACCTCCCTTTATTCCCCCGAGTTTCTCGAGGAAAAGGCTTTCAATGGATACGTCGCCCATTTCCAGAAGGTCTCCTTCCAGGACCATCTTTCCGTGGGACATTATCCCTATATAGTTGCAGACGTCTTCCATTTCCTTGGCGTTATGTGAGGATATGAGCACTGTCATCTCTCTGTCTGCCACGTCTGCCATGATGTAATGCCAGAGTTTATGCCTTACTATGGGATCCAGTCCGTCTACAGGCTCATCCAGTATCAGGTAGTCCGGCTTGGTGGCCATGGCAAGACAGAAAGCAGCCTGCTTTTTCATACCTTTACTGAACTTTCCGATGTTGGAACCGGTGTTAAGCTGGAAATCGGAAGCCATAGTCTCAAACCTTTCCTGATCCCATGCCGGGTAGATCCTGCTGAAATATGCGGCCATTTCCTTCATGGAATAGCTTCTGAAGAAGAACAGATCGTCCGGTATGAACACTACCCTCTTCTTCAGTTCTTCGTTGTCCATGACGTACTCGCCGTCAATGGTTATGTCACCTTCGTCTTCCTTCAGGAAGCCTGCCAAGTGCTTGATTATAGTTGTTTTGCCGGCGCCGTTAAGGCCCATGAGTCCGTAGATCGATCCCTTCGGAACGGTCATGGTGAGTCCGTCAAGCGCCAATGTATCTTCAAATCTTTTTGTTACGTCCAATACTCTGATCATATGACGACACCCTCCTTTCTGATCCTGTTCATAATCTCAACGGCTTTATCCTTAGCCGCGTCGAAATCCACCCCCAGATACAGCAATTGTTTGAACGCGTCTTCGAGACCCTGCTCCGCCTTGGTCATGGCGGCATCATCAGCTCTTATCCCCTTCTTGTCCGCTACAAAGGTCCCCATGCCTGACTGGGTGTATATATACCCCTGACGTTCAAGCTCCCTGTAGGCTTTCTGGACGGTATTGGGATTGACCGAGATCTGCTTGGAAAGGTCCCTTACAGACGGAAGTTTCGTACCGAAAGGCAGTTTTTCTGACATGATCAGCTCCTTAAGGTTGTCCATTATCTGCTCATATATGGACTTCCTGGACCTAAGATCAAGTTCAAACATTCGCCCTCCTCCTTTCTCAAAAATAATCGGATCTGCCCTCTGAGACGGATCCGATGGTTATAGTATATTCAAATCCCCTTCTCAATCGGTAGTGTACCACTTGTAATAGTACACTGTCAACACCTTTTTCTGAAAAAGTCCGGGATCGGTAAAATTTATTGTGATATCGCATTAAATCGCAGAATTTTTTTGTGAAAATAAGGAAAAAACGCTGGATATTTTTTTCACATTATGCTATAATTAGTTAAGTATTATTGCTCTTTTTCGTTGGGAACGTATCCCGTGAGGAAAACATGTACGAAATAAATGATGTAGTAGTATACGGCACAGAAGGCATTTGCACCATTACAGACATTGCAATGCTTAAATTCGGCGGCGAAAAATCCGAGTATTACATACTTTCGCCGGTTACAAAAGCCGAAAATACTGTTTATGTGCCAAAAAACAACGAAAAAGTTCTGAGCCGCATGAGAAAGATCATCACTAAGAAAGAAGCAGAGCAGCTGATCGACTCCATCCCTGCGGAACCCATGGACTGGATCGCGAACGACCGTGAAAGACAGTCCGTTTTCAAAAATATTTTATTATGCGGCAAGCCTGAAGAAGTGCTGACCATGATCAGTTCCCTGTATACTAAACAGACTGAGCAGCTGGCAGCAGGCAAGAAACTTCATGCATCAGACGAAAGATTCCTGAGGGATGCAGAGCGCATGCTTTTCAACGAGATAGGCTACGCTCTCGATCTCACATCCTCAGAGGTCCTGTCGATCGTACTCAAAAGAATCCATCAATAGTATAAATCACCAACCAAAAAGGCCCGGGAACACCCCGGGCTTTTTCATATTCCCCTCTCAGCACACCAACTAAAAAACGTCTCTATGCTTTTTAAGACTTTCTCACGCGGTACTAAGTAAACCTCCCTTAGCACTCCAACAAAAAAACGGCTCTATGCTTTTTAAGACTTTCTCACGCGGTACTAAGTAAACCTCCCTCAGCACCCCAACTAAAAAAACGGCTCTATGCTTTTTAAGACTTCCCGCAGCGCCGGTACTTAGCGACCGGCAAGCCGTAATATGCGGCCGACGCCGTAAGGCGGTATCCGGCAAATAAAAAACTGCGGTCCGAATTTATTTGGAATCGCAGTTTTTTGTTTGTTGGATAGTACTTGCGAAGCAAGCGGCCGCATATTACGTACAGCGCCGACGGAGCTTAGCACCGCTGCGCGAGGACTTGAGCGCAAGCGCTCTTAAAAAGCATACGAGCCGTTTTTTTCTTTAGAACATGCTCAGCTGATCCGTTTCCGGCAGACCGTCAAAGACACCGTAGTCTCTGAGAGCCTGGATGGAAGTCTTGTTCAGTTTTGTCCTCTTCATGACCTCTTCCACCGTATCGAAAGGCTTCTCATGATATGCATCATAGAAAGACTGAGCGGCCGAAGCCCCTACCCCTTCCAGTGCCACGAAAGGAAGAAGCACCTTGCCGTCCTCGACCCAGAATTTCAGAGCCTTAGACTTATCCAGAACAGGCGCCATGAATTCATAGCCCCTTGCATACATTTCGTAGGCAACCTCCAGAACGGTATACTGGGATTTTTCTTTAGGGGTCGCGTTATTTCCCTTCATGTCGATGAGTTCCATCTGCTGAAGGATGGCATCCTTTCCCTTTAAGATGGTCTGGTCGTCAAAATCATCCACCTTGGTGGTGAAATACGTGGCGTAGAATTCTCTAGGATAGTACACCTTATACCATGCCATACGGAAGCTCATCATGGTGTATGCTACAGCGTGGGCTCTGGGGAACATGTACTTGATCTTATTGCAGGAATCGATGTACCAGTCGGGAACACCGTGTTCCTTCATCTCTGCCACCTGTTCTTCCGACAGATCTTTTTTGCCCTTACGGACGATCTCCATAATCTTGAAGGCGTGGCCGTTTTCAACGCCCTTAAGTATCAGGTAGTTCATGATGTCGTCACGGGTGGATATAACTTCTCTCATGGTGGCGGTCTTTGACCTGATATAGTCCTGGGCATTATTGAGCCATACGTCGGTTCCATGGGAGAAACCGGATATACGCACCAGATCCGCGAACTTGTCCGGCTGAGTGTCATCCAGCATCTGCCTTACGAAGGGCGTGCCGAACTCGGGGATCGCATATGATCCGTGAGTGAACTTATAGTCCGGATCCTTGATATCAAGGGCTTCTATGCCGTTGAATATGCTAAGCACCTTCCTGTCGGTAAGGTCTACCTTAAGAGGATCTATGCCTGTCATATCCTGAAGCTGTCTGATCATAGAGGGCACATCGTGTCCCAGAATATCCAGCTTCAGAAGGTTCTGGTCTATCTTGTGATAATCGAAGTGAGTGGTTATGACGCCTGATGAAGCGTCGTTTGCAGGATGCTGTATGGGACAGAATTCAAATATCTCGTGATCATCCGGACAGATTACGATGCCGCCGGGGTGCTGTCCGGTGGTACGCTTTACTCCCGTGCAATGCGAAGTCAGTCTGTCTGCTTCATATTTGTTAACGGGTATGCCCCTCTCTTCGAAGTACTTCATAACGTAACCGAAAGCGGTTTTATCGGCTACTGTGCCTACTGTACCTGCCTTGAATACGTTCTTTTCACCGAAGATCTCGCCTACGTAGCGGTGAGCCACCGGCTGATATTCTCCTGCAAAATTAAGGTCGATATCAGGCTCCTTGTCTCCGTTGAAACCCAGGAAGGTGGCGAAAGGAATGGTGAATCCGTCCCTCTTCATATCCGCTCCGCATACAGGGCACTTCTTCGGCGGCATATCAATGCCGCAGTCGTAGAGGCTCTTATCGCCCCATTCAAGGTGTTTGCACTCAGGGCAAAGATAATGTGGCTCCAGAGGATTTACCTCCGTTATACCGGCCATTGTGGCCGCAAATGAGGATCCTACGGATCCCCTGGACCCTACCAGATAGCCGTCGGAAAGGGATTTCTGAACCAGCATCTGGGCGCTGACGTACATGACGGCATAACCGTTATCGATGATGGAGTTCAGCTCCTTCTCAAATCTCTCCCTGATGATGGGGTCGGGATCGTCTCCGTAGGTTTCACGGAGCTTTTTCTCGCAGGTCTCCCTCAGGGTCTCCTTTGCTCCCGGGATGTTCGGAGGGAATTTACCCACCGGTACCGGAAGGATGGAGCCGTCGCACATGTCTGCTATGAGGTTAGTGTTGTCGATGACGATCTCCTTTGCCCTTTCTCCCAGGTATGAGAATTCTTCCATCATCTCGTCCGTGGTCCTCATGTAAAGACCTTCGCCGTTTTCAGCGTCTTCAAAACCCATACCTGCCATAAGTATGTTTCTGTAGATGGCTGATTCAGGCTTATCGTAGTGAGCGTCGCAGGTAGCCACGACGGGTTTTCCAAGTTTGTCGGCTATCTCAACGATCCTCTTGTTTATCGCTCTGATGTCATCTTCCGTTTCAACGCGCTTTCCTTCGAAATAGAATTCCTCCTCCAGCATGAAACGGTTGTTGATGACGGGCTGTATCTCCAGATAGTCAAATCTGGAGGCCAGCTTTTCCTGTTCCTCATGGCTCAGTGCTTCTATGCGCCTCTGGATATGGGTCCTTCTCTCCTCGTAAACGTGGGTCACCAGCGATTGGAATACCTCGCCGTAGCAACAGGCGGAACCAACTATTATACCCTCTCTGTGGGCGTTTATGACGGACCAGGGAAGTCTGGGCTTTCTGTAGAAATAATCTATGTGTGATATGGATACCAGTTTATAAAGATTCTTCAGGCCTTCCTGTGTCTTTGCCAGAAGAATTATGTGGTTCACCGGTTTCTTTTTGAAATCGATGGAGCCGTCCTCATTGATGCAGTCGCTGTCGTCAAAGGAATAACCCTCTACGCCGTAGATGATCTTGATGGGTCTTCCTGCTTTGGCCTGATTTCCGGCCTCGGCTGCGGCATCGGGGAATGACTGAACCACGCCATGGTCGGTGATGGCCACCGCAGGCTGTCCCCAGAGAGCTGCCTGTCTCACCACGTCCTTGGGTTCGTTCAGACCGTCCATCTGGGACATCTTTGTATGGAGATGGAGTTCCACACGCTTGCCGATCTCAGAGGTGTCCTCTCTGTCCATACGGCTCTCCAGTTTCTCTATCTCCCTGAACCTGATGACGTTGAGATTTTCAAAGGTGTCGAATTCCACTTCGCCCTGGACTTTGAGCCTGTCCCCGGGCTTGAGGAAATCGTTTATCTCCTGCCATTTTTCTTCTGAAAGGAAGTTCTTCAGGCATATGGTGGTCCTTTCATCGGTGATCAGGATTGATGCCACGTGGTTTCCGGATCTTATGACCTTGGAATCCATCTTGTAAAGTATACCCTCAACGATCACCGTTCCCATGGAAGGATCCAGATCCGTCAGGCTGTGGTTGGGTTCTCCGGTGAATCCCCTGCCCATGATGAAGTTATCCTTTATCTTGGCTTCCTTTCTGTTTCTTCTCCACTCGGGTTTTCCGTTACCGTTTGATCCGCCGTCTCTGAAAGGTCTGTCATCGTCATTTTCCTTAGGCTTTGACGCGGCTTCCTTGGCCTTCTGGGCGTTTTCTTCAAGGAACTTTTCCTTTTCCTCCTGGATATCCTGTATGAAGCCGTCCACCTTCTCCAGATATTCCTCTTCATCGTTCTCAAAGCGCACCTTGTACCTCAGACCGAAGTTTTTGATCAGTATCCTTTCAAATGTCTTTGATACGTTGGCGTTGAGCTGCTCGCAGATGGTCTTTCCCACGCAGCGGAGAAGCAGGACCTTGTCCTCTCCTTCTGCGAATTCAAAAAATTCGCTGTCCACCGCATTGGCATAACCGGTGCCGCTGCTTTCAAGGATCTGGACCAGATAAGGAAGATAATTCCTTATGATCTCTTCCTCGTTCATGATGACGTTCTCATATGAGAATCTGAACTTAACGTCCTCAACGAAATCCAGCCTTGACTTAACGATGGCCTTTATCCTGAGCAGGTCATCAAAAGGCAGCACGAAATTAAGGGTCATGGGTATTACCAGGACCCCTGTTTCTTTATGCATTACGCCCTGTCCCAGGGTGTATGTGAACTCTTCTTTTTTGACTCGTCCGCCGGTTAGACCTTCCCAGTCCACCGCTTCGCCGATGAGTTTAAGCATTTTTACCTCACTGGATGTATTGTTCTATGATCTCGAAGAGCTGATCCACGATCTGATCTTCGGGAACTTTCTTGATTATCTCGCCTTTTCTGAAGATAAGTCCTTCTCCAAGGCCTCCGGCAACTCCGAAATCCGCTTCCTTGGCTTCTCCGGGGCCGTTTACGGCGCAGCCCATTACGGCTACCTTGATCCCGGGTCTGCCTTCGCTGAGGAGTCTTTCTTCAACAGATCTCAGTCTGCTGTCCACCTCGTTGGCCAGAGCTTCCAGATCTATCTTGGTCCTGCCGCATGTGGGGCATGAAACCAGGTCCACAGCGGATTCTCTCAGTCCCAGTGTCTTAAGGATCTCTTTTGCAAAGATCACCTCTTCCACGGGATCTGCGGTAAGGGAAACTCTCATGGTATCTCCTATGCCTTCAAGAAGCAAAGCACCGATACCTATGGCGGACTTCACCTGCCCCCTCTTGAGGGTGCCTGCCTCGGTGATACCGATATGCACGGGATGATCCGTACCCTTCACCAGAAGCTTATGAGCGTCATATGTCATTTTGACGTTTGATGATTTGATGGATACCACCAGATCGTCATACCCCAGATCTTCGATGATCTTCAGGTTTTCCAGAGCTGACTCAGAGAGTCCCTCTGCAGTGACTCCGCCGTATTTCTCCACCAGATGTTTCTCAAGGGAGCCGGAATTGACGCCTACGCGGATTGGCACTTCCCTTTCCTTTGCGGCGTTCACCACCTGTCTTACCCTGTCGATGGAGCCGATGTTTCCGGGATTGATCCTGATCTTGTCAGCCCCGTTTTTTATGGCTTCAAGCGCCATACGGTAGTCGAAATGGATATCTGCTACTAAAGGGATGTCATAATCCATTCTCATCAGTTTGGACTTGACGCTTCCGAAAACATCAGCAGCCTCCTGGTCGGGAACCGTGAGCCTCATGATGTCACAGCCCGCATCAGCGAGTTTTACCACCTGATCTATCAGCGCCTTTTCATCGTGGGGATCCACGTTGGCCATGGACTGAATGGCGATGGGATTGCCTCCGCCTATATATACTTTTCCTATTCTTACGATCTTACTCATTTTAACCTACCAGTTTCCTTATATCACTGAACGTTACAAGTACCGTCAGTCCCAAAAGCAAAACTATGCCTACGGCGTGGATTATACCCTCGATCTTCGGTGAAACGGCTTTCCCGGTTATCCAGCATACCAGAACGATGAGGATCCTGCCTCCGTCAAGCGCCGGCAGAGGAAGCATATTGATAACCGCCAGGTTCACGCAGATCAGAGCCACCAGGAATCCATAGGACCAGAGTCCCTCATTGCTGGTCTCTCCCACCATCTGGACGATACCCACAGGTCCGGATATGTCGCTTATGGTGGCGCCGCCTGATATCAGCATCTTAAGAGAATCGTACATGACTCCGAAAAGCCTTACCGTACCCACTGCCCCGGATCTTATGCCTTTGAAAAAGTTATGGTTTACCTTGCACTGGGCTCCCATGATGTAGACGCCCCGTTCCTCTTCAAATTCCGGAGTAAGGCTGAATTCCATGGTCTGACCGTCTCTGTCTACGCCGAAAGTCATTTCGTTTCCTGCGGATTTCTGTATTATCTGGCTTACCTGATCCCATGCGGTGATGTCGGTGCCGTCGATGCTGACGATCTTATCCCCGGCCATGATTCCGCAGGCTTCAGCAGGCGAACCTTCCATGACCTTGTCGATGACAGTCGTGGTGAAGCCGAGATATGTCACCAGGATCGTGAGTATCAGAAAAGCGCTGACCACGTTCATGGCCGACCCGGCTGCGAGGATGATGATCTTCTGCCAGGGTTTCTTGTTGTTGAAGGCCCTGGGATTGTATTCCTTGGGCTCAGCCTCCCCGGTCTCATCGTCTACCTCTTCCTCGGTGCCGTCCTCTCCTTCCATTGAACAGAATCCTCCTATGGGGAAGAGTCTTATGGAATAAAGAGTCTCGCCTTTCTGCTTTTTCCAGATGGCAGGTCCCATTCCGAAAGCGAATTCATTTACTTGTACGTTGCATTTTCTGGCTGCGATAAAATGTCCCAGTTCATGAGGAAATATCATGATGAGGAACATTATTACAGCAAGTATGGCTGTTTTCATTTATTTCTCCCTATTGGAGTCTTTCTCTGGTCTCTTTGTCAATTGCTATTATATCCTCCAGAGTGAGATCTTTTTGGGTCACATGCGCGTATACCATGTCACTGAGTCTGTCAAAGATATCCAGGAAACCGATCTCGTCCCTGAGGAATTTTTCTACCAACACCTCGTTGGCTGCGTTCATGACTACCGGGCAGGATCCGCCCTGTCCGATGGCATAATATGCCAGCTTCAGGCAGCTGAAGGTCTCCAGATCCGGCTTCATAAAAGTGAGGTTGGAACCGGCTCCGAACATATCCAGCTCTTCGTCCGGGCTTTCCAGTCTGTCGGGATAGCCCAGCGCCAGGCTGATGGGTATCCTCATGTCGGGTATACCAAGCTGGCAAAGGATGGAATTGTCCATGAATTCCACTCCTGAATGGACAATGCTCTGAGGATGCACCAGTACCTGGATCTTGTCAGCCTCCACTCCGAAGAGCCACTTGGCTTCAATTACTTCAAGTCCTTTGTTCATGAGTGTGGCGGAATCGATGGTGATCTTCGGTCCCATGTTCCACTTCGGGTGCTTCAGAGCTTCTCTGGCAGTCACGCCTGCCATGTCTTCGCGTTTTTTGCCCCTGAAGGGACCGCCTGAGCAGGTCAGAAGGATCTTTTTGATCTCCCTGCCCTTGTTTCCTTCCAGGCACTGAAAGATGGCGGAATGCTCTGAGTCGATGGGAAGAAGCTTTATGCCCTTCTCCTCCACCAGCTTCATTATGACGCTTCCGCCGGCCACAAGAGTCTCCTTGTTGGCAAGAGCAACGTCATGTCCTGCCATAATGGCATGGTAAGTAGGCTCAAGCCCTCTCATTCCCATGAGGGAGTTTACTACCATATCGCAGTCCAGAGTTGCGGCTTCTATGAGTTTCCTGACGTTCTCATCGTAATCTCCGTCACAGACGTAGCAATGCTCTTCAGGCACTCCGAATTCAGCAGCCTGCTTCATCATCGCGTCTTTCCTGCTGGCGCAGGTAAGGCCTACGACTTTGAATCTGTCAGGGTTATTTCTTACAACGTCCAGGGTCTGGGTGCCGATGGAACCCGTGGATCCCAGAATGACGATATTTTTCATATATTACCTCACATTATCTTCGGTAAAACAAGCGCTATGTAAAAATACAGATAAGGCGCGACGAACAGCACTGAATCGAATCTGTCCAGTATACCGCCGTGTCCCGGTATCAGATTGCCATAGTCCTTAATACCCATTTTGCGCTTGAAAGCGGATGCTGAAAGATCTCCCAGCTGAGATACCACCGATCCGATGAGCGTCATCAGTATGAAATGAACGTTCATGGCATGACCGGGTTCCAGGAAAAAGTTACCGAACATAAGGCTGAACACCATAGCTCCTATCATACCGCCCACGGCGCCTTCCACAGTCTTCTTGGGGCTCAGCTTCGGGCAGAGCTTGTGTTTTCCCAGCAGCATTCCTGAAAAATATGCAAATATATCCGTGCAGAAAGCGATTATGAACACCAGCCAGATGTAGTTCTTGGCATATTCACATTCGTCTATGAGCACTGCAAAATGGAAGAAGAACACCACGTAAACTATGCCCAGCACAGTGGCAGCCATGTCTTCGGTTTTTCTCTCCTCAACGTTGAATCCGTAGATCATGGATGCGATCACCACCAGGAAAAGCCACAGCATGTACATCAGCCATGGATCTGCTCCTGTACCGCCCTGATCCGGATTCATACAAATGGTATGCAAAATATATAACAGCGGTACTGATGCTATACCTATAGGCTCGCAGGGTTTTACTCCTTCGGCTCTGAATCCGTTATAGAACTCGTGCAGTCCCACAATGGATATTACAACTACCGCCATCCTGAGCCAAACACCGCCGAAATAAACTATGAAAAGCAGCGGCAGCATCACGATCGCTGAAATTATCCTTGTTTTCATCATCTGCCTCCGTATCTTCTCTCTCTCGTTCTGTACTCCTCGATCATGGATTCATACTCCTCAGGTGTGAAATCCGGCCAGAGAGTATCGGTGAAAGCGAACTCTGAATAAGCCGCCTGCCACAGCAGGAAGTTGGAAAGTCTCTCCTCCCCCGAAGTCCTGATGATCAGGTCGGGATCGGGGATGTTCCCATTCTCATCACCGGTATAAAGAGCCCGTGAAATGTCCTCTTCGCTTATCTCAGTCGAAGGATCATAGTGTGTCATGATGAAGTTCACAGCTCTTACGATCTCAGCTCTGGAACCGTAGTTCAGAGCTATGTTGAAAACAAGTCCTGTATTGTCTTTAGTGGTGTCGAGAGCCTTCTGAACCGAGGCTTTGGCATCCTCCGGGAGCTTGTCGTGCCAGTCTCCGAGTATGTTTACCTTAACATTGTTATCGTCAAGCTCCTGTAATTCGGATCCGACGAACTTCACAAGGAGTCTGAATATGCCTCCCACCTCTTCCTGTGAGCGTTTCCAGTTCTCAGTTGAGAAGGCATATACCGTCAGATACTTGATTCCCATCACGTCTGACTTCTTTATGATCTCCTTCATGGCCCACATTCCCTGGTTATGGCCCTGGAGCTTGGTCACTTTATTAAGTTCGGCCCATCTGCCGTTACCGTCCATGATGACAGCAACGTGCACAGGCATAGGTTTCTTATCTGCCATTTAAAAACCTTTCAATATCAATCGTGGCCACCTTCAGTGGCCACTCCTTTAAATTCATAGGTATAATAAAAATAAACGTGACGTGGGGTTTTCTGAGCGCCGGTCCTTAGCGATCCGCAAGCCGCCGATCGATATCTGATGCCCTAAGGGCATCACCGGTACGTGAGAATATATGCGAATCAAATGATTTTGGATGAGCAGATATTCTCACATGCCGGATAAGGCGTGTAACGCCGGATATCGATTGGCGTCAAGCGCTGCGGGAGCTTAGCACCGCTGCGCGAAGACTGAAGCGCGAGCGTCCCCACGCACGTTCTATTTTTATTAAACTTCCATTATTTCCTTGTCTTTGTTTGCGATAACTTCGTCGATGGACTTCTCTGTCTTCTCAACGGCCTTCTGTACCTTGTCCAGAGCCTTCTTCAGATCATCCTCAGTGATTTCGTGATCCTTTTCCATCTTCTTAAGCTTATCGTTGGCGTCTCTTCTCACGTTTCTGATGGCTACCTTGGCATCCTCACCCATCTTCTTAACTGTCTTGGTGAGTTCCTTACGTCTTTCCTCAGTTACCTGAGGGATCACCAGTCTGATGGACTTTCCGTCATTTGAAGGGTTGATTCCGATGTTTGCCATGTTGATGGCCTTTTCGATCTCGCCGATGGATTTGGGATCGAAGGGGCTGATGAGAAGTGTTCTGGGATCGGGCACTGAAACGTTGGAGATGTTCTTCAGCGGTGTAGGCATCCCATAGTAGTTTACCATGATCTTGTCAAGGAGGGCCGGATTGGCTCTGCCTGCTCTTACAGTATTAAGATCTTCTTTAAGTACTGAAATTGTCTTCTGGCCTTTTTCTTCCAGATTCTTAATGATAGTTTCCATTTCCTTCCTCCTTATCTGATCAAAGTTCCGATCTTTTCGCCGCAAACGGCTTTCTTTATATTGCCGCCCTCAGCGAGAGCGAAAACATGTATTTTTATACTATTGTCCTTGCACAGTGTGGCCGCAGTAAGATCCATTACCTTCAGATCCTTCTCTATTACGTCCATATGAGTCATCTCGTCGAACTTCTTGGCGTTGGGGTTGGTAGCGGGATCAGAATCATAGACCGCATCAACGTTCTTTGCAAGAAGGATCACTTCTGCACCCATCTCAGTAGCTCTTAAAGCTGCAGCGGTATCCGTCGTAAAGAAAGGAGAACCGGTGCCTCCTCCGAAGATGACGATGTCGCCATGCTCCAGATGAGTCAGCGCTCTTAACCTTGCATAGGGTTCAGCCACTTCCTTGATCTCAAGAGCAGTCTGAGCTCTTACCTGAACGCCCATGGCTCTGAAGGTATCCTGAAGCGCCATGGCATTCATTACCGTGGCCAGCATGCCCATGTAATCAGCCGTGGCTCTGTCCATGTCTCCGGAGGATCTGCCTCTCCAGAAATTGCCTCCTCCTACTACTACTGCAACCTCCACGCCCATGTCGTGAATCTCTTTTATCTGTTCGCATACGTCTCTCGTAACTTCAGGGTCGATTCCGAAGCCCTTGTTTCCTGCCAGGACTTCTCCGCTGATCTTGAGAAGAACTCTTTTATATATAGGTTTCATAAGACCTCCTGTGAGTAACAATTAATAGATTTTCAATACAACTCTATCCGCATTATTATATCACAGTTACCTCTCTCTATGCAAGCCGAGGCACAAATAAAGAACAAGTGAAATTACGTAAAGCGCCGCAAAGAAAAAATACGTTCCTCTTACTCCTGCAGCATCCATTATGGCGCCTCCCAGTAAGTTGCATACGATGGCAGGGAAGGAATTGCCAAGCGCATAATAGGTTGCCACTGAAAGGCTGGCCAGCCTTGGCGGAACTATCTTGCCGAAGTATTTGACTATTTCCACCAGAAGTATTCCGTTCAGTATGCCCTGAAGGAAAAACGTACCCAGCAGAACTCCCGTGGAAGGTCCCATAGAATACAGTGCAAATCTTAAAAGGCCTGCAATACATCCGATGATTATGAGTTTCTCTGTGGAGATCCTTTTGTTGAGCCAGGGCACCAAAAACATAAAAGGCGCTTCGGATCCTGCCATCAGAAGAAATGCAAGCCCTACTCCACCGATATCTCCCCCCGCTTCTATGAAGAGAAAGCTGAAGTAAGTGTTATTTGACATGGTTGGTCCAAGAGCAAAAAACGAGAACACGAGAAGATATACGAAATCCCTGTCTTTGAATAGTTCTTTTATCGTTATCGCTTCCCCCGTCTCCTGTTTTTTGGAGTAATTTACGGGTTCCCTGAA
This sequence comes from uncultured Eubacteriales bacterium, assembly GCA_902778565.1. Taxonomy (GTDB): domain Bacteria; phylum Bacillota; class Clostridia; order Peptostreptococcales; family Anaerovoracaceae; genus RUG754. The sequence continues at coordinate 79,617 of CACYYH010000001.1, forward strand.
ACTCATGATGATAAAGGCCGCTATTATGAAAGCCATCGCATGTATGACGAAGTTTATCCTCAGTCCCATAGTCTCCGCCAGCTGACCGCATATGAATACCGCTATTGCATATCCCACTGCCCCCAGAGCCCTTATGGCAGGAAAGTTCTCTTTTCTGTCCATGACCACGGAGTCGCAGAGTCCGTGAGAAGGTCCCTGATTGAAATACAGCAGGCCGTATATCAGCGTATAAGCCAGAAAGCCCGTTATGGCAAGACTCACCAGAGCCGACGCTGCCGCCAGTATGAACATCGTCATGATCACAACTCGTTTTCTTGATGAGTTGGCATAGATCCTGCCCCAGAACATTCCTCCTATGACAGCTGCCCCCGTTCCGAAGGCCGTGACCACTCCTACCTGAGTCCCGGTAAAACCTATGGAATTCAGATACTGACCTATCAGAGGACATACTGCTCCCAGAGGGAAGTATATGAAAAAGTAAAGTATATAGCTTTTGTATCTTTCAGTAAATTCTTTCATAAACAATAAACAAAAGCTGCCCCCCGCAAGAATCATGCGATGGCAGCGTCTTTTCTGAATTCCTTTAATGTCTTGCTGTAAGCTATCTTATAGTAAATATAATGTGAAATTGCTGTAACCGTCCAGCTGAAGGGATATGATGCATATACCCAGTGGATGGTTGAGCATCCGGGAAGCTGACATACTGTTGCTATCCATACTATTCTCAGTGCGCATACGCCGATAACGGTTATGAACGTGGGAACGATGGAATATCCCATTCCCCTGGTGGTGCCGGGTATTACGTTCTGGATTCCGCAAAGGAAATAAGGCACGCAAAGGAAAAGCATCCTTATCAGTCCTGCATCTATTACCGCAGGATTGTTCGTATATATGCTTAGGAGAGGCCTTCCGAATGAATATGTCAGAAGTCCCAGAATCAGTCCTGCCGCTGTTACCAGCGTTATCGCAGTACGGAATACAAGGGGGACTCTCTCTACTTTACCGGCTCCGATATTTTGCGACGTAAATGACACAGCCGACTGTGTGAAGGCATCCATTCCGACGAAAGTGAAACCTTCAAGGCTGGCGGAAGCAGATGATCCCGCCATGTATATCTTACCAAAGGAGTTGATGGATGACTGTATCGCCATGTTGGATATGGAGAACAGCATTCCCTGGATGCCTGCGGGCACACCTATCACCAGTATGGGTTTGACCTTGGATCTGTAGAGTCTGAGCTTCCTCAATTCAAGTCTGAAAGCGCCCTTATCCTTCATAAGGGTACCTATGATCAGACTCATGCTCACGATCTGGGAAAGAACCGTGGCAAGCGCTACACCTACAACGGCCAGATGGAACACTATTACAAAAATCAGGTTCAGGCAGACGTTCAGTATGCCTGCAGCAAGCAGGAAGTAGAGAGGTCTCTTGGTATCCCCTCTTGCCCTGAATATGCCTGATCCGAAATTGTAAAGTGCCATGATGGGAATGCCTATGAAAAGGATATTCATGTACTGGCTTGAAAGCGGTACGATCTCCTCCGGAGTCCCTGTCACCTTCAGAAGCCACTGACATGAAAGAAGACCTGTGATCGCCATCAGTATACCGCCTATTATCGCAAGCAGTATCGCTGTATGGACCGATTCAGATATGTCCTTTTCCCTTCCCGCTCCGTAAGCTTTCGCAACGGTTACGTTTACGCCTGTGGACAATCCGATTAAGAGCGTTACGATAAGATTCACCGGTGAACTCGATGCTCCTACAGCGGCTAAGGCCTCGTCCCCTGCGAAACGTCCGACTACGATGATATCCGCAGCATTAAAAAGAAGCTGGAGCAGCCCTGAGAACATTACAGGGATAGCGAACCTCAGCATCTTCTTAAGGATAGGACCGTTGGTCATATCGATCTCATATTTACTTGATCTGTCCTTCGTTTCGATTTCTTTTGACATAAAAAACTCAGCTCAATACAACTCTTGCCTTTAGCGATTTATCTGGGCAGTACGATCTGTCTCTTCTCCTTATCACTTGCTCTTCTGTAAAGTGTGAACTTGCGTCCTATGGCCTGAACGAATTCAGCGCCAAGGGGTTCCATAAGGTCGTTGGCTGTTTCCTTGGGATCCAGCTCGCATCCTTCCTGGATCTTCACCTACACCAGCTCGTGAGCTTCAAGGTAGTTGTCCATTTCTTTGATAACATTGTCTGTCAGGCCTTCTTTTCCGATGAATACCACTGCGTCGATGCCGTTGGCCAGACCCTTTAAATAACTTCTCTGTTTACCTGTAAGCATTTTATTTTCTGCGCCTTAAGGCGCTTCCTCCTCTATATTTCAGTCGACTGATTATTATACTACCATAATCTGCAGATTTCAAACATTTAGTTATTATTTTTATTCAAAATTTCTATGTTTACCAAACAATTATTGTGATATAATATTTTTGTTAATGATAATTGACCAGGAGGTAATCAAATGAGCAAATACGCAGGAACACAGACCGAGAAAAACTTATGGGAGGCATTCGCAGGAGAGTCTCAGGCCCGCAACAAATACACATATTTCGCTTCTAAGGCAAAAAAGGAAGGATATGAGCAGATTTCCGCCCTCTTCCTGAAAACCGCTGAGAACGAAAAAGAGCACGCTAAAATGTGGTTCAAAGAACTGGAAGGTATCGGCGACACAGCAGCTAACCTGAAGGCAGCAGCTGACGGCGAGAACTTCGAGTGGACAGACATGTACGAAGGCTTTGCAAAGACCGCTGAGGAAGAAGGATTCCCCGAGCTGGCAGATAAGTTCAGAAAGGTCGCAGCTATCGAGAAGCACCATGAAGAGAGATACAGAGCTCTCCTTCAGAACGTGGAAGCAAAGACAGTCTTCGAGAAGAGCGAAGTCAAGGTTTGGGAATGCAGAAACTGCGGACATATCGTAGTTGGAACCAAAGCTCCCGACGTATGCCCTACCTGCGATCACCCTCAGGCTTACTTCGAAGTAAACTGCGAGAACTATTGATCATTGGCAAAGAAAAACCGCCCGCGGGCGGTTTTTTATTTTATATTCTTAACTCTCCATCATTATCCTGATGATCTCTTTGTCCGTCTGTTCCATGCCCCGGCGGGCCAGATAGCCAACGTTTCTTATTGTGTTCTCAACACCCTTCTTGACTATGCCGTCGCCTCCGAAGAACTGGTTGCCATCCTCGTACATTGCGAGTCCCAGAAGGCCTGTCTCCACAGCAGTGGCGATCTTAGCTGCGCAGGAAGCCTTAGCTCCGTCACATATTATGCCGGAATCGATTGCCAGCGCATTTACGATGGTGTGTGCGATGGCTTCGTATCTGCCGCCCTTCAGGTACATGAGTCCTGCAGCTGCTCCGCAGCCTGCGCTCACAGCGCCGCAATATGCAGACAGCCTGCCGATGCCTGTCTTGAGATGTGTGGTCACCAGATTGGCTACCGTCAGAGCGCGAAGCAGTTCCTCGTGGCTCTTCCCCTTCTCTCCGGCATAAATTATCACCGGCACGCTGGTGGTTATGCCCTGGTTGCCGGAGCCGGAGTTGATGACTACCGGCAGCTCACAGCCGTTCATTCTGGCGTCGCTTGCCGCTGCCGCATAGGCCCTCATCATGAAGTTCAGGTCACCTTCTCTGTCTCTCAGAATGGTCTTCCCTATATTGGCGCCGTATTTGTTTCTGAGGCCTTCCTCCGCAATGGCCATATTGTATTCTATCTGGGTCTCCAGAACTTCGCGCATGTCTTCCACATCAACGCTCTCAGCGAAGTCAACGATCCCTTCTATCGACAGACAGGATCTGTCCGTAAGGCCTTTGTCATCTGAGGCAGTGTCTGTTTCCTTATCCAGAAGATACTCTTCGTTTTTCATCACGGTCACCAGATTCGTATGATAATCCACTATCCTTACATAGGAAAAATCAACATCTGAGAAAGCTGTGATCATGATATCGAATATGTGGGGAGTATCTGCGTAGATCACTTCGATGGGAGTGTTTTTGATATAATCTGCAAGATGACCGATCTCGTCCTCCGTTACGTTGGAAAGCACTTCAAGTTCTGCATCCGCATCGCCTATTAAAGCTCCTGCGGCAGCTGCCGCCTGAATGCCTCTTAAGCCGCCGGTATGGGGTACCACCACGCTTTTGACGTTCTTTATGATGTTACCGCTGACTTCCACCCTGAGTTTTACCGGTACGCTGCCCAGGACCGCTCTGGCCTTCGCAGCCGCATAAGCTATGGCGATCGGCTCGGTACAGCCCATGGCAGGCCTCAGTTCCTCTTTAAGTATCGCTGTAAACTGATCGTATCTGGGATCTTTTTTGTCCATGATATGTTCTCCTAAAAAAGCCGTCAGTTTCCCGACGGCTAATTATTTACTGCTTATCAAGTTCTGCCAGATATTCCAGAATGCTGTGAGCGGCGATATTGCCCTCGCCCACCGCCTTGGTTATCTGATAAGGTCTTCCGGTGCAGTCCCCCGCTGCATAACAGCCGGCGATGTTGGTCTGCATCTTTCTGTCCACAACGATATGCGGACCCTCCAGTTCCAGTCCGTTTATCAGCATTGAAGGCGCAACTGCATTCCTTAAGATGAAAACACCGTCCACGTCGCGGGCCTCACCTTTAACGGTCTCTATTCCGGATACCTTCATCTCACCGTTGATCTTTCCTATGGGTGTCGCAAGCTTCTCAACGTTGGGAAGGTCTACTTTGCAGTCCTTGTATCCCGCGGAAAGATATACCTTATCTGCGATCTCTGCAAGGTATACCGCCTCGTGCTCGTACTTTTCAGCTCCAAGATGCACTGCGATGGTCTTTCCCTTGTAAAGGAAGCCGTCACAGGTAGCGCAGTAGCTGACACCTCTTCCCAGGTACTCCTCTTCTCCGGGCATGGACTTTGCTGTAAAAGATCCGATGGCGAGAAGCAAAGCCTTCGCTTCATATACCTCGTTGTCCGCCAGGAGCATGAAGCTGCTTCCCATGGGGCTGATATTCGTCACCAGCTTATCTGTGATCTCCAGTCCCATTTCCTCAGCGTGAGCCATGAACTTTTCATTGAGTTCCTTTCCGCCCACGTAAGGTATGCCGGGATAGTTGGCTATCTTCTCGGATTTTTCCACCTTAAGGCTCATGTCTTTTGAACCGAACCAGAGCACTGATTTATTATGTAATTTAAAATTTATGGCTGCTGAAAGTCCGGCAGGGCCTGTTCCTATGATGCATACGTCGTAAGCCATATTTTCTCCTTTATCGTATATTTTTTATCTTCTGTTGCCCCTGATGGCGATGAGTCTCAGCATGTTGGCGATTGCCGTCGCAAGAGCAGCCACATAGGTCATGGCAGCAGCTGAAAGCACTTTCTTGGCAGCTGCCTGCTCTTCCTCGTTAACGATACCGAGATTTATCATCTGCGTGAGGGCTCTGCTTGATGCGTTGAGCTCCACAGGCAGAGTCACAAGATGGAAAAGTACCACCAGCCCGAAGAGGATCACGCCGATGTTGAAAAGCGTTCCTCCGAAAGCATATCCGGATGCCATCATGATAAGTCCTATGATAGCCACCGGCCAGCTGAATCCGGAGGTGATGTTTACCAGAGGCACCAGATTGTCTCTGAGTCTCAAAAGCGAATATCCCTCGTTATGCTGGATCGCATGACCGCATTCATGGCATGCTACTGCAATGGCTGAGATCGACTGCTCATCCACTACCGGATCTGAAAGACTTATGGAGTTGTTTCTGGGATCGAAATGATCCGTGAGAGTACCCTGTATAGCGTAGATCGGCACGCTGTCAAGGCCGTTGGCGTTCAGCATCTTTCGTGCTGCGTCAGCTCCGGTATATCCTCTGGAGCAGCGAACCTGCGAGTACTTGCTGAAAGTAGTGCTCACCTTGGCCTGCGCCCAGAAAGAAAGGACGATGGCAGGTATGAGTATTATCATTGTCCAGTCAAAATAGTAAGGAAAATACATTTCTAACCTCCTATCAAGCAAATGATGTCTTAAGATATTTTACACTTTTTGGTGAAGACTTGCAACAAAGGTTATTGATACAAAATCAAAAAGAGAAAGCGAGCGCTTTCTCTTCTCATATACCCTGTCTCATGTTCCGTCAAACATGGTCATTCCGGTACTTTTTTATTCGGCAATACTTTTACCAGATACAACAGATATCCGCCCAGTACCACGACGATCAGTACGACGTTCAGGATCATCTCCACTTTCGGATCCATGCTGCCTTCTGCGCTGAACGCTTTCAGCGCGTTATTTGCAGAGTGGAATACGATGCACGGGATCAGGGAGCCGCCGTAATAGAATATCAGCACCATGACAAATCCCACGAGAACGGCAAAAAATACCTGTACCAGTTCAGCAAGTAAATATCCCAAAATAAATATTTTCCTATAAGGATGATAATTTGGGGCAAAGAAGTATCCCAGAGAGAATATTTTCTTTAAAGGATGATAATTGGGGGTAAGGAAGTATCCCAGAGAGACTTTTTTCCATAAAGGATCATGATTTTGGGCAAAGAAGTATCCCGGAGATACTTTTTTCCATAAAGGATCATAATTTATGGCAAATGGGTTATCCTTAGGAGATCTTTTTCCATGAGGGATCATTATTATTAGCAAAGGCATTATCCCGGAGAGGAATTCTATACAGAAGGATCAAAATCAGTATCAAAATGACGATCCCCAGAGAGAATTATTTAAAGAAAGATCCGCATTTTCAATACAAAAAATATCTGAAACATATATTTGCGCGTTTACATTGTATTTTGCTGAATATATCACTTAAAAAGCCCCCGGAAACTCCGGGGGCTCATTATGGAGCAAGAGACGGGAGTCGAACCCGAAAGAGAAGCTTGCTCCCCAAGCCGTCAGAGTGCTTGTGTGATATTATCGTGTGATATTTAGTGAAAAACCAGGTGCTCCCCGGTTTTTCTATTAGCCAATTGGATGCATACAAAAGGATTGTATCCAAAAGAAATGATATATATAATTATACTACTAAAAAAAGCCTGGGGCAACCCCGGGCAAAAAGGAGAAATATTATGAAAAAAATCAATTCATTGGCAGCTTCAATACTTCTGTGACTACCTTTTCAACTTTACCGTTCCCTTTTAGGTCAGTGTACGCCTTATACTCCTTCACAAAGTCATCGTACTCATCAGAAGGTATATAGCCTTTGTCCATATAGTCATCCGCCGACTTTAGAAGATCGCGCCTGGCTAATGCCCTGATGATGATCTGTGTCGGTGTTTTTTTCTTCGTTTTCGATTTATAGAGCTCCATCAAAAAAGATCCAAGCCAGTTGGATCCGAGTATGATAGCTATCAGTTGTAACATCTGTTCGTTCATTGTTTCTCCAATAATAAAGGGACAGGACTTTTGAGCCACAAAAACACCAGACTTATATTTAATATAGTTAAGTATTTTGCCTGCCCCTTATAAACTATTTAATAACTAACTTACCATCTGTGCCGAAGTCGCAGTTTACTCTGGTCTCTCCTGTAGCCATAATTCCAGTGCTTTTCAGATAGTAGTAACCATCTTTGTATTTAAGCCATCTTGACTTCAGCATCTTCCCACTCTTGTTGAAGTATCTCCATCCTGCTTTGAACTTGACCCACTTGCTTGAAGCCATTACTCCGTTTGACTGAAGATAGTATTTATCGCCTTTCCATTCTATAAGGTTAGACTTGACCATCTTACCGTCATTACCGAGCCAGTACCACTTTCCGCCATCCTGCACCCAAGCATTGGCTAGCATTTTTCCGTCTTTACCCAAGTAATACCAGTCACCTTTCGTGTCCTGTCTCCAAGCGTTCTTTATCATTGTCTCTCCCTCATAGTAGTACCAATATCCGTTCTTCTTTACCCACTTGCCGGCAGGTATAACAGCCGTGTAGACATTCTCGGGGATTAATCCCTGCATAGAATCCTCATATGTATGCCAGCCATCATTGTGCCGCCAAGAAGAATCCTTCGTATAAAGCCAGTGTTTTCCGCTTTTGTACTCATACCCTGTAACAGCCACATAATGCCCATTTAAAGTCCACTCTGTGCCATCATATGCAGTGCCACCGCCGAAAAGGATAATCGCTATCGTGTTGCCCTTACCCAGTGCGTCCCACACAGACTTCATAGAGCTTGATACATTGTGTGTTATGTGATTTCCAAAATATTTGTCTAAAGCGTCCTCTATGCCTTGCCTTTTTGTACCGTTATCATAGACCGCATACTGCTTCATAAACGGATAGAAATATACAGGTGTTTTATCCCGGTAGTTTTCTATCTCTATAGCTACGTTCGTGATAGCCAGTAAGCCACAGCCATTAGATTTAACCGTGTCCCCATTTGGATACGGGTAGCTCGCCCACTCTCCACTCCCTTGGTCAAATATCCTTGGGTTCATCTGATGTCTCCTTGTCATATTTTCCCTTTAAGATACGGAGTACGATGTCTATGAATGCTACCACAAGGGTGATAGATCCGACTATCTCTTCGCCATAAGGGAAGTTCCAAATGCCTGCAAGTCCAAAATATAATGCTCCAAGCGCAGGTAAAAGAAGGTCTGCGATTGCTCTTAAAAGATCATATAATTCGTTTGATATTCTCATTTTGTGTTTCCTTTCTATGCTATCCTTACGGCTCTTATGTGCTGTGCTACTGTTGAGCCTTTCGCAAAAGTCTTATCACTTCCTGAATTGTGATAAACCTTAACGTAGTATGTTGTGCCTGGCGAATTAATTATCTGCGGTAATATCACATTTGTTATCATATTCTCGCACGGAGCCTTATACATATATGCTGTCGAACTCGCTGTCGATGTTATGATTGCTTCTACAGTCTTCGTCCTGTCTGACCCCATTGCTGGGAATCGAATCATTATACGAACTACCCAGACTCCTTCAGGCAAATCTATAGACATTAAGTCAACTCGAGACCCCGATGGAACAACGGTGGTAGTGCTGTTCTGCACATTGATTATCGTTCCTATTGGCGAATCGTGACCCTCTAATGTCAAATCTCCTTCAACTTCTAAATTTCCATCTATATATACTCCATCGTCATTAGCATCATCGCATACTCCAAAAAACCTTATGGCCTTTTCATTCTTTGAAATATGGATAGGGAATCCTCCCTTTGGCAGCACTACTGTTTTAGATGCTTCTTCCGCTGTTGATGTATCCGTAACTTTTATCGTCGCAGTGCCGGTTTCCCCAACTATCAAAGATAAAGGACCTAACTCAACAGATCCTGAAGACGCGGAGCTTGTAGTAGTATACGTGAACGCCCCTGATACTTCTACGGATGAGCTATAAGTTGAACTGCCGGGAGTAAGCCCCGCTGTCCAGTTGAATGAAAGCTTAACGTATTCTCCTGACAGAGTTTCATTGCCTTGCTGATCACACCTGACAGCTAAAATATTGCTTATCTTTGGAGCAGTATATGTTGAGGACCATACAGCGTAAAGCTTTACCGTTGCTCCTGATGTTGACGAAAGATTCTTTACAGACTGCTTATCTATGTATTTTACAGATCCGGTCGATGATGTCGCCCACCCCTGGAATGCATAACCACTATATGCCCACGTATTAGCCGTTAATGTCTGTGCGGTATCATAAGTATGTGACTGTGTTTTTGTCGCTTGTGTACCTGATGGATAATTCGTATTGAATTGGACAGTATAGGTTATAGGAGTCCAACGAGCATATATCGTAGCGTTCCCTGCGCATACTGTTGATGATGTCACCTGAGAACCGCCAGTCTTCGCTGTATACCATCCATTAAATGAATACCCCGTCCTTGTAGGAGTAGCTAACGTCCCATAAGCTGAATCATATGTTACACTTTTAGATGCTGTCGAACAGTTTCCTCCATTGGCATTATAAGTTAGAGTGTACTTATTCGCTGTCCATTGTGCTGTTAATGTAGTCGCTTCATTCTTAGTGTATGAACCGCCAGCGCTATAGAGTGTATTATCCGTTGCTTTCCACTTCGAGAACGTGTACCCTGTCTTAGTAGGTTTAGTAGATGACAAGGTTAATGTTTTGCCGTAATACTTAGTCTGTGATGACGGTGCACCTGACCCTCCATTTGCGCTATATGACACAGTATATTTTGCAAGCGCAGGTATAGTGAATGTTACTGTTTTGCCTTGATTATTGCTTCCTGTACTGCTTGTAGCGGCATATACCGTAACAGTCAAGGTCTTGGAAGATGTGCCCTTTGTTACAGTAATAGTTTGTGACCCAAGAGAATATGTGGGGCTGCTATATGAGACTGTAGCGTTTGTACCAGTATAAGCTTTGCTACCACTTGCAGCTCCAGACCATACTAAGGCCGCATATTTATAATTACTGTCATATGATCCTGATGATGCTCCGCTGTATATGGCAACACCATATGAAATAGTTACCGTGTAAGTCGTGTTAGTGCTTGATGTTGAATATGTCATATAACCACGAAAGTGGTCTATATCGGCTGTATATACTGTTGCCATTATTATGACCTCCTCACGGCGATCCCGCCGTTGTGTTCAATAAGCTCAAGTTCACCTATTTTGATAGAGTCATGTACTCTTGCGGTATTGATATCTATTACGCCTTCATCCTCTGTGGAGTCTATGTATAAAACTTCCACGTCTTCGCCGTTAACTATCTTATGGAATGATATTCTGTCTTCCTCATACTTTGTATATGCGCTGTCTTCAGTAGTGCCAACCTGTATCTTAATGTATGGAGCGTCCTCGTCAGAGTTAATTTGGATGGGTGTGGTAATTTTCTCGATTTCAGCATTAAGGTTATCGGTTTCATTCTGAAGTGCATCTATGTCAATCAACATATCCCCTAAGGTTTCCGTATGGCTTGAGACGGTCTCTTCAGTTTCAACAGCTTTCACATAAGCTGTTTTGGCGGCCTCGTATTCAGACAAAGTAGAAACATCGGAGTAACTGAAAGTATTGTCTGAATACACAGTGCAAACTGTGACATAGCATGTTTTCGTAGTATCCAGTGCCGGCTGTGTATTCTCCCACCCTGAGGGCGGATTATCATTTGGTTTAGATGGTGTACTCGTTGCAAGAATATAGTATGGGGTAACAGATTGCACGGAAACTCCATCTTCTCCTCGAGGGCCTGTCTCACCAGTGGCTCCAGTGGCTCCTGTAGATCCTGTTTCTCCTGTAGATCCAGTACTCCCAGTGGCTCCTGTAAGGGCTAAAGAGTATGTGAATTTCTTTGAGAACGTTTTTCCGTCTACCGTTACCGGGATTGTTAATACGCCGTTTTGGGTAACCATTGCCGTCGTTACTGTAACGGTAAAAAAAGCGGATGTAGTGCCATTGGAAGTAATTGATGTAGTCATACCAGTTGGTTTGCCTGTTATTGTCCCAATAGTGGCTGCGACTTGTGTCGCTCCCTTATATGCTATAACATTACACGTTGTGCTCCCAGCGAGCGCCGCTGTTGTGGATCCGGCGAAAGTATGGCTCTCATTCGTAAGAAGAACGGTATATGCGTCTGCACCTGTACTTCCTGTGGCTCCTGTTGCTCCGGTTGCACCTTGTTCACCTGTGGCTCCTGTGTCTCCAGTAGCTCCCGTTGGCCCAGTCGCTCCGGTTGCTCCAGTCGCCCCTGTGTTTCCAGTAGCACCTGTTGGCCCGTCACTAACTATCGCAACGGTTTCCTGATCTAAAAGTGTAGATGTTCCACCTGCCAAATAGAGAGAACACCGTATGAACTTAATAGATGATGAAGATGGCGTATAAGCCTTGCTGGACTCATTCTGTGAACTGGTATACTTGTTCGTCCATGATGTTCCGTTAGATGATTCTGCAATTATAAACCTGCCTGAATAACTAGCAGGATTTCCTGCACCTGTTTTGTATTTTGCAGTAAATGTGACGCTTGCCGGAGTCAAGGTATTTGAAATGTTTTTTACCAATGCGTATACAGAAGGCGTAACAAAGTATACTACGGCTGAAGTACCAGTTGCCCCAGTTGCCCCGGTAGCTCCTGTTACTCCCTGAGGGCCTGTCTCACCAGTGGCGCCAGTGGCTCCTGTCCCCCCTGTCTGTCCTGTCGCTCCTGTTGCTCCGGTATTTCCAGTCGCTCCTGTAGCGCCAGTCTCACCATAAACTCCTATAATTCTTTTACCAGACTTTACAAAAGTGTTATCTGTATACGTTATTAGTTCATAGTTCCAAAGATATTTGTTTGTAGTTGTTACTGTCTTTACTGTAGTATCGAATGTTGAATCTGCAGGTTCTGCTGTACTGTTGCTTATAGCATAATACTCAGTTATCGAGGAAATACCTTTGCCAGTATCTCCTGTTCCTCCTGTCGCACCTGTACCACCGGTCGCACCCGTTTGGCCATATACCGCAGCTATGTGCTTGTCGAGTTTTTTTGAAGATGTGTCTGTGTATGTTATAAGCTCATAATTCCACAGGTATCGGTTTGTTGCAGTAGGCGTTTTTACACCCGTAGAAAAAGCACTATCAGCTGGTGCTGTAGTGCTATTATTTATTGCGTAATATTCTGTTATCGATGATATCCCAATACCTGTTGCTCCGGTAGCACCTGTGGAACCTGTTGCTCCAGTAGCACCTGTCTCCCCCGTTGCACCCGTTATGCCAGTGCTGCCCTGCGGACCCGTTTCTCCTTGGGGACCTGTTTCTCCAGTTGCTCCTGTATTTCCTGTAGCGCCAGTAGAGCCCGTTGCCCCGGTAGCACCTGTTGCTCCTGTCTTCCCAGTTGCCCCAGTAGCTCCTGTTGCTCCAGTTTCCCCAGTAGCACCCTGTGGCCCTTGTGGACCGACTTCTCCCTGAGGTCCTTGTATCTGACCTACATTCTCCCACGAGATGCCGTTCCACACATATAGGTCTCCTGCAACCATATATGCATCCCCTATGTTTCCCGTAGGATGAGCCCTCTCCAGTTCGGCAAGTGAATCATAACTCCCGAGTATCGTAATAGATGTCCCATCTGCGCCAGTTGCTCCTGTTTCGCCTTGTGGGCCTGTCGCTCCGGTCGCACCATTTACGATAGATACCGTTTCTCCATTAACCGTAATATCTGCTCCGGTTGCTGTCTGTGTGACTGATATCTCCGGTAAGGTCGCGTCTGCCTTACTGGATTGAAGCGTAACAAAGTTTCCAAGCTCTATAGACGATAAACCTCGCGATTCACTTCTGCTCCATCTCAAGACTCTGGCATCCAGCATGATGTTGTCATGTGCATCTAATACCGCTATCTTGTCCCCGCATCTCATATTGTCCGGAAACCGTATCATCTCAACCTCATAAGTAGTTTCAGTTTCTACGGCTTTTTCCATCATCCTGACGGCATATGTGATCGCAGATGATGCAGCAGTATAGTTAGTATATCTGACGTGCTCGATCTTACCATCTTTATCGAGGATAGACTTCCATTTATTAATAGCCTCCAGGCATCTTACCTCATCGCCTACAACTTCATAGGAATGCTCCAGTTTTGTCTGACCTACTACATCACCTGAGCTGTATTCTTTCACAGCCGAGGCGTATCCAGTAAGGCTTGAAAGCGGCTTATTATCTTTTCCGTATACTTTCCATACTGTTGATAATTTCTCTATGGAATCATTTCGAGTTATCGACTTAACGTCTTTGTTAATATAGAGCCTGAGACCTTGATCATTGCCTCTTTTCTTAGCAAAATTAATAGTGCGCTCAGTTATTCTCAACCCGTCTACAAAGTACGTAAAAAACATCTCGGCATCAAACGAGTCAAGGATATTTAGCAGTCGTTCTGTAGCTGTAGACTCGGAAGTATATTCTAGCGTCTTTGTTTCTGTCTTCGATGTTGTAAACAGATATGTCCATCCACTGTCCTCAGATGTTCCAAGAGTGTTATTGACCCACTCCTCAAATGTCTTTGACGATTTGGCAACTTTGCCACATGTCCTGTTTAAAAGATCAAGTCCTGCATCTTCGCAATAGAGCCTTATGGTTTTTTCTTCTGTGTTGAATGATGAACTTAATATTATGAATAATGAACCTTCTGCCAGCACATAATTGCCGGCTGATGCGCTCTCCCGTATATTATTATCTGATGCAGCCAATACCAGTTCGAGAGTTTTGACCCCGGATCTGACCTCATCTGTCATCAAATCGTCTACTATCCTTATTCCCTTTGGAAGATTTGTACTTGCTATAGATAAGACTTTCCCTAATCTGTCAGCTATATAGATCGTCATAGCCATCTTCTCCTATATTTCATAGTTACTGTTGGCAAATAATTCTGGTTGAGCCAGTCAGAAAACTGTACATAAATAAGATTAGTCCCTGTGTCAAGGTACATATCCTCCCAGTTGTTTCCATAATCGCCCAGATCATTTGATATTTTGTCATTTAATATGATCTCTGCCTTTTCACAGTCTACTGTTACACTGTCTCCGGATCCGAAAGTGTTTACCTTGTCAAAATCTCCATCAACAAGTTTGACATTAGTTACCCTATTAGACTTAAATGCTTTCTCCCCATACTTGCCGAAATAAAAAGCTATCTTTCTTACTGTTTTGGCTTCTGTTCCATCACCAATGTCCGCCGAGGAACCATCACAGCCCATCATTGCCACTCTCCATCTGCCATCTTCCTGATAACGCTGTATATAGCTTGTTTTCCTTCTGCCAACGGTGTCATTGCTGCTTTTATATCCATAATCACCTGTATATGAGACATCTATATTCCTCAGTGCAATCAGTCCATTCTCCTGTGTATAACAATATGGAGTCGCCCTAAGTTTAGTAGATGTTTTTTTGTTTATGCCAAAGCCGTATATGGGTGTATTTGAAGCATCCAACAAATAGATCCAAAATGAACCTCTCTGAGTCTTTCCCACAGCAGCATCTGAGGCGCATGCAAGGACTTGCCTCCATGTAAGTTTAAAATTTCCGGTCATATCATAACCTAAGTCTTTTACAACAAAAGGCCCATAGTATTTGTCTGCTACTACTGTCCCATATGATGATGCCTTGAGTCCAACACCCTGAGAGGAAGTGCTTTGATATTTAATAGTACCCTGGTGAGCATAGCTCGACCGGAACGGTGTTATTGAATTAGCAGCCGCAAAGCCACCTAAACCCTTTGAAAAGTCCTGATTGACTCTCGTGCTCGTTACGATATCCACCTCTTCATCGTCGCCAATCTGAATGGAATAATCTGTGCCGCCTTTTGCAAAAAGTACATAACCGCAATCTGCATTTGATCCAACCGCTCCAGAGGAAGACTCGTCTTCGGCAAAATCGATTTCAAAAGTAGGATATGCCTTGCAACCGTCGTTCTGTTCTGCAAATACAAAAGAAGTTACATTTGTTTCATTCCCTTCCTCGTCGATTATGGTATCTGTCCTCGTAGTAAGTGGTACAGTTGATTCGTTGACTGAATATTTGTATGGATCCTCGCAAAGAACAGACCAGGTTCCCCTACAAGCATTTTTGTAATCCGAAAAATCATTTCCGATTATTGGCTTTCCCATAAAAAAACAGTCTGGCTCATCGTTGAAGATGAACTCAGCTTCTCTTTTATCAAGGATCTTGTTAAGTTCTCTTAATTTGGATCTCATATCCGGGATGGAATCCCCATGCAAAAAGAATTTAATATTTATAATTCTTGAAGGCTTTCTATCCCTTCGTATTTTTCCTCCATCTGATCCGGTGCTATCATACCACTCCACTTCAGCTTCAAGAGCTTCTCTTCCGGAGGTGATCACAGTCGTGTACCCAGGTATCAGATCTTCTATATATGACCCATTTATTTTCACAGCTTCAACTGGTAGATCTGTTCTGTCCATGATGCCTCCTTAAATAAATCCCAACTTGCGGTTTGTCCTTGTGCCTATCTGGTCAAGCTCATTCTGCATAAACGGTGCTGTTGCTCTCGCTAACTCTTTACCGTCAATATTAACAGAAGAAACCAGATTCAGTTCTGAAAGCGCTTTTACTATAGCCATAACAATCCTATCCTCATTAGACACGCCTGTTCCGGCTTCGGAGCTGATTCCATTTGCCATATCCAGCATCATACTGCTCGTCATACTTCCCGTAGTCATTTCCACTATATCATCCATAGCTCCCGTTACTGATCCGGCATTTTTTTCGATACCCGAAGCGATACCTGCTGGGATCCACTGGCCTACTTCCTTAGCAAATACCTTGGAAGGTGAACCTATTCCAAGAAAGCTCTTAACTGCCCCTAGTGCGCTTGATGCCAATCCCATAAGCATATCTTTGATAAGACTGCCCACAGAACTAATTCCGTTGACTATACCAGTTATGATATCTTTACCTAATTGAAGCCAATTTATATTTTTGACATAATCTACTGCGTTTGAAGCTATCTCTTTCAGTGTAGTAGGTAAACTTGTAGCGAGATTTTTAACGCCATTTCCAATGAATGTGATGATATTCTTACCAAGTCCGATCCAGTTAACTGCTCCGATTGCGCTGACCAATGCCAGAAGAATATTCCCCAAGTTCTTTATTATCTCCTGACGATTATCCCAGAGGCCTTTTGCCATGTTGATGATCATGGTGATGCCGGCTTTGATGAGTTTAGGGATATTATCATTGACCAGTCCTGCAATGTTAGTGATTATCTTCGGAATATTCGCAAGCAAATCGGGAATGCTCGCTATCATTCCGGATATAAGCCCTTGAAGCAGTTCTATACCAGTATCAATAAAACTGCCCACTTGTTCCCTGAGATTTGATGTGAACTCGAGGACCTTAGGGAGGAACTCATGCAGAAAAGTCGGAAGACTTGCCGCTACAGTTGATGTGATGTTCTGCAGAGTCGTCTGCAATGTAGAAATAATCGTTGGGATAGCATATGATATCACTTCGGGCAGGCCGGTAATGATATTGCCTACTAACCTAAGCGCATTCGTTGAGAACGACAGCATAGAACTTGTAAGTGCCTGAAGCGCAGGTCCGATATCCTCACCCAAAGCGATATCCCCCATTAAATTTTTGGCTGATGCTCTCATCATATTAAAGGACCCGCTGAATGTTGTCGCTGCTTCTTTTGCTGTAGTACCAGTAACGTTCAGTTTATCCTGAATAACTCCTATAGCGGTGTATACATCTGCTAGGTTGTCTATGTTATACTCAACTCCGGATATCTCCTGAGCATCTTTAAGCAGGCGCTCCATTTCTGTCTTAGTGCCGCCATATCCAAGCTTCAGGTTGTCCAACATAGTATAGTTTTGCTTGGCAAAGCCCTGATATGCATTCTGGATCGACGCCATATCAGTACCAAACCGGTTTGCATTATCGCTCATGTCACGGAAAGCCTTATCTGCCACATCAGCAGCAAGCTGGGTATTGTTCCCGGTGCTTGACAGCAACGATGCTGCAAAAGATGTAACGCCTTCCATATACTCGTTAGCACTTACGCCTGCGGTCTGGAAGGCGGCTTTAGCATTAGCTTTTACCTTATCTGCTGCGTCTCCGAATATGGCCTCTACTCCTCCCAGAGACTGCTCAAGATTCGCCCCTTCCATGATGCTGTCCTTCAGGATCTTGCCAATACCAGCTGCAGCTATCATTTTCTTGATACCGCTTATTAAGTTTTTACCAACGGCTTCACCCGCTCCAGTACCAGCTGAGCCGAGTTCATTGCTAAGAATACCCTCGGTGCTCTTACCGATGCCTTTTGCAGATGGCATGATCTGAACATACGCCTGACCTAACTCAATAGCCATCTTTTACTCCTTAAAAAACCTCCTGCGTGCTGCCTCGAATGAGTCAACGTCGCTGAAGGCTTCAATGTCTTTCTTATCTGATTTCTTAAGTAAGCCATCTGTTATCATCTGAGGCCGTTTTCTGCCCTTTTGAGCGTTTTTCGTCTTAGACCATACAAGTAGGCTCAATCTGTCTGCAATCGCCGCAAGAAGCAAAGTATCCATCCCACAGGGCAACCCTACAAGACGTCCAATGCTTCTGCTGTTATCCGGTAGCCCTGCAGCAAGCGTTGCTGCCAGTTTTACTGGAATACTTCGCCAGTCGTATACGTGATACACTTCGGCAAAGTCGCATATAAGGTCATCCTCGCCAGTCGCTACCATACTGGCAAGGACTATCAGTTTTTTACTTCATCTCGAACATCATTCAGGATCTCGCCGACTTCAGCCATGACCTTTTTTGCGCTTACACGCCCTGTCTTCTCGCTTCTGCAGTGATCGTACAGAGCTCTCTTCTGTTCATCCCCTAATAAGGATGTGATGCACTGAGGGAGCGATGTCATATCTCCATTGTCCAGTGCTATGAATCCTTCGAGGAGTTCCATGTCATCTCTGACATCATCATCTATCACATATGCGAATCCGCTTTTTGTCTTTCCTTCTGTCATTTGTACCTCCAACAAAACGAAGGGGCCCAGGGGGCCCCGTTCAATTAAGCTGATTTTACGATGTACTCTTTGTGAGTGTCTCCATCAGAGAATCCGGGAAGTGCTGTGAGAGTTACCTCATAGCCTACCGCATCACTGTCATTATAGGAGATCTCGCCAAGCTCTGAGAGTTTGCCGTTTGCGATTACTATACGCTTTAAAGCGCCTTCTCTCATTACCTGATCTACTACATAGCAAGCGCCACCGGCTTCTACGCTGTTAGCTCTTACTGTGATACCGGCTGCAAGTGTTCCGGATACGTTAGCATCTCCGTATACCATCTTCAGCACTTCAACATTGAGTGCCTCGATGAATGTAGCAGAGAAGGTGTCTGTCTTGCCGGTCTGTGAGGTGAGGACTGTGTCACCGCCCCATGCCTTCACTTCTTCAGTCTCAACGCTGTTCTCGTTGGTGAGACCGTCCTCGGATATATATCCAAGGGAAACAAAGGCTTCATCAAGCTCAGCGCTGGCTGAAGTGGGGAGTGTGGTCCCAAGAGGAGCTCTGTAGATTGCCCCACCCACTGCCGGCTTGCCGGTTGTTACATTAGTTACTGTCTGTGCCATTATTCATTCCTCCTCAATAATGGGTGATATCGTACACCGCTTGATAGCGGTATCTTTTTTTCTGTGTGTCGGTATAGTTATAGTCGGAGTTGAGTTGTGATCTCGAAACACCCGGAAGTGTTATCAAAGTATCCATAACAGCCTTTACGTCCTCATTGATTTCAGCTGCTCTTTGTAAAGTATTGCCGAAGCTCTGAAGTGCAAAAGTTGCTCTGTCTATATGATTTATTCTTCTGGATCCAGTCTTCTCTATGACCACAAACTCTCCTACATCCTCCTCAGGGCGTTCCATGAATACCGGCACATTTAAATTTTCATTCAAGTAGTTAAGTATGACTTTTTCGATCATCATCTCACCGCCTTAAGAAGTGTATTATTTTCAAGGTTGTCCTTGATTGCTTTGTCTGTGACAGCACGAACGGAAGCATTGACTCGGGTTTTACCAGAGGGATAAACTGATACTTCATAACCGTCACCAGCTCTCTGCTGGATGCCATTTGCATATTCAGCAACTACTCCAAGCATCTCCGATGAAAGAAGAAGTCCTCTTACTCCCTTATAGTTAAGTTTAAACTTCACCTTACTCATAACGTTCAACCGTCACTTTCTTATTCCAGGATAATGGGATGAGACTCTCAATGCCCTCTTCAGGGAATCCTATAGACTGCCACGTCTTGCCGAAAAACCTTACTTTGCAATCTTCCCATGTATGCATATCACCTTTAGGGATTCCAAGCTGATACTCGGCCTTCTTTCCTGTAAGATTTAACAGTTCGATGGCATCCGTAGTAGACACCGGTGCCACAAGGACGTTTTCGACGTCTACCCACTCCTCGCTATAGATAGGAGCGTTGAAGTCATCCCTTCCTGTTTCTGTTTTTACCTGGAGCTGAATAGTAATTCCTTTCATCTCTCCTCCTACCATTGAAAATATCTGGCCATATGCCCACACCTTACTCTTGTGTCAGCTTCTATTACGAACCCTGATTCTGCAGCTCTCAAACAGAAAAACAGATCTTCACTAAGTGAAGATCCGTCTTCGTAAGTCACATATCTGAACCAGGGGAACGGAAGAAGCTTGAATACCGATACATTGATCATTGCACATGCAAAGCCACCGCCTTTGACCACTATCCGGTCATTGTTCGGAAGTGTGTTATAAGTATATGGCTTCGTAAAGCTGAACGTCCCTGTATGATATATTTCTATCCTGCCGTCCGTATTGTTCTTTCTTGGACAGCAACCTAGCACTATATTGCTGAAGGGATCCGTGAGAAGTCTTACAGTATCCTTTGGTACGATTACATCGCTGTCGACATACAAAACATAGTCATAACCGCCTTCAATCGCCTTTTTTGCTATATTATTCCTGGCCGTCGGACAATCGTAGCCTTTAACGAACTCAAAATCCACCTGATGACCGTCTTTGTCGAGGTCATAGATGGATTTGAATGTTTCAGGACAAATGTTTTCATACGTTGGAACAGCCACAAGGATCCTCATCTGATATCCTCCGGGGATTCAGGTCGGAACATGCTTATGCCTCCTATCTTTTGCCTCTTCAGTCCCAGTCTGGCCAGTTCGTTTTTCTTAATGAATAATCCTCCTCCGGGGACAAGATATGTTCCGGATACGGAGTACCCTAATGCGGACTGGCTAAACTGAGTCGTAGGTTCCTGACTGGTCGAAGTCATAAGGACTCTTGCAACGACATCACAGGTCACGGATCTGGCTACGCTTGCCAGAGCCGGAGTGTCTTCTATCATCTGATCTAAATCTTTTCCGACATCGTTTGCTCTCAGCCGGAGTTCATCAGATACTATGATCAGAAGATTTTCAGCTCTGTCCTCTTCTTCTGTTGTCAATGGTCTCCATAAATCTATAAGGTCCTGTGTTGTTGCAAATGCGCTCATGATTACTTCTTTCCCTTCTTGGCCTTTGTCGTTTTTTTGGATTTTTCAGATTCGACCTTTTTAACATTTTTGGAGACGGGCTCCCACCCGCCTCCAATAATGCGACTGTTTAGTTCGATTTCTGATCCAGTCTTCTTATTGCGGTATCTCATGATATTCTCCCTCTACCGAAGTTTTTATCACAAATGTAAATTGGTCTCACCAGTCTCGCCGGTCTCACCGGTTTCTCCGGAAGCTCCGTCTCCGATGATTGCGAAAGCACCGGGTTCAAGGATCGCCCAGCCCATATAGACCTCTGCTCTCAGATAGACCTGATTGTGTCCCGCAAGGTCATATCCGGAGTTATCAGGATCGCCGTATTCGATTACCTTGAGAGGTATCTCCTTCGCAAATCCCCATTTGAAGCAGCTCTCGAAGTCACCGATGATCGCCTTATCGACTGTGTTCTCTCCGAACTTCACAGTGCTGTTAACATCGACTGCAAGTCCATTAATGGTTCCGGGATTCTTTCCCCATGCAAGATCCGGATAAAGTTTCCCTCCTCTGGAATCTTTCATAGCAGCAAGAGCCGATCTGAATGCCGGCGCCATGGCAATACCTGTTACATCGATATCGCTGTCGTCAAAGAGTGCGATTGCATCTTCAACGTTACCGTCCGGGTTAGTAGCATCATAAACTACTGTAAGATCCACCTGCTCATCGAAGCAGTTCTCTCCAACTACTGTTGAAGCTGCGCCTGTTCTGGGATTAAGTCCATGGAATGCTGCGATATCAAGACCTCTTGCAGCTTTCTTTGCAAAGCCTTCGTTGAATGCCTTGAGGATCTCGATCTTCTCCTCTTCTGTAGCGATCATGAACTCATCAGATACTCTGGCACCATACTCAAACTTGATGGGGATGATGGTCTTCGGAGTAAGAGCGATGCCGCCTTCTGACTTGGCTCCGCCTTCTCCTACGATATCCACTTCACTGTCCATCGAGAACTGAAATTCCTTATTGCCGTTGAAAGCAACGGGCTCTGCCTGAGAGAGCTTTGCAAGGGAGGAATGACCCTTTACTTTGTTGATCAGATCCGTAACTACTACAGGATCAAACATTGTTCCTCTGTTTGTGGCCATGATTATTCTTCTCCTTTCATGCCTGCCAGCATATTTTTATAGCCGGCGTCTTTGTTTTTTGATGCGCCTTCACCTTCCGGTGTGAAAGATGGCGCAGGTCCTTTAGCCTTATCCACATATGCTTTGAATGTAGTAGCACTCTTCCTGATAGCCTCTTCATCATCGCCGCTTATAAAGTCGATGGCTTCAAAAGACAGCCCCATCTCACGGGCAATTCGCGTTTTTACCGAGTCGGACTCGTAACCCTTGATCTTGGCATCCTTTTCTGCAATAGCCTGTTCGTGTTCTGCCTTGGCATCACGAAGCTGCTTCTCAAGTTCTCCTATCTTTGCATCTTTTTCCGAGTTTTTTGTCTTCAGATCATCGTAGTCCTTATATTTGTTTTCGATGCTTTCTCTTTCTCTCTTAAGGCGCTCCCCGATTCTCTGATCAAACTCCTCCTGTGTGGTAATAGCTGTAAATTCCATTGTTTCTCCTTTCCTCTTTAACCGTAGAGTGTACGTAGTTTTATAATCAAAAAGGACATCGCCTTTGATGTCCTCTTTAATAACTGTTTCTTTGTTTCTTTCGTTCCTTGGTGGAATGACACCGCCAGAACGCCAGTATAACGCTGTCCATGAGCGCTATCTCTATCCCTTCACGCTGAGCTGCAAACCCAAATCCTCCTCTGGATCCAATCGCTCTTTTCTCACAGTTAGATATTGCCTGTACCAGAGACGGCTGACCCTTATGACATAACGTGTGATCATATATTCCCTGCTCGAAAGCAGCATTCGCAGCAACAATCTCAGCTACAGTCGGCAGTATCGCCTGTTTATGGACTCCGTAATCTTTCATGGCATCTATAAGTAACTGCTGACCTTTTTTACCGTCTACGACTATATCTTTGATATCTGCCCTCTTCAGGAAGTCCACGATCCAGTTGACTCCCATCCTTACAGATCTGCAGTCTATAGCCTCTACAAATACCCTGCCATCCTGAGTCCTCACTGCTACGGACATAGCCACATTCTCTCCATCATGTCCGAATTTGATGCCGGCATAGAGTTTTCCCTTCAGATCTGGAACTTTATCTTCCTGTATGTCGCGCCATTCAGCTTCTGATATAGCGCTCTTCAGATTATATGTTGACCACAAACCCAGTCGCTGGATATTAAAATCAAGGATCTCATCTCCGACTTCGTCCAGGATCGTTCGTTCCTTCAGGAAGTATCCCAATGATGGATTAGTCATGTACCATGCATCTTTGTCATATGGATCATGCTGTTCTGATACGGACCACTCACTCCAACCGGAGTTTATCTTCTCACCGGATAATGTCTTCTGACGGAAGTTTGCAAATACTGTTCCGGAGCTCACCGGTGTCGGAGGCGTTCCCGTATATATGGTCTGTGGGTTCTCTGAAGCCGAAATGACGTATTTCAGCGCGCTTTCATGGTCTGTTCGGTATTCCTGCGCTTCGTCTATTATAATAAGGTCATAGCTCTCTCCAAGGCCTCCTGTGGCGGTTCTGGTCCTGAACTCTACCAGCCCTCCGTCAAAGATTTCGATGTGCTCCTTTCCCATCGCCTTGTACGAGGACTTAATCGGCATCTTGGCCAGATCTACCAACCTCAGAAGCCTGTCCCAGGCCGCGTGTGCTGTTGATGTCTTATGAGCTGTGTGGAGGATCCTTTCTCCCCTCTTCAGCCCTTCAAGCTCGCGCATGGTCACTACTTCATTTTTACCGTTTTGTCTGGGTACAGCAAGGCCGTAACTGGTGTGCAGCCATTCGTCTGCTCCATTTACGGCCATTATATTTTTGATTTGTTCTTCCTGCCAGGGAAGAGCTTTCCTCCCGGTAGTATTATATGTTTTTATGGCGTCAGGGCCGTAACTGACAGTATACGGCAGCACTACCGATCTCGTCGGTATCTGACTGCCTTTTCTGAGTTCTGCCATCAGAATCCACCCTCACTCCATTTAATATATAGCAATCAACTCATACGTTCCGTTATAGAAAGATCCTCCTGCGCTTCCTCTGCCTGCCGATGATGATATGGTAAGCGTTCCGTTTGAATACGAATGCGAGTAATGTGTCGTATCATTATAGAACGTACCGTTTGACCTTCGATAGTAGTTTCCTCTGTGGTTGGTTCCATCATAGCTCATGGCTGTTATATAGTAGTATGAATAGCTGCTTGACCTTGTTAACTGAGATGTTAGCCTTACGAAGAAAGCTTTAGGCTGACCGCTTAGTCCGGTAAACTGAATAGATGTGGCCTGATCGCTGGAATTGGTCACAGACTTTGTTTCAATATTTACTTCTCCGCCTCCAGTAGGAACGTTTACAATCACCGATGCGAGCGAACTTATATCGTAGGCACCATTGCTCGAAATGTTTTGGCTCCCGCTCGGTATAATGTACTGACTGGGAATGGGATTTACCACTACCTTTTTGAGTGCATCATACTGACTGTCTGCAGTCACGTTCTGAATTGAAGTGGTAGGCGTTACTGTTTTTGTCTGATAGTTCCCGCCGCCTGAATCTATAGCATATGTCAGTTGATAATACCCAGGTTGATGGAAATATCCTCCCGCATTCGTTCCGTCTGAAGATATAGTTAGTGAGCCGTTTGAATATGAGTATGACCAATGTGCATCCGAATATTTCGCCTCCGAATCCATCTCCAGTCCATATATATCATTACCGTCATATACAACAGCTATGACTCGCTGGTAGCCGTATGATGAACTGAAGTTTGATTTGAATATGCAGGAGAAGTATGTGGGTTCGTCCTCAAGTCCTGTGAATGTGATCGATGTCGCTCCGGATCCGACCTGCACATCTTCCGTATCAGCACCGCCCCCGTATGTGTAGACGAGCTTATACTCATTTGCCTGGAAATATGTGGCTCCTGTGATCGTCAGTGTGCCATTCGAATAGTTCTTGCTGAAATTGGATCCGTCATATGATACCTGTGCATTCGATGTGTTTGTTATGGTCTGGCCGTGCAGATCCATTCCGTCAAATACTACCGCCGCAGTCTTATATGGATATGCTTCTGTTGTCAGACCATCCATGGAGATCACTGCGAATGATGTTGGCTCTCCTTGTAAACCCGTAAAACTGATCGTGTTTGAGGCTGCATCTAATGTAGTTATTGCAGTCGCTACTTTTAAGCCACTGGATCCGCCTCCCTGATTTGTGCCTGTGCCTAATGATCCATCCGCTTTGACAAAAATCTTGCCTTGGGTTACGTCAGATTCTACTGCTGTAGTCGGAGACGCGTCTGTGAATCTGGCAGTTCCTCCGCCGGTTTTTGGAAGATCCACAGCAGGTACATCACTGTAACTGGCTCCTAGTAATGTTATATTCTGTGCCATTTCGCACCTCCTACGAGATGCTCAATACCTTGGTAGTGCCATCCTGGGATACAACTGCCTGCGACAATGTCCCTGTGACTGACGCTATGCAGTCATCATCTGCTGCACAACCAACCTTTACAACGATGTTCTTTGCGATGTACTGTGCAAGTAAATTCTCTGTAGTCACTGCCTTGATGGTCTGTTTGCCGGCAAGATACTGTGACGCAGCTATCTCCTGATCCGTTGTCGAAGGATTATATGACGCTGCAGATTTTTCGGTCATGTTTCCGGTGACTTCTCCATTGGCGCCAAATCCCTTTTTATTATTTCGTATATCACCAGATGCTATATTCGCTCCGGATGTATCATAGAACTTGGCAGTTCCGCCTCCACTTTTGGGGATATCTACCTCGGGTACATTCTGGTAAGTGACTTCGTTGATAATTACATTCTGTGCCATGTTTTTCTCCTCATGATACTGTTAATTTTGATCCGTTCCAGGTTATAAGACCATAATTGGACGGGATCGGATTGATTACTATATTTTCTTTGACCACCTTCTCGGCTGTCATTAAGATCTGTGCCTCTCCTGAGGGCGTCACCTCGTGAGTCCCCCGGTATGTCTCCGGCTCTATTATCTTCGGAATCGTGAGCTCACCTTCAAGGGATCCCGTCGGTGACAGTTCTCCAATCACGGCCTCAACCGGAGATAGCGTTCCGGAAAGCATCGTCATCGTCATCATTTCGCCTTCCATCACTCTACCTCCTCTGTGAGTTTGAAAATGCCTTTTATAAAGGTGTCTGGTCTCCCTTCTAAAGAGTCATGTTTTGTAAGCTCTATATCATACGCATATTCTCCGAAGGCCAGCTCCTTAGTGTCGCTTTCCTGAATCTGGAGCAGACATGTGTCCAGCGGAATCGGAATGTTCAGGAGCGGTTCATCATCCGTGTAGTCTGATCCATCCGGCTTGAGCTTATTATGCTTCATGGCGAATCTCAACGAATCTCCCTCTTCAGGAACATACGGAGTACCATCCTCCTCTTTCATTCCGACCACGACTGCAAAATAGTCGCCTCGCGTCAGTTCTATGTCATATCCGTTTTTCGTCTTTTTGATCTTATGCATGTCTTTCTCCAATAAAAAAGCACCTTCGTACGAAAGTGCTTAATCGTATTTTCTTTTATATGAATGGCGTAATATCTTTAACATCCTTGAGGAACTGTTTTGCTCTTTCCATCAAAGAATTATCACAGAGATAATCTATCCCTCGAGGCGTTATTTCACAATTCGATAGCTGACCTTTTATGTAATTCCCACCACCTGCTCTTGATTGAACCAGACCTCTTATGAAACCTTGATCTATCATATTCTGCATGATGTATATCCAGTATTTCTCATTAATCTGGAAAAGCCTACCATCATGCTCAAGCATTTCCGGATCTATGGGCTCGCCTTTTTTAATTTGGCTATATAGATATGCCAATATTTTGTACACTATCACATAGTAATCGTCCTTGGCCATAATATTTTCTCCTTAGATCTTATGCGTGTCTTCCTCTAATAAAAAGCACCTTCGCGTGAAAGTGCTTAGAATCTATATACTTAATGAAAACCTACTAGTTTATCTTATAGTCAAACTTGCAACCTGAATTGCGGCAATATAAATGAGAGCGATGATTTACAAGCTTTTCTCCACATTCCGGACAGAAAACTTCCTTGCCTTCAATAGCCTTGCAAAAGATGGTGTACAATTTTTTTTCCTTTTCAAATTCTTCCTGTTTGTTTTTATCTAACATTTTTACTCTTTCCAAGTTAGGTGAGAATAATTATCATTTGTCCATTTCATTATACTCCTCAACTCATTTCGTGTCAAATGGTCTTTCCTCAAAGCATGCTTCCTTGCTTTTATTTCACAGAAGAATTCGGATTTTTTACAATCGCCAAAATCTTTTATATGATTTGCTTCATGAACCAGTGTAGCTGCAGTATCTTTAATTGTTTTTGTATTGTCCACATATATTTTAATTAATTTGCTAGTGTGATTTATAGTTCCGAGTGCTTTGCTCTCATAATTATCAAACATCCCATATATCAGTTCTACACTATAGCCATTTTCTTCAACTAATCTTAAAGCCTCTTTCCCTATATTTGTTTTATTCAAATCTTTGTATATTCTTCTAGGCTTTATTATATCATAATTCTTACCAGTTCTATAATCCTTTGATATAAATACCCCTTCATCATCATAAAGATTTCTTTTCTTCAATGAACTATTTAGCCCATTCATTAATTCTTTTAGAATCTTATCATTCTTTTCTGCCCTTACCGATAGGGTGCGATTATTGCTTTTAGCCAGTTTATTTTCTTTTGTCTTCCTAGCTTCCCTCTGGCTCTCAAACTCCTTCTTCGACCATACGTCTGTATAACCTTCTTCATCCTTGTATGTAACCATGCACTTGCAGTTATCATGTCGCTTATATATGTCTTCGGGAGCATTCTCTGGGGTATAAATCCCAGCCAGATCTGCGCACCATTTGCAGCACTTACCGAGCTGTCTTCTGATGATGACCTCCTTCATGCCGGCTCTGGATCTGAACTTTACGTTAGCTTCCACGTACTGATCATAGAATGCGTGGCACAGGTTGCATACCGGTTCTCCAAGCAGATTGCTTATAATGTTTTCAAAGGTTTTCTTCTTCGCCATCCTCTTCAGCCTCTTCAAGAGCCTGCATAAGGCCATTAAGAAGAGCTCTTATCCTTTCTTCCGGGAACTCTGCCCTTACTGGATTAAGGTGTACATTCCTGGTACTGTCTATCTGCTTTTGGATCTCTGATGCAGCATCGTTCACCATACCATGGACCCGTTCCAGGATTGGTTTGATTGTGCGCTCTGCAATATTCCAGTAGAGCTTTCCATCTGGCAGCTCATCCTGTCTGATGTTCTCGATCAGCGCAGCTGAAGCACACTCTCCAAGAGCCCTGGCATATAGTGAAACGTCTTCAGGTTTAGCCTGGCTATTCCGAAGCTTTTCTTTGAAAGCTCGAATATCCATATTGCGATTTACTTTCCCGGTAAATGCTTTTTCTATTTTTTCATACAGCTTAGGTGCTATGTCTTCCATGATCAGATCCCTGTTAAGTCTTCAAACTTTTCTTCATCGAAGTATCCGGGAAGTGCCTGATTTATCTTGGCCACACCGTCTCCATAGAGTCCAAGCGATGATGCGTCAGCCTCAAATACCGGCGCCCACTTAGGCTTGGTGAGATATAAGACATCACGTGTATACGGCTTCTCAAGGTCATCCTGGTGGCATCTAGCAAGATATGCAGCATTAAGGAACCCAGTACCGAAGGTGCGCTGCGCCTTTCTTGCCATCAGGCGAAGATTCTCGTGTGAAGCCTTGATCGCTTCTGCGGAGCTGGGATTATCTGTCGCAAATCCCAGGTCATCCATGGTGAGCCCGGTCTCCCCGGCAAACATGGAAGCTATCGCTCTGAGCTGTTCTGTATAAGGACTCATCGTCTGCTGCTGGAACTGACCGACAACAGGCTTCTCACCTTCATCATCCTTGGTAATCTCCAGCATAGTAGTTACTGCAGCCTTCCAGGTGTCCAGCTTATCTGCGTCCTGAGATGTGCCCAGGGCATATCTCTGAGGATATGAGTAGAAGTCAGCTGATATATCCATTCTGACCAGGGTACGCTTTGCCATACTCTGAAGGTTCATGCAGGCCCTGCTTATTCTTGAATGCCCAAAAGGCCTTCTGGCGTCAGGACGATACACTATAGGCACCAAAAGAGGATATGGAGCCCTTGAAAGATCAGTACGGATTAGTTTATCGCCTTTGTAATATTCCGTCTTTCCAGGCGTAAAATAAGCCTCCATAATGGGTCTTTTCTGCTCATCCCTCTTCAGTACCGCATATCCTTCCCTAAGGAATCCTGTGACAGGATCCATTATTCCTGTCGCATTTCCTCCATCGATGACTTCAAGCCTTGGAACGTCTCCTGCATTGTCCGCTATGTAAATAAAGCTGCACGAGCTGATCATGGCGGAAAGTATCGCGCTGTCAGGCAGGATATCCGGATTATTCATGTCCAGAATCTGCTGCAGATCCAGATTGTCATCCTTAAAGCCTTTGAAGATCAGACGGTCTGCAAGGCTATCCACAGCCTTGGCGCTCCAACCCATTACAGCTGAATAGTACCCTCTGAGTTCTATAGGTACTACCGGGTTGAGTCTTTTACCCTCTTCCTTCATCTCGTAATATTTGTATCTGAGGTTTACCCTGGATTCCTTCTGTGTAAGTTTTCTTCTCAGGTAAGCCATGCCTTTCAGATCCGGCATCTCGTTTCTCCTTTTCGGCAAAAAAATACGCCTCTTCAGCCAGGCGTTTTCCTATCGTGTGTTTTTTTTCGTAGTGACGGCGTGAAGTTCAGCCGACCCCGCCCCGGGGAGGGTATCCCCCCGTCAGTCACCTTTTGCTCTGTATGCACTCCAATCAAGGGAGTGCGGTAAAATTCTGTTTGATATGATATCGCCCTTAGCAGATGATTCAATATCGATTGAAGTTTTGTCTGACTTCTGCCTGTTGCAGGACCAGTGGGCCAGCTGAAGATTCTCTATCGCTGACGGATGGCCCCCTCGGGCTATTGGAATGATATGGTCTATACACGGTGACAAAGGATGCGGATACTTCAGTCTCTTATCTACCGGCTTACCGCATATGCCGCATACATCCTGAGTAGCATAGATTTTCTTTTTATTACGTTCAAATGCGGTACGGTGGGTGCCTTGCTGGTCGGGTCTTACATGAAGCCCCGGTCCTATTCCGAGGGCCCCGGTACTTGATACCGCCCGGCCTTTTACTCCCGGGGTATCATTTGCTCTCAGGGCCTTCTCCTTAATCCTCTCAGCTTCCTGTCGTTCTTTTATCAGTATGGCTTTCAGCTCCGGATGCTCTTTCATATACTTTCTGAACGTAGAACTTCCTATGCCGAGCTGATCAGCTATCTTTTCATTATTCAGTCCTCTTCTGGCCCATCTCCCTATTTCCTGAAGATACGGGCTTACATGTGTATCCCAACGTGACATTTCCTACATTATCCGCGCGCCTGCGCATGTTTGACAAAAGGAAGAGCAGCTCCTCGGCTGCTCTTCTGTCTTGTTTATTATATGCTTTTTGTTTTTATTCGCTCCTAAGCATATCGATTAGATCGCCCAGACACAGCAGTTCGCTCTTTGTCAGGGTCATCCCCTTCATTGGTTTGCCGTCATGAGAATGTCTCCTCAGGTCATATACCGGTTGTCTGTCATACCAGGATACTAAATTGAGCTGCAGCGTCTCTCCGGTTCTTTCCTTGCGTCCACAGACTCCTACGTGCTCGATCTGCTTATATCCATCCCACTCGTTCATATTTCGCTCCTTTCAATCAAATAGGCCTTCATATGGTAGTGAAGGCCCTCTTTGATCCCATTGGAGGTGGGTTGGAAATGAAAACTCTTGCCAAATTCTCACACTACCATAATAACACTTTTATTTTTCCCTGGGATGGCGGATTATATCCACTCCATATTCTTAGCCACAGCGTACACAAACCGCGCTTTGTAGGTCCCATACGTCCTCGGATCCGCATCTCTGGGATACGGCGATGTGGTTATTATGTTGTTCCACACGCCATTCATGTATTCTTCAGGTATCGTCAGCTTAGCCTTATCTATAGCCATGATCTGTTTTGATATCTCTGCCAGCTTCATTGCTCTTAAGCTAGTCGGGTCCCCCGTCCTGTTCGACTTGCCTGCCGGCAAGCTTTCCGGATCCGGACCCATCCCCTCGTCTATCCTTAAATTGTATTCCTCTATAAGGCGGTCATATCGTCTTATCAACCATAGAGTCTGCATCCACAGTTCATGGTCGAGGCGGTATGGATTGTTAGTCTGCCTCTGATAATCTCTCAACATCCACCTCCATTAAAAATCTACCAGGTCGAATATATCTTCCTGGCTTTCATCATAATTTGGCCTGAAGTATTCAGTTGCCCTCACAGCCTTTCCTCTTGGCCATGCTTTATATCTTCTCGGTTCGCCCAGGGCGACCATAACATACTCAAGATGCTCTATCCCTGTTACAGGATGTTCATATCTTCTGATACTGTCCTTCGGGATATAGTATCCGGATATCGGTTCAGGATCCTCGAAGAGGTCTGAAATGCTTATCTCTTCGCGTTTAACAACAGGACGTACAAGATTGCCAGAGCAGGAATAACGGCGCTTATACGCCGAATCCTGGTGCCTGAACGTCCTTGTTGTTTCCTTGATAAGGTAGTCTGCCAGCTGCGAATATTCACCGGTGTGATCAAGGAGGCTGGCTTTCACATAGCCTTTGTCCTGCCACAGTTCATCTATCTGATCCAGAGTGCAGCCTGAAAGGACGATGTGATGATGGATCCTTGTGTGCTCCCATTCTGTTACAGCCACATACTTCAGATCCGGAGCGATCTTCCTCAGCTTCCGGATGAAGGCTGCACGATCCTTCTTAGCCTGATCCTGAGATGGAGCTTCTTTGTATGTGAGTGTCACATGCATGTCGTCCTCCCGGAAGTTCGCATTCAAAAGCCTGGCTAAATTCTTGGCAGCGATCCTGTCATTGTTCTCACGAACCTTCTCCCTGGTTATATTCTTTTTTTGCTTGCGCCTCTCCGTATGAATCCCTGAACTCAGTTTCAGAGTCACATCGATGGTCTTACCCGCCACGCAGACCTCACGGATGGCTTTGTATGATCGCTTCATATGTCAAGTTATTAATACTCTTATCAAGTTTTAATGCTCACTACCGAGCGCCACGTCCCTTAGGGTTTTGCCGGCGCATATTTCAGCGCCGGCTTTTTCCAAAGGGGACCAAAAAAATGAACTTATATTATAACGGGAAGAATTGAAAGACCCGTTATAACCTTACATAGGCTGTACTGGCTGCCGTTTCCCCGGCTTATACTCTATACAGTCCTCCACAGTACATATGAGTGATCTTGCATGTCCTGTTATCAGAATATAGTCGCAGCCTCCATATGTATTAGTAGAATTAGATCTATATATGCAGTCCTTACGGTCGCATCTGAAGTCTTTGCTGTTGAATACCAGATTGCCTTCCTTTGTTCGCTTTGGTGCGGGTCCCTGAGGTTTTTTATTTGCCCCGCGTTTCCATTTTTCAGGCTTTGCCTCTTCATTGTTGACAGGAAGGCCGGCAGCCGTTCTGCTGATGTATAAGCTTCTGCAATGGTCGCTGCAAACGGGCAATTGCTTCTTCCTGCCACGTTTCTTTCTTGGATCCACGAAATATTTGATCCCGCAGACTTCACATATTTTATATTCACTCATGATCCGCAGACTCCTCTTCAGGCTTCTTGGCCTTTTTCACGATAGTCTGTATCCACGACTTGATCCCGTTGGATCTGGTTTTGTCATTTTCTCTTTTGAACGCAGTTTTTCTAAAACTGTTTGCCCAAGCCATATCCTTATGGCTGCGTCTTGATCTTCTTCTATGCTTCGCTGCTGTCGTCACCTTTATCCCTCGCTTTCCTCTTCAGATGATATCTCCATCTTTGCTCCGCATTTTGGACAATATCTATATTGAGCAGTGTGACCACCCATAAAAACATGACTGAATGAGCAATTGCTGCAACAACCGCTCAAAGTTCCATCTGTGGCTTTGGGAGACCAAAGCCAATGCCCATGATGTACCTTTTCAAAGACAACTTCCCCACCAGAAAACTCTATTTTATTGACCGGTGTTTTACCTTTTCTACAGTCCAGGATCATTCTTTTAGGAATGTATACTCCTCCAACCGTCTCTATCGGTTCCTCATTCAGATCCAGTATGGGAATTGCATTATAAAACATGTTATATGCTTCTTCTTTAGTTATCTTCATACCTTTTCCCTCCTCCGGATACGTGGCCTCCCACCCGCTTCGAGACTTTTCCAGCCATCGTACAATTTGTGTCTCCCTCCGATGCGTCCATCGGCTATCTGGTATATTAAGCAGGGCCCATTATGAAGCAATGTCCAATTCATCATGCAAAGGACGAGATTCCTCCTTTCTATATGATTCATTGGTTATGATTTGTTAATAAGATTGAGTCAAATCGCGTATTTATTTAGTTTTCTCTTCCAGCTGAGCCGGGCCCTGCTTTATATCGTTATAATGCCATTTCAGCCTGGATTTTTGATGCCTCATATCTCAGGCGTGTGATCTCGCCTTCTATTCTGTTAGCGATCTTCCTGTCGTTGCGATAGCCTCTGTTAAGGATCCTCTCCTGAAGCTGAATCTTATCTTCTATTCGGGATCTGATTCTGTTCAACCTGGCTTCCTCTTCAGTAATGCTTGTATGCCATTCATGAACGCCATACCGGCAGCCATGAGCGAAATATGCATCATTAAAGAAGTAGTTCTCGCACTTCCTGCAGCAGTCTATACATACAGTCTTACCGGTCTTGCTGCAGATCTTCCCGACTTTGAAGTTCTCAGCTCCACACTCCGGGCAAATGCAGCTCATCAGCCGTACACCGCCCTGCCGATGTCGATATACATTCCCTGGCACGAGTCTCCTGTCACATTTACTCTTCGGAGCCCTCCGCCTTCAAAGAACACCTTAACATTCTCCTCGTACACATCCGGCATGTCTATTACTTCGTACCGCATATCGACTACTCCGCTTCTTTCATCAAACGTAAAAGCATCACGGAGGATCTCAACATATTTTTTCTTCTTTTCTTTCTCTTTAGGCGTAAGTATCATCCGTTTTTCCCTCCCTCTTCAGGATCGCTCACTTTGAAGCTGTAGCTTCCGTTCGGTTCGAGAGTTATCTCCGTCTGACCTTCGATCTGTTCTTCCGGCTCGTGCGGAAATACATCCACACCCTCTTCAGCAGCCTTAGTCAGTATCCTGTTTCTGAGGGTGCAGTAATCATTAGCCAGGTGGGCTATAAGTTTAGAGTAGTCCGCTCCGGCTTTTATCATCTTTATAACTATGTCATCCAGGTAATCCATGACCAATGTTATGCCTTCATATCCCTGGATCTCTATCATTTCACTGTCAGTAGGTTCTTTCTGAATAAGCATTACTTTATCCCTTTCTTCATTTCATATATCCCTGCAGCTCCCAGGATCCCGAAGAACGGTATCCATGCCCAGGCTGTTTTCCATATAAAGATCAAAATCTGTTCTGTGATACTCATATCCTCACCTACTTTTTCTTCATGTAGCACCGTGCCTCGAACCAGTCCATAAAGGCCTTCCGATCTATGAGGTAGGGTTCTCCTTTTGTCCTGGGAACTATCGGGCACGTTTTATCGTTAAGAAGTCTTGTCACTTTTGCTCTTCCGAGGCGCGTGATTGCCATTACCTCTTCAACTCCTATAAGTTCCATTTTCAGCCCTCCTATTTCAGCAGGAACTTCCATCCGGTAATATCCATAGGGACATCTGCGAACTCTTCGCCGTCGGATCCGACAGCTACGATGGTCCCTACGAAGGAAGTTCTGCCGATTTGACAGTTATATGGTTTATTCTTAAGTCTTCCCTCTTCATCGCAAAGTATGATCATGTCTCCGAATCTCACAGCTTCGATGTATCCGTCAACATGCTTCTGAAGATTCTCCAGCGTGGGTGATACCCATGTAATGTGTCCTATCTTCTCATCCGGACGTTTAATGATAACTTTGATTTTTCCCATGTTCACCCTCATTACATGTCCTCATCGACGATCCTGCCGAGATCCTCTCTGATATCGTCGATCTCTTCTATGGCGTCCGTCATAGCTTCGATGTACTCCTGCATGGCTTCACCGCGTTCGGAGTCCTGGAGACTCTCCGGGAGATTCTCATAAGCTTCGTCCTCCTCTTCATAGCATTCCGTTATAATCTCGGATGCTTTCAGCAAAAGATATTTTGCCTCTTCAAGTTTCTTTCTTCTTGTTTTGTTCATTTCCTTATCCTCCTATGGTTCTTTAGATTCCTCTGTCAAGAGGAATCTTCCTGTTGTAAACGTAGTTTATAACAGCATGTGGAATTTAATTCAACCTAATCGTTAAAAAAAATAGAGTCTCGTTCTAAGTCGGACATATGCAAAACCCTGCAAAGGGCTGATATCTCACTTACTTTGAACTCGCCTCTACCATCTAACTTGTTATAAAGTGTCACTCTTGAAATGCCAGACTTATTTGCTATTGCGGTCATTGTCATTCCGCTATCGTCCATTCTATCTTTTAAGACCTCAAGCCTTACCATTATGGTATCTCCTTTCTTTCAAAATGTGGCATTTAATTCAACCATCTCGATATTATCACCTTGTTGAACGCGTGTCAACTATTTTTTATAAAAATGTTGAATTTTTTTACACTATGTGCTAATATGACAATACCCAGTTAAGAAATGGAGACAGAAGAATGGTTAAATTATATGAGAACATTAAAAAAAGAAGATTAGAACTTCATTTATCCCAGCAGAAGCTTGCGGATTTAACAGGCTATACTGATAAAAGTATGATCGCTAAAATCGAGAAAGGTAAGGTGGATCTCTCACAAAGCAAACTTGAATTATTTGCGAAGGTATTAGGCATGAAACCTGGAGATCTGATGGGATCTACAGAAGATGATTCTTCGCCTCTTCACGGTCTTCCTATTATAGGAACCGTGTGCGCCGGAGATGGTGTGTATTGTGCTGATGACTTCCTGGGCAGCTTTGACCTGGCAACTCATATCGATGCGGACTTTGCTTTGAAGGTTACTGGGGACTCTATGATAGGAGCTCACATCTATGATGGTGACTATGCTTTCATTAAGAAGGGTGATCACTTTGCAGATGGAGATATTTATGCCGTGGAGTTGCTGCTTACCAGCGAGGCTTCTTTGAAGAAGATCTATGTGAATGACAATAATGTGATTCTTACGCCCTGCAACGCGGATTATCCACCTGTTGCAACTACACTGGATCAGATCCGAATCATCGGCAGATGCGTAGGAGTATATCATAATAGGTAATATCCTAATATCAGTAAAACATCTGCCTCTCCAAGGTCCTCCAGGACGGCCTTAAGGAGAAGCTGGGGATGTAGAGATAATAACCCCTGAATGGAGTATAAGTATTATGGCACCTAAAACAAAATTGTCTATTGATCAACAAATTGAACATATGAAATCAAAAGGAATAACTTTTGATTTGTTTTCAGAAGATCAAGCAAAAGAATATCTACGTAAGAACAATTATTATTTCAAATTGAAATCTTATTGTAAGGTTTTTGAAAAATATCAGTATGGTGAGAAAAAAGGTCAATATGTAAATCTTGATTTTGCATATCTTGTGGAATTGGCTATATTAGATATGCACTTACGTCACTTTATTATTCAAGCCACAGTAGACCTGGAACATATAGTTAAAGTTAATCTACTTAATGATTTCAATGATACAGAAAGTGACGGATATGAAGTTATCGATGGATTATTTAATGCTTTTCCTGAAATACACGACAAAATCATCTATGAGAAAAAGTCCTATAACTCTGATCTAATTGAAAAGCTTGAATCTGATGGCTATGCAATTTGGAATATTATAGAAGTTTTATCTTTTGGTGATTTTATTAAACTATATAGCTACTTCTATGGGGCATACCCAGGGGCATTAAAAGGTGTTTCATATGAATATCCTATGAGAGCTATCAAATCTCTAAGAAACGCTGCAGCCCATAACACATGCCTTCTTAGTCAGCTGAACAAGCAGCAAAATGAAAACACTAATCCCAATAGGAAAGTAAGTTCCTTTGTATCTCAAAAGGTGCCTTCTATTGGAAAAACCCAACGTAAATCTTGTATGAGTTATCAACTAATTAATGATTTCGTAACTCTTCTTTATATGATAAACAACCTTACATCAGGTGGCATGCGAGATAACATATTGAAAAATCTTAATGAGTTAGTTAACGTAAGGATGATAAAGCATTCGGATTATTTTCAAAAGAATAATGTTTTAGTAAGCGTTTATGATTTTATTAAAAAAATAATTGACACAATGTGCGTCCTGTAGTAATATAATTGCAGTATACAAAAACGCAAGTTTTATGTGGGAGGGCGCCTGCGCTTTCCCACTTTTTTTATACCCTTTTTCAGAAAGGAGGTATATTATGGCTAAAGCTAAAAAACTGCCTTCCGGGAACTGGAGAGTCCAGGTATTTGACTATAAAGACGAAAACGGTAAGAACCATTACAGATCATACACGGCGCCTACAAAGGCTGAAGCTGAATACATGGCCGCCTATTTCAAAAAGACGAGGCCGCCTAAAGAAGATAACGAGCCCGAGGTCACAGTTGGCCAGGCTATAGACAAGTATATAGATCTGTCTGCTACTCTTTCACCGACTACGATCGCGCGGTACAGGAATATGCGGAAGTTCGCATTTCCAGATCTGATGAATATGAACCTGTCGGATCTGGATGATCGTGCAGCACAAATCGAGATCAATAAGGAAATAAAAAGACCGAACGGGCAGACCGGCAATCCATTAAGTGCAAAGACCATCCGTAATGAATGGGCACTCGTGAGTGCAGCACTCAAATCGCTATATAACATGACCCTGAACATCAAGCTGCCAAAGGTCCAACGAGCTCCGAAGGAACTTCCGGATCCGCAGTTAGTTATCGATGCGATCAAGGGCACGGACATCGAGCTGCCCTGCCTGCTGTCCATCTGGTTATCGTTCTCACTATCTGAGATCCGCGGCTTTAAGTGTTCTTCTATCCGTAACGGTCAGATCTACGTCGACCAGGTGCTTGTGACCGTGGACGGATTCCAGCAGGAGAAGAAGGACGCCAAAGTTGAGACCAGGAAACGTTCTCAGTCAGTTCCGAAGTATATAATGAAGCTCATAGAGATGCAGCCAAATTATAAGGAATATAAAAAGACCGGCAAAGATTCATATCTTGTGCCGATGACTCAGAACTTACTCTACCACAGATATAAGAAGATTCTGGAACCTCTGGGAATAGATATCTCCTTCCACGATCTGCGGCACATGTTCGCTTCGGTAATGCTTAATAAACTGCAGATCCCGGAGAAAGTCGTCCAGGAAGAAGGCGGCTGGTCTACCCCGTCAATAATGAAGTCCGTATACTCAAATACTTTTTCCGATTCCCGGAAGTCAGCTGACAGTAAACGCGATGAATTTTTCGAGAGCCTCTTGTGAGGCTCTTTTATTTTAGGAGGCGGGTTAGGGATTTCGTGTGATATTTTCGTGTGATATTTTTGAGAAAAAAGACAGTTTTTTGAAAAATGTTGAAAAGTATTGAAAAGAAATGAAAACGGCTGAAAGCCTTGAATTTCAAGGGTTTACAGTGCAACCCCTTGATTTTCAAGGGGTTGCGGTTTGGAGCAAGAGACGGGAGTCGAACCCGCCTTCCAAGCTTGGGAAGCTCGTGTACTACCGATGTACTACTCCTGCATACTGCAGCCGTACTGGCTGCGGATAGATATATTTTACTATGAATTGGTCTTTTGTCAAGTGCAGCAAAAGCTTCACGGCCTGCACTTACCGCAGGGCTCGTATCCCCTGGCGATCAGGTCCTCGCGGGAAGTGAAAGTCTTCTTCAGGTTCCATGGATTTGCGCTTCGGGTACTCTCGCAGCCTTCCAGATGGAATTTGCCGCTGGAAATGTTGATCACGTACGCCTGACTGTCCTCCGGACTTGCTTCGATGCGTCTCAGGCTCGCGTTGTCCGCTTTCTCATTCAGTTTCGGATAAACGCTGAGATATCCTTCCTGCCAGAGCACGAGCAGATCATCATTTTCGGACAGGCGGTTCTTTCCGTTGCTATAATTGATCTCCACTCCCGGCTGAACGTTATAGCAGAAAACGTTAAATGCCAGGCCCTTTCCCCCGTCTTCTACGGAAAGCGCCTCGATGTGCAGTCCTCTGGCTACCAGCTCAGATCCTTTGAATACCGGAGTCACCCTGTACATCACGTGGTTTCCGGTCTCCTTGACGTATATCGCCACTGCATTCTCAAAAGGTATCATTCCATCCCTGTTCATATATGACGTGCCGGTTATGAGATTCCTGTCGATGGCCTCATCCCCCGTCAGCTGATACCCTATCAGGTGGCAGCGGTTATAGAGATATCCGTTCTGTATGAAATCATACTTGTCTGTCTTCCATCCTGTGGGATGGATCTCGCTGATGCTGCCACGCTCTCCATCAGGCATGGTTTCACGGCCTACGCAGGCCACAGCGGTGCCGCAGCGTCCGTAGCTGTCCAGCTGTTCCAGTGATTCCTGAGGCGACGTCCATATCTCGTCATCGCCGAACTCGGGCACGTTATCATTTATGTACGCAAAAGGAAAGCCCTTCCACTCTCCTGCTTCCTCCAGGATCTCAGGGTCGTATTCGATATCCGTCACTCTGGAGATCAGTCCGGTCTTCACCGCGACGTATCCCATAAGTACCAGAATGGCTATGATTATTAAAATGTGTCTCTTCCAGTGTCTCTTTTTCATCCTATCGCTGAAGTTATCTGTTTTACTGTTTTTACAAGATTATATCATATTATTGTTTCCTTATCCATCATGACTGAAAATCATACAAATCATTCCAAACTTGCGTTTGACGAATGGACTATTATGATATATTCTTAAATCAGATTAAACAGTATATATCAAACAGGAGGTCAAATATGTTTACAAGAGCTATAACCCGCAAACCCTGCCGCGCGCTGATAGACGGCATCACCACATCCATGTTCGGAGAAGGCAAACCCGATTATGAAACTGCTGCAGCCCAGCATGACAAGTATGTTGAGACCCTTGAGAGCCTTGGCCTCGAAGTTTTAAATCTGGAAGCAGATGAAAGATACCCCGATTCATGTTTTGTTGAGGACCCTGCAGTAGTTATGGCTGAATGCGCCATCATCACAAACCCCGCAACCGATTCAAGAAACGGTGAAAAGTTTGAGATCATCGATGCCATCAAAAAATACTATGCAGACGATCAGATCTTCTACATCGAAGCCCCCGGCACCATGGAAGGCGGCGATGTAATGCTGGTTGACAAGCACTTCTACGTAGGTCAGTCCGACAGGACCAACAAAGAAGGTTTTGAGCAGTTCAAGGCCATCGTTGAAAAGTTCGGCTACACTGCAACCGCAGTTCCCGTAACTGAAGGTCTTCACCTCAAGGACTTCGTCATCTATCTTGAAAAAGGCAACATGCTGGTGACACCTACCATGAATGAGCAGCCTGCTTTCGCAGAATACAACAGATTCGTAGTGGACGCCGATGAACTCTATGCTATAAACAGCATGAACATCAACGGCACCGTCATCGTTCCCGAAGGATTCCCCAAGACCCTTAAGACCATTCAGGATCTGGGATACCCCACTGTGGTTA
Source organism: uncultured Eubacteriales bacterium (assembly GCA_902778565.1). Classification (GTDB taxonomy): domain Bacteria; phylum Bacillota; class Clostridia; order Peptostreptococcales; family Anaerovoracaceae; genus RUG754. Next base: position 120,427 of record CACYYH010000001.1, read on the forward strand.
TCAATAACAGCGAATTTGCAAAGATCGACGGTTCACTCACCTGTCTGTCTCTGAGATTCTAAAAAAGAATATCAAAAGCCCTGCGCTAAGCAGGGCTTTTTTTACAGTTCGTGATCTTTTTTACTTTTAAGTTCTGCGATCTTCTCTCTGTTCTTAACGTAATGATAGAGGCTTTTGCGGTATGAATCTGCGGTATATATCGCCGCTATTGGATTATGTCCCAGGACGCGATCCTTGGCCGCCAGTACGGTTACGGGAGCCTTTGAGTGTTTTATGAACAGTGAGTCGTGACCGACGCAAAGTCCTACCAGCACGTTCAGCTCACAGCCTGCAGCGTCCAGCTTTTCTGCCTGGCCTGCGGGGTTGCACATGCGCTCATCCGCTCTTTCACAGTGGACAAAATCATTTTGATCCACTCCCATCAGAGTTTTTTCAACGCTGCCATTCTTACAGTCTATTGAATCCACCTGAAAGCCATTGGCTCTCAGAATATCCACGAATATCTTTGCCTCTGCCATAAGCCCTCCGCAGAAACCAACGCCGATGTGGTGATAGCCCATCTGAAGAGCGAATTCCATTATCTCCTCCACCCTTGTGAGCATTCCGTAATAGCGGCCTTCGACTATAGCTGCGGCCCGGGCCATTTTGCGGTCCTCTTCGTCATATCTTTCAAGTTCCCTATCAGCTGAGCTTCCTCTCGTAGGGCAAAATGCCGGAGCCTCAGAAACATCACCTTTATAGCAGAATTCATTTTTGCAATGTGAACAAGTGAACATGTCTTTCTCCTTATTTATCCGTTCTGTGTACCTCGAACCATTCGGTTATCTCTTTCAGTCTCTTGAGCCTGTGGGCAGGCTTTCCGCTTCTGGAGAGTTCGTGGTTCTCGCCCCTGAAGGTCACCATTTTGGCCTCCACTCCATGGGCAATCAGTGACGTGAACATCTGATATCCCTGGTCTATCGGACATCTGTAGTCTTCAAAGGAATGTATGAACAGCGTTGGGGTCTTCGCCTTATCCGCATATTTCATCGGGCTGTGGAACCAGAGTTTCTCAGGATCGTTCCAGGGATCCGACAGACACTGATCCCCGGTAAAGCTCACGCCGATGTCTGACACTCCATACATGGAGAACCAGTTGGATATGGATCTCTGGCTGGCGCAGGCTCTGAACCGGTCAGTGTGACCTATGATCCAGTTGGTCATAAAGCCGCCGTAGGATCCGCCGGTCTCAAAGAAGTTGTCTTTGTCCATGGCGGGATAAGCTTCAAGGGCAGCGTCGCAGAATGCCATGATATCCTCGTAGTCCACTGTTCCGTACTTACCCATGATATTCATGAAGTCCCCTCTTCCGTCGGAGCCTGTGGGATTGCAGAATATCACGAAGTAGCCCTTTCCTGCCCAGTACTGCATCTCATGATAAAAAACTTCTCCGTAAACCGTCTTGGGTCCTCCGTGGATATCGATTATGACAGGATATTTTTTCTCCGGATCGTAATCCATTGGTTTAAGCACAAAACCATGGATCTCGTAACCGTCTTTGATCAAGTTCAGTTTTTCAGGCTGCGCCACGTATCTTCCGTTAAGCGCATGATCATTGAACCTGCTGAGTTTCTTTCCCTTAAGGTCATATACTTCCTGCCCTCTCATATCGTAAAGCGCGACCATCATAAAATTATCTCCGCATACGTCGAAGCAGTCCACGGAACCCGGCTTTTCGGTAAGCTGAGTGATCTTCCCGTCTTCAAGTTTGAAAAGATATGCCCCGTCGAAGCGGGTGCTTACGAAGTAGAGGGTGTCGCCCACCATCTTAGCCGCTCTTCCGCCGCCGTATCTTATGTCAGCGCCTACAGATGTCCCGATGCTCTCGCCGTGCTTTGCGAGAAGTTCGGGCTTTCCGCCTTCATAGCTCAGCTTATAGAAATCTCCGTCGGTGTTCATTCCGTTATGCAGGTCTGAAACCACCAGCAAAATATAGCTGTCTCCAAGTTCGAATCCGAGTGGCTCGAAGTTCTTGCTGCTCTCAGTGAGGACCGACGTTTCGCCGGTCGATATGTCCATCTTTTTGAGTTTGGTCTCGCCCATGATGGGAAGAAGCGGTCTGACAGGAGACGAGAAATAGTATATGTGTTTTTTATCATTTCCCAGCTTCAGGTTGCTGACGTTTTCGTTGAGCTCTGAAAGCAGCCTGAGGCTCTTCTTTACGTGATCGTAATAGAAGATAGAGTTGTATGCGCCTTTGGTATGAGGGCCGCCGTTCCACCACCAGGGGACCTGCTCCACTATTTCATAGTCTGCGTTTTCCTTTGCGTGTTTCTTCCAGGCTGCGGTGTATTTTTTGTCAGCCTTATAGAGTTCTTCAAAGCCCGGAAGAGTGCTGCCCTGTAGTATCATGTCTCCGTTATCAAGAGGTATGGCTTTGCTTACAGGCACCGGGAATTCATAGGCAAGCTCTGCCTCGCCTCCGTCAAGCCTTATGCTGTACCAGCGGCTTGTGAGGTCCGGTTCCTTGCCTGCTCCATCCTTTTCTTCCCTGTCCCCCGGGAAAAGTATCGTATTCTCGTCCAGATACCTGAAGCCACGCTCCTTGCCGCCCGATGTGAGCTTTGTGAACTTTCCTCCACGATAAAGATAAAGATATGAGTTATATCCGTTTTTCTTCTGATCTGCGGACGTCACCGCCAGACAGGCGCTGCTGCCTTCCGGTGAAAAACTTATCTCTGAAAGGTATTTGAATCTGAAAACGTCATCTATTGCTACCGGTTTCATATTTTCTCCTTACTCTTTATATACTATGCTGAAGCCGTCGAACTGATACTGCTTCATGGTCTGAGGATCTTCAAAATATCCGTACTTTTCATCTCTGAGGGGCTCACCCTGGGCCGTCCCGTCTTTAACAGCCACCAGCGCATCCCGGATCATGCCTATGCAGTCAGGGGGCATGATAAAGTCGTTATGAGACGTATATACTGCGCTGATCTCAGGGAACTTCGCCTCTACCTTATTCAGCGATTCTATGTACTGTCCGATGTCCGAACGTCCCATCACGTCGCTGGAGAACTGAACGTAAATGGCTCCCAGATAGATCATGTCTCCGGAGAAAAGTATCTTCTCCCTGCGGTCGTAGATCATCAGATGGTCCTCAAGATGTCCCGGAGTGTATATGAGTTCCACTTCACGGTTTCCCAGGTCAAATACGTGTCCGTCCTCCACAGGTACAGCCTTGAAGGGTTTAACGCAATACTCCTCAGGCACAAATCCCTCGGGATATCCGAACAAAAACATATCCTCGTCCGCCTGATTTGCCAGAGGCTTATGAGGGCAGCCTGTTTCAGCCTGCTTAAGGGCCTCAGGAACGTCAGCCACCAGCACCTCCGGGAAACGCCAGTTGTTTCCGGTGTGGTCGAAGTGTCTGTGGCAGTTCACTATGGTAAGTTCTCCCGGCCAGAGTTCTCTGACCAAAGGCTCTATATTGCAGATTCCCATGCCGGTATCCAGCATCAGGGCCTTTCCATCACCCTTGATGATGAATACGTTGACCTCCTGCAGATGCTGAGGTTCGCAGATAGCGGTTATGTCTCCCGGCAGTTCATAGCATTCGAACCAACCGTTACAGTCATTTTTAACCTTCAGTTTTTTGTATTTTGCATAATACGGACGGGGTTCCGGTCCCTTCCACTTGGTATATTTCTCAGTCATATCCTGCTCCTTTCATATGCCCATAACGCTGTCGATCCAAACGGCTTCCAGCGTTTCATAAACGTGTTCATTCGGATGGCCGGTCTTAAAATAGGCAGAATTGTCGCCGCCCAGCATCTTTACCGCAAAGGCGCCTACCGCCCTGGATCTGGATTCACCGCCGTAGCAGTGTACCAAAAGAGTTTCCACGTCCATGTGAGCTCTTATGAAATCCAGGATCTCCCTGGCCTGAAGCTCGCTGAACAGCACTGCCCCATCCACCGGCCGCACTATGTCATCAAAAAAGAGAGTGATCACACCTTTGCAGTATTCAGTCTTTTTGAACTCGAAACCAAATCCACCGGTGTGAGTGTCCTGAATGGATATTACCGCATAGGTGTCCTCTCTTTTGACAAATTCTTTCTGCCCTGCCGGATAATAGTGCTCCATTACGTAATCAAAAGCGTCATATACAGATCTTACCAGTACTCTTTTCATAACCGTTCCTTCTCCTTTCGGCTCAGATGCATGCCCTGCCCCGGCCGTTTAAAAAACGTCTATATATTATATACCATATTTTTGCAGCGGATTAAACTGTTTTGCACCGGACTGCCTCATAAACTCGCGCAAAAAATATTCACTATTTATGGACAATATGGTATAATTATTATATATAAGGCGAAGCCGGAAAGGAGTATCCAAATGAAACCAGGTGAAATACTATTTTTGAACAGAAATGAAGTTGCACAGTTTATCACTCCGGCTGAAGTGCTGGAACTGACTGAGAAGGCACTAGTGGAGTTTTCCCTGGGAAACGCCATAAATCCCAGCAAACTGATACTTCCTACTAATCCATACCATAACGGACATATCAATTCCATGCCGTCATACATGCAGTACGGCGACGTTGCCGGCGTCAAAGTCGTGTCCGTATATAACGAAAACAAGAAAAAATACGGTCTGCCCACAACCATCGGAACCATCATCCTTTATGATCCTGAGACCGGTATGCCGAAATGCATAATGGACGGCACGTATATCACTGATCAGAGAACAGGCGCCGTAAGCGGCGTTAACGCCAAATATCTTGCAAGGAAAAATTCCGAAACTCTGGCGATCATCGGAGCCGGTGTCACGGGCTACACCAGCATGCAGATGATCCTTATGGCCCTTCCGGGAATAAAGGAAGTCGTGGTCTGCAACCGTACAGCTTCCCGCCGCGACGCATTCATTGAAAAGGCTCAGGCTGCTTATCCCGACATGAAGTTCAGGGGCATCGAGGATCACAAGGTTGCCCTTCAGGAGTGCGACATAGTCGTATATGCCACCACGGGAGACATTCCCTTGGTCCAGTACGGTGAACCTGCTGAAGGAGTTACCGTCATCACAGTATGTGAGTTCCTGACAAAGAAAGCCATCTGGCATTTCGACCACTGGTTCGCTGATTTTGCCGAGTGCGCCATCGAACGTTACAACGACGGCGGCCGCATGGGCGCGGAGATTCTGGGATTCGAGTGGGAAGACTTTGATCTGGACGATATATCCGGCGAGATCGGTGACGTTATAACCGGCAAACTACCCGGAAGAACAGATGATAAAGAGAAGATCCTGGCAGGCGCTGTAGGCATAAGCGTTGAGGACGTGATCTGCGCAGAACACGTATTCAAAAAAGCCATGGAAGCAGGCGCAGGTATCATTCTGGATCTGCAAAACCTGTAATAGCTGCAATGAACCCCGGCAACCCCGGGGTTTTTTAATATTTTCAAAAAAATAAGTATATTCTTTCTAAAAAGTATGTTACAATCATTCCTGGCATTTTTATAAAAGAAAAGGAGACTCTATGAAACCCGGTGAGATCTTATTTTTAAGCAAAAACGAAGTAGGTAAATTTATAGACCAGAAAGAAGTGCTGGAACTGACTGAAAAAGCTCTTTCTGAGTTTTCCCTCGGAAACACCATCAACCCCAGCAAACTGGTGCTCCCCACCAATCCTTACCATAACGGACATATCAATTCCATGCCTTCATACATGCGCTTCGGCGATGCCGCCGGAGTCAAGGTCGTCTCAGTATACAACGACAACCCGAAGAAATACGGACTGCCCACTACCATAGGGACCATCCTTCTCTTTGATCCTGAGACAGGCATGCCCATATGCATAATGGACGGTACTCTTATCACAGATCTGAGGACCGGCGCAGTAAGCGGCGTGAATGCAAAATATCTGGCAAAAAAGGATTCCGGAAGCCTTGCCATCGTAGGCGCCGGAGTTCAGGGCTATACCAGTATGGAAATGATCCTTCGCGCCAAGCCGGGTATCACCGAGGTAGTAGCCTGCGACCTTTCACCTGAACGCCGTGAGGAATTCATAGCCAAAGGCCATGCCGAATATCCTAACGTATCCTTCAGCGGTATTGAGGATCACAGGACAGCCCTCCGTGATACTGATATCGTAGTATATGCCACGTCTGCGGACCGCCCTCTTCTGGAAAACGGCGATCCGGCTGAAGGTGTGACTGTTATCACCGTCTGCGAGCTCCTTACCAGAAAATCAGTCGGCATGTTCGATCACTGGTACACCGATTTTGCAGAATGCGCCCTTGAACGCTACAATGACGGCGGCAAACAGAGTGCTGAAGCAAGAGGACTTGCCTGGGATGATCTCACCATGGATCTGGTCAGAGGCGAGACCGGAGACGTTATTACCGGCAAACTCCCCGGAAGGACAAACAACAGAGAAAAGATCCTGGCAGGAGCAGTAGGCGTAAGCGTCGAAGACGTGATCTGCGCTGAACTGGTTTACAAAAAAGCCATCGATCAGGGTTACGGCAGGATCCTGGATCTGGAAGATCTTTAATAAAACAGCAAAGCCCCCGGCACGCCGGGGGCTTTTTGAATATCCGTTACTTTAAGATCAGAATCCCAGACTCTCATCCACCAGGATCACGTGGATCCTTCCGGTATGCCTGGAGTATCTGGTGATCAGGAAGTTGCAGCAGATGGTATCTGCCGACTTGCAGTTCATGCAGGATCCGGTCTGGGTGCAGGGTGTGACAATTCCGAACCTCTGCGCATTAATGGGAGCCGCTACGTTCCTTGCGCGCTTTATGGCTGAATCAACGTCCGGGCATATCTTGTTCATTCCAACAATGAACACGACTTTTTTAGGACCGTGCGCGATGGCGGAAACTCTGTTGGAGTTACCGTCTATGTTCACCAGAACGCCGTCCTCTGTCATGGCATTGGTGCTGGAAAGAAATACGTCAGCGTCATATGCCAGAAGCGCAGCTGCCCTCTTATCCTCATAATCGTCGCGGTCGATGAAATTGTAGTTGCCCTCTTTCAGGACTTTGACCAGGCCGATCTCATGGGCGCTCATGGCACCTCCCATCGTCACGGTGCTGCCCTCGGGAATGAGTTCCAGCGCAAGTTTCAAAGCCTCTTCCTTATCCTTTGCATAGTAACCCGTCATGTTGCGGGAATTAAGTCCCTTGATCACCTTCTTTGAAAGAAGATCGTTTCTTACCGTAGTAAATTTGCTTGCCATGTGATGCCTCCTCCAATTTATCTGAATATTTTTCTTTGCCAATCAAGTCATTTTATATTATAATGCTTTTATGCATTTAATGCCAGTTTTTTTAGACATCAGGGAAAACATATGAAGACCACAGTACTGAAGTTCGGCGGAACGTCTCTGGCCGATTCCAAACAATTCAAAAAAGTATCCGATATCGTGAAGTCAGACCCTGCAAGGCGCTTCGTAGTAGCCTCTGCTCCGGGCAAAAGATTCGATTCCGATATCAAGGTAACAGACCTGCTGTATTCATGCTACGAGAAGTCCAGGTCCGGGCTTGATTTCGAACCTGTTCTCAGTGAGATCAAAGACAGATTCAACGAAATCATCGGAGAACTGGGCATTGACTTCGATATGGAGCCTGAGATCGACCTCATACGCCGCAATCTGAAGAACTATCCTTCAAAGAGCTATGCTGCAAGCCGCGGCGAATACCTGAATTCCAAACTTCTCGCCGCTTATCTCGGTTATGAGTTCGTGGATCCATATTACTGCATCCACTTTTTTGCTGACGGAAATCTCGATACGGAGAGTACCTATGAGGACCTTTTTGAAAAGCTGAAGCCCCTGGCCAATGCCGTCATAGCCGGTTTCTACGGCTCCGGTCCTGACGGAAACATCATCACCTTCTCAAGAGGCGGTTCCGACATAACCGGAAGCTTAGTTGCCAAGGCTGTGGGAGCTGATCTCTACGAAAACTGGACAGACGTATCCGGACTTCTGGCTGCAGACCCCAGGATCATCGAAGATCCCAGAGTCGTGGAATACATAAGCTACCGCGAGCTTCGTACTCTTTCATACATGGGAGCTACAGTGCTCCACGCAGATGCCCTTCTCCCGGTAAACCAGGCGGGCATCCCGGTGAACATCAGAAACACAAACCATCCCGAGGACCGCGGGACCATGATCGTATCTGATCTTCCCAAGGAGCGCGAACTCCACACCATCACCGGGGTAGCCGGCAGAAAAGGTCTTTCCGTCATCCAGGTAGAGAAGATGATGGTATCAGACGGAGCCGGATTCACTGCCGTCATCCTGGACATCTTCAAATCCTACGGAGTGCCCTTCGAGCAGTGCCTTACCGGTATAGATACCGTAACCGTAATAATCAGATCGGATTTCTTCAAGGCCCATAAGTATGAACTGCTGAACGCCATTGAGGAACAGCTTCATCCCGACACTCTGCTGGTTAGAGAAAACCTGGCAATGATCGCCGTTGTGGGAGAAGCCGACGCTGATTATCAGGGCTCAACGGTGTGCATCCTCGGCGCCGTTTCCGCAGCAGGCATAGACCTGAACACCATTAACCAGGGTGCAGGCAGCCTGAACCTCATCATCGGCGTAGAGGAAAAAGACTACGAAAAAGCAATCGAAGCTATATACAATTCAATTATATAAACATTAAAAAACTGTATCAGATATATTTACGATTCCCGCAGGCGCTTGCGCCGAGGACAAGTAAAGATGTCTGATACAGTTTTTTTATTTTTTGTCAGCTCCGGCTTTTCCGAAGTACATCAGTTCCCAGACTGCAGAGTTATCCATCACGGTTTCCACCGGCGATCCCTCTTCCAGCCGCTCCACCATCGCAGTCCCGCTGAATCTCTGATATGATCCCAAAAAACCTGCGAGCTTTGCAAATGGCTGCAGACCTTTAGGCAAAGACTGATAAAAGAATTCTCTTGATATATCGCCCTTCCTGTCGAAGGTTATACGGTATTGTTCTCCCGCAGGAGTCTCATACTCGTACACGATCTTTCCATACACCGGCTTGCCGGTGTTTTCATCCATATACTCATTTTCCGGAAGGAATCTCAGGGTATGATTGCTGTTATCTCCAAGTATCTCGGATCCTTTGGCTAGCATAAAGATGTCAAACTCGTTGAAGCCGTATTTTGCGCCCGCCGTGATCCAGGATGAGATGACCTTGTAGTCGCCTATCTTCGCCCTGCCCCAGTACCAGTGATGCATGAGTTTAAACATGGAAACGTCGCCCCAGTTGTGGTCGTGATAGCCGCTTCCTTCCAGGTGGATCTCTTCTCCGTTGAATTCGATGTCTGCTGTTGCAGTACCTTCAGGGCTTGCAGGGAGCCAGCTGAAATAGTGTTCATCATTGTCTCCGAAAAATATGGTGCCGGTCTGAGAGCGCCATGCCGGAATGGTATTAACGAGTTCCACCCTGGCATTCATCTTTTTGCCCCTGAACACTATCTCATATTTCGTCAGGTCACCTTCAATGGAGCTGTCACCCATGAGTACCTTGCATTTTTCTTTGGAAAAGCTGCAGTCTCCCGGATCATGCGCCACTATATCGTAGTAGGTCTTCCCGTCCGGCGTCGTAAGGTCCATCTCAACGAAAGGCTTCATCTCCGAACTGACCTTGACAGGATTCTTCGTATAGAAGACGATGACCAGTTTCGTACCGTCGCTGAAACTGAAGTCAGAGTACCACCACTCGTAACTTCCTTTGCCTCCGTCGGTTCTCATGCCGTCTTCCCAAAGTTGTATCTCATTCCTCTTCAGTCCCAGTTTTTCGTAGCGGAGATCATCCTCCCCATGGACTGAGCCAAGAACCTTAGCCATCTTATGCCTCCCGGTTTGTTCACCAGATAAAATTCGATTTCAGCATTTCGCCGTTATCTATCAGAATGTCTTCTCCCGTCATTGAGCGGTTCACCACCGTCATGAAATACGCGAGATCCGCGATTTCTTCAGGTTCTGCCCACTTTCCCAGAAGCGATTCAGCCTTGACTGCCTCATAGAGTTCCTCGCTTTCAAGGATGTGCGCGTTGGATTCGGTGATCACTCCGCCGGGAGATATGCTGTTCACCGTCACCCCCCTCTTTGCCAGGTTGAGAGCCGTGTTCTTCATATAGCCCACCATACCTGCCTTGCTGGCCGCATAATAAGGGAATTCAGAACCGTTCCTGGCAGAAGCGGAAGCGATGAAAAGCACCGACTTAAGAGAACTGCTCTTCGTGAAATGCTCAGTAAACCTTATGGTTCCCTTAAGATTCACGTCTATGGCATCCTTCTCTTCGAAGGTGCCTGCGTTATTGATTATTATATCAGCATCCGGGATTTCAGGGAATCCGTCATTTCTGATATCGTGCAAAAAATGTTCATACCCGGGATGATCTATGCTGCTCTCCCCGGTGTCGAACCCATATACTTTATGTCCATTCTGAAGGAACCTGAGAGCGATTGCTCTGCCTATCCCTCTTGAGGATCCGCTTATCACAATGTTCATTATATCACGCTTCCTGAAGACTGCTCACGGCCAGTCTTTCTTTTTTTATGCCCTTTGCGATCCTGTAGCCTATTGGCGAGAAGAATACCTCAAACAGCAGTTCCAGCACTGCTCCCGTAAGCGCACATGTCATGCACTGGACAGTAGTCCATCCGAAGAACACCCTGCTGACAAGAAACGCGAACACAAGATTATCCGTAAACTGAGCGATGAAGGTGGAAACGTAAGATCTGAGAGCGAAGATGCCGAAGCCGTCTTCCCTTTCCAGCTTTGTGCCAATGCCGTAATTCAGAAAGTTGTTCACCAAAGCTGAGATCACAAAGGCTATAGAGCTTCCCAGCAATATGAACCAGGTGCCGCTGAAGGTGTTATCCAGAGCAGCGTTGATGATGGCTTCGCTTCCCTCCACGTAGCTCTCTCCCCAGACTCCGGGAATATGCCCTGCAATGAAGAAAATCCCTGACATCAGAAGATTGATGAGAATCGCAGCTATGGACATGCCGGTGGCTGCCCAGGGTCCGTAGCAATGCGTCATTATATCCAATGACAGGAAAGTTATCCATGAAAGTAAAATACCGCAATCAAGTGCCAGCCATTCAACGCCTGTATTGATGCTCTTGTTTGCCAGAAGGTTCATGCATACCACTGAGATGACAAACATGGCCGCAATAATAGGCGGTACTGAGTGCAGAAGATCACGGAAATCATTGATGAATTTTTTCATATTAAGTTACTCCTTGTTTTTTTAGGGTGGTTTTCAAGAGACACCCATTATTTGCCTTTAGGGCACAGGTGGTATGATAACATGTTTTTCATATCTTGGCAACAAAAACATAAAAAAGACCTGCCGGAACAGGTCTTTGATTCATATCTTTACAAAATCCAGGTCTCTGGCCGCCGGGATCCCATAGGCGCTTTCAGCTGAGATAACCGCGCGTGTTATGGCTTCGCTCACCACCTCTGCAGCAAGAGTTCCCACCAGGTCCTGATCTGCCTTTACCTCACCCAGGGATACTGCATAGATACTGTCTCCGTCAGCTGATGAATGCACGGGGTTGATGGACCTTGCATATCCGTCATGAGCCATGCCGGCTATCTTATTAAGCTGAGTCTTGTTGAATTCCGCGTTGGTTGCTACCACTGCCAGAGTAGTGTTTTCCACAAATCTGTTGCGGATCCTCTTTGTAGATGCCGCCATCACCTCAACGGTGCTTCTGAAGCCGGTGTTGTCCTCGTTCATGAGTCCTGCTATCTTCTGCCCCGTCTTGTGATCAAAAACATCTCCGAAGGCGTTCAGTACTACGACAGCGCCGACCTTCAGCTTGCCGTTCTGGACTGCATAGCTTCCGATGCCCGTCTTCGTGCAGTGATCCATTCCCCTGGCCTTTCCCACAGTGGCTCCGCAGCCTGCGCCGTAATTGCCGTCCCTGTAGTTGGGATCATCCAGGGCATGTTTTGCGGCTTCATACGCCATGGCAGGATCCGGTCTGACAAAGGTATCCCCTACGGTCAGATCGAAAATGTCCGCCTGAGCCACCAGAGGTACCTTGGTGACCGTTACGTCATAGCCGAAGCCTCTTTCCTCCAGAAGCTGCATCACTCCGTTGGCAGCTCCCAGACCGAAAGCGCTGCCTCCTGAAAGGACGATGCCGTGGATCTTCTGTATGGACATCAGCGGGTTCAGCAGCTGGCTCTCTCTGGAAGCCGGTCCGCCTCCTCTTACGTCAAGGCCTGCCGCCATGCCCTCTTCGCAGATAAATACAGTACAGCCTGTTCCGGCTTCCCTGTTTTCCGCCTGGCCTATCTTAAGTTTCTCTATTTCATTGATGGATATTTCTTTCATATATCTCCCTCAGGGTATCTGATCATTCTTCGCTTTCGCAGCCGCCTTTGTACTCGATGCACATCATGGTGAGATCATCGAACTGCTCAGCTTCCTTTACAAAGCCATCCACAGTATTCTTTACTCCATTGAGTATCACTTCCGGATGACTTTCACAGTTCTCGTTCAAAGCATCCAGCATGCCGTCTATTCCAAGCATTTCATTATCACCGTTGGTTGCCTCAGGCAGGCCGTCAGTATAAAGGAACAGCTTATCGCCGGGTTCAAGCTGAAGTTCATAATCCATGTAGATCGCGTCTTCAAAACCGCCTATAACAAAACCATGCTTGCTCTTTATGATCTCAAACTTCTCTCCCGCTCTCATCAGCGCAGGGTACTCATGACCCGCATTGGCAGCCACCAGTTTGCCGGTGGAAAGCTCAAGGATCCCCAGCCATACAGTAAGGAACATATCCTGCTCATTGTTTTCACAGATGGATTCATTTGCTCTTGTCAGTATCTTTGCAGGAGAATTCATGAGCATCGCAGAGTTCTTGATCACGATCTTGGATCCCATCATGAACAGAGCAGCGGGAACTCCCTTTCCGGAAACGTCGGCCATCACAAGACAGAGATGATCTTTGTCTATCAGGAAGAAGTCGTAGAAGTCTCCTCCCACTTCTCTGGCTGGTTCCACAGATGCGTATATCTCGAATTCATTTCTGTCAGGATAAGGAGGGAAAATTCTGGGCATCATGGACAGCTGGATCCTCTTGGCCATATCCAGTTCAGACTCTATCCTGTGTTTTTCTGCGGATATGCTCTCGATCTTAGCCACATAATCGTCGATCTCTTCAGCCAGTTCTATAACGTCGTTCTTGAGATCGCCGATCTCATTCTTCGAATTGATCTCTTTCAGGTTTGCAATTACTGTTTCGCTGTCCTTGGTCTCTCTGTAATCTCTGATGTTTTCCTGAACGCTCTTAAGAGGACTGATGATGAGCCTGTATACCATGAACAGACATATCAGCGAAAGTATCAGCTGACCGGTGACCGAAGCCAGCGTGTTGTTTACTGTAACGTTTCTGATCTCATTCTCGATATTGGAAAGGTCATATGTCATTCCTATGATGATGTCCTTGCCATTTACGTTATCCAGGTATGAATAGTAGTCAACGTAGTTTCCTGCATCCGCAAGGTGATTCAGTTCCTTGACCGCATTTGCCATGGCTCTCTGCTGGCTTTCGTTGACTTCGACGGTTACGCCCAGAGGGTAGACTTCTTCATAATTAGTGCCCCTGACTGCTCCGGGATCAGCCGCGCTCATGGCAAAGAACTGAGTGTCATAAGGCGGCTCAGTCATCACTATGAACAAATAATCCACATGATGAGCCATTTTGATCTGGTCCAATCTGTCAAGGATCCATGAATATGCCACCTCAGCACATACCTTCTGATCTGTGTAATTCAGTTCATTAAGTTCTTCTTCCGTAGCGTACTCGATATGGAGTCCCGGATGACGTGATGAAAAGGTCTCAGCCTTGGCAGGTGTCACCTTCCCTGAATTATTGGCAGAGTCATATTCGATGAGCATTTCATCGCTGTGCTCATACCAGAAATTGAAAAGCCAGTTTGAAGCCGTATATTCATTTACAGCTATCTTTACCTCTTCAGCTATATCAGAGGCTATCGTTTCCTGCTGGTTCTTGATACTGGTCTCAGTCCTGAAAAGCTGGGACGAATAGGTGATCCACCCTATTACAATCAGGCCTATCAAAAACAGTATGGCCAGCTGCCTTAATATACTTCTGAACTTGGTTTTATCAAGCATAGTTCTCTCCCGTCTTTTACAGAGGCATATTACCCTATTATAAAATAATAATTAATTATATCATAAATGCAATACTGAGGCAATTGCCTTCAACGCTTTAAAAAAGATCAAAAATATTTTTTAAATAACTATTGACATATATATCGTGTGCCGATATAATAGAGTTACGATATATCGAGAGACGATATATCGGCAGGCGAAGGAGAATAAAATGGATAACAATTATGCACTTACAGAATCCACCTATTACATAATGCTGGCGCTGTATAATCCGGCTCATGGATACGGCATCATGCAGCAGGTGGAGGAGATGTCCGGTGGACGCGTCCGCCTGGCGCCGGGAACGCTGTACGGCGCCCTCACCGCCCTCACCGGCAAAGGCTGGATAGTTCAGCTTCCCATGGATGAAGGAAGCCGCAAGAAAGAATATAAACTGACGGACAAGGGTCGTGAGATACTCATGAAAGAGATCGAAAGGCTCAGAGAACTGGTAACTAACGGAGATATGATCGTCGGAAACACCGATATCGGAGGTAAATAAAATGAGAGAGACTAAGAAGATCTGGAAGATATTCCTTGTATGGAATTATGATAAAGAAGAAGAATGGCTGAACGAAATGGCCATGAACGGCTGGACCCTTACATCTGTAGGCTTCTGTAACTATACCTTTGTGAAGACCGAGCCCGGCGAATACAACATCCGCATGGAAATGCGCCCCCATGATGACGGCTATCTGGAATTCTTAAGAGAAAACGGCGTGGAGTACGTGGGACGTATACTCCAATGGCACTATTACCGCAAGAAGACCTCCCTCGGTCCTTTCGAGCTCTATTCCGATATCGAATCCCGCATCCAGCACATGGACCGCATAGGCAAGATGCTCTTTGCGATCGGTATGGCTAATCTCCTGATCGGCATTGCAAACAGCATAGGTCCCAGTCGTTTAGGCTGGATAAACCTGCTCTGCGCTACCCTTCTCATGTACGCCCTCGGCCGCATCCAGGGAAGAAAGGACGAGCTCAAAAAAGAAAGCATCCTGCACGAGTAATATATCATGGCAATAATAAAACGGCTCATCATCGTGAGCCGTTTTTTAATTGTCTTTATTCAGATGTCTTTCTGAGAAGTTCCCTTGTAATCTCAATAACGTCCCTGTGTCTTACATCACGGGGCTCAAATCTTATGATATTATAGACCAGCTGCAGTACAAGCCCTGCGCCGAAGGTACTTATCACCGAACCTATGCCAATGGGTCCGCCCAGAAGCCAGCCGATCAAAAGAACCACAGCCCAGAGAAGGACTTCCACAATACCTATGGGAACCTTAGGCAGGCGCTTTCCAAGTCCTACCAGTAAAGCGTCTCTGGGTCCGCAGCACTGTGCGGCGCTCATATAGACCCGCATCCCCAGCGCCATGAATACGAAGCCGGTAAGCATGATCACGATGCCAAGCCACAGGTTCTGATTGAGGGGGAATGGATTCAGATTATTGAACATCTGGGTATAGTTTCCGGTGATCAATGCATCTATAATGGTTCCATAGCCTATTCTTTCCCTGAGGGCCAGATCGATCAGAACTACGATAACCGATGACAACGTCATGGAAAGACCATAGTTTAATGGCGTATGGTATGAGATACCCATGGCCAGGCAATCCCAGGGTGAAAGTCCTATGTTTGCAAATATTGTAAGATGCACCCCGAAGGCGAAAACCAGCAGTCCGGCTGCGACCTGCAGCCACTGCAATACTATCTTTTGTTTATTATCTGAAGCAATAACTTTCAATTTATCAATAACGTCCTATTCTTTTTTATTTTTATTTACTCCGGCGAAACCATTACAGCGGATATTCATACAGTTCGAAATCAGTCCAGCCCGTATCCTCATAGAACATGGGCAGCGTATGCAGATACCTGAATCCCATGCCGGAATACAGTCTTTTTGCTCCTTTATTGCCCTTCAGAACGTCCAGACGGATCACCTTCTGTTTATCCTTTCCAGCCAGATCGATGGCAAATTTTACCATCTGCCTTGCATAACCCTTCCCTCTCTCTGAAGGCAGGATACCAAGAGCATGTATCACCGTTACTTCTTCGTCGACTGCCTTTGTAGGCCAGTCAAATTTGCTGTACTCATCGTTGGACTGATGGTTCAGCACCATCGCTCCCACGATAGCATCCTCTTCCTCTGCTATATACAGTTCTCCGTTCTCAATGGAATCTTTCAGGAATTCCGGCGCAGGGTAAATATCCTTCTTCCAGCCTACGCTGTCTCCTGCATCGCCGATCCCGTCGATCACAGCGAAATAGAACTTTCTTACATCCTGAAACTGATCTGATTCAGCCTTTATTATCTTCATTCCGGTCACCCACTTTACTATATCAGTTTCAAATAACAGTCTGCCAATTCTTCTTGATGTATCTCCATATGTTTCCTCAAATGTAGCGGTCCATCTCAGCTTATAGTATCAGCAAACGTACAGTCCCTCTTCTTACAGATCGAACTGATACCATTCATCGCCGGTTTTATAAAAACCGATCGATTCAAACATGTGCCGGCTTTGATGATTAAAAGAATAGATATTTGCCTTTACAGAATCCATACCTTTTTCTTTTGCAAGTTTCAGTATCTCTTTCACACAGCGTCTGCCAATGTGCTGATTCTGCATCTCTTTGCAGACTACAATGGCAATTTCAGCGTTTTCCCTGAGAGAAACATCTCCTACTAGTTTGCCCTTGTATTCAATATAATAGCACTCTCCGTTAGAACACAAATAATCATACATTCTGTGCAAAAGATCCGAATCATAAGGTTCATCTCTGTTGTCAACCTGTTTACAAACGTCCGGATCCTGATACCAGGGAAGCGAAGCTTCATCATTTCTGTAGTACGGTATTAACCTGATTTCGTTATCTATGATTCGTTCTATCATATTTCCTTCCCCGACAAGCTGGAATATATCTTGATTTTAGTTTTGATATCGTATCTGCTGTTCTTTGATCATCGGATACCGAATCAATGCTTTTCCGTCTGTTGCCTCTT
>CACYYH010000002.1 GCA_902778565.1 uncultured Eubacteriales bacterium
ATCGCTTGACTGGTCGATCTCGATCAGTGTAATGCCCTGCTCATACTTGAATATCTTGAAGTACTCTGCGTACTTAACTTCCACTTCTTCTTTGAATTCCAGTCCCATCAGGTCCGGCGCCTTGCTTGAGAGCTTCTTGGTGCTGGTCATGTGGCCGTCGTCTCCTTCACCGGAACCGCTCTTTCCGGCACCCGCTCCCTTTTTGTATATGTATATATTGTACCTTACCCAATGCGGCTGCGACATCGCTGTAGTTCTGCCGACGATCGTATTGTTCGCATTCAGCTTGACCGGAATGGTGAACTTCGAGTTCCCGCCGCCTGACCTGGAATATGTGTGACCGCTCGCTCTCAGCGAATCGTACTTGCTGCTGCCGAACTCGATCGTCGCGAAAGCTTTACCGCCTTTTACCGTGATCTTATTGCAGCGGATATAAGCCAGTCTTCCGGATCCTCCGGACCAGCTGAAGGAATCAGGCTTGTATTCGCCGTCTTTAAGGGTGGTCGAAGCATCGACTGCCGGCGCATATCCGGAGTCTCCTTCTTCCGAACCATCGTCCGGATCCTCCGGTACAAGCGATTCGTCCGGGTCGATGATATCGTCCTGCTGATCGCTTCCCTTCTTTGCCAGAGGCGTGCCGTTTATTACTATTGTTTTAGCCTGCTTGTTTATAGTAACAGTTCTCTTGACATATTCTCCTGCTGCATTATACGGAGCATCAGAAGAAACATGGAACTTCATTTCGATGGCTTTTTTATCCTTGAAAGCTTCCATTCCGGGAGCGTTTGAAAGATTGATATTAAATTTACCATTCTTTATTGAAGCCTTTTCCTCTGTCAGCTTGCCGTCTTTAACTGTAGGATATATTATCTCGTCATAAGTGCTGTCCTGCATTACGAGCACAGGAGCTACACTGTAGTTATTGGAGTTCGGACCTCCAATGACCTTTGTGGACGCTTTTCCGTTGACTTTGAAGTCTTCGACCTTTGAAGTTACTTTGAAGTCTACAGTTTCATTGTAGTCGTCTGTCACCAGAGTCTTGGCTTTTCTGTCAAGTTTGAACTGTCTTGGGAAGAAAGATCTCTCAACAGGATTCTCTCCGTTAAGATATCTTTGATAATATGAATTCGATATTGCCACGCAAGGTACGTATGACTCATCCGATTTCAGTGGAATAGTAAATACCCACTTGCCTTCAGAATTGAGTTTGCCATGTACCCAACTGTTATTTCCTTTGTCTTTAGTACCGTCTCCGTTTGCCACAGCCTGCTCATAAGTTCCTTTATATAACTCATGATAGCCTGATCCGGACATGGTGATGACTATGGATTCCTTGCCGTCTTTTACAAGAAGATAAGCGCTTTCAGCCTTGAACATACCTGTGTTGTTGGTAATCTTCAAAGTTATGCTTCCGTCGGGAAGAACTTCTTTCTTTTTCAGAGCCTTGATGGCATTTTCTATGGCCTTAGCCATAGCGTCTACTTTGGCCTGATCTGAAGCTTTCAAGCCTCTTTCAACGGCTTTGATAGCCTTGTTGAGCGCCTTTACGGACTCATCAGTATAAATGCTGAGATCCTTAGGCACTTTGGCAAGAGCTGCGTCAACTTTGGAATAGTCCGCTTCCTTTTCAGGATCCGGCGCTTCTCCTGACTCATCGATTTCGGTAGTCAATGAAAAGGCAATGGGTTCAGGCATAGATGTGGATACACCGGAAAAATAGAAGGTGGTATTGAGGTCGATAGGAATCGGCTCAAATTCGCAATTGCCTGAGGTATTTGTCTTGGCAAAAGTCTTGCCCTGATAGATTATTCCGCTGTAGGTAGAACTTTCTACGGTCAGAATTGCTGTGACCTTATGATTTTCATCTACAGTAATGCTCTTTACGCTCCAGGGCCTGTTTCTGCCGGACGTGCTCTTCCCCTTGCTGTAAGAGGAGCTCAGAGCAGGTGTCGTCGTAGAGTCATATGTTCCCGGTTCCAGAGTAGTTGTATTGTCTACTTCCTCCAGTGACCAAAGTCCCCACAAAGCGGACTCCAGAATACGTCCGTAAGGCTGGCTTTCTCCGGGACATGTTTCACTGTCAAGCAAAGCCTGATCCTCTGCAGAAAGAGCCTCAAATCCGGCCTGTGCAGCTTCTATCCTTTCCCTGTCAGCTTCTGTTACGTCTGAAGAGTTGGGTAGCCCTTCGATCAGTGCCTTGACTTCATCTATCGTTACTGCAGGTTCTTCCTTTTCAAACTTATCCTTTGCAGGTATAGCAAGGTAATACTGCGAACCAGTGGTGGCTGTCATGTCGCTCCTCTTAACAGGTGCGATCGGCCACGCCTTGCCGCAATAGCTTGCATCGAGTTCAAATTCATATGTACCATCGTCGTTTGCTGCTATGAACTTGTTCTCATCCCATGTAGATGCGATCTTTATATCCGCATCTAGGTAGAAACCAGCATATACTGTCACATTTGACGGTTCAAACGCAAACTTTATCTTTGTTTCGTCAGCGCTCAGTTTGAACGAAGGCGTAAGATCCGCCTTAGGTGTTAACATGCCGAAAGTGCTGGTAAGGTCTTCCTTTACGAACTTCACACTATCTCCGGAATAAACCATCGCACTTGCAGCTTCGGTCTGTACGTCATTGAGTGCTTGTGCCGTTACAATTTCGGTTTCAGGGAGGATCTCCGCTATTTCAGATACATCAGAAGACACTGGATCATCATTCTCCGGCTCAGCGCTTTTTGAATCTTCCTTCACTTCTGCGGCTTCAGGAACCGAAGGTTCTTCATTTACAGTTACTTCAGCCTTATCTTCTTCAATATATGCATCTGATGTTTCATCAGCTACCTCTACAGGAACCTCCTCAGAAACTTCTTCTGCCATGTACTCTTCAGGCTCTTCGGCAAGTTCTTCTTCAAAGACTTCTTCTGCAGATCCTTCGCTTAATTCTTCTGAAGGTTCTTCAGCAGCAAGCAGGTCCTCTGAGATAAACTCCTCAGTAATTCCTTCTTCCTCGGAAGCATAAACTTCTGTGTCTGCAAAGGCAAAAGACCCCTGTGTGAAAACAAGGGTTAAAATGATCAAAAAAATCAGTAATTTTGATGTTGTTCTCTTATTATCTTTCATTTTTCTATACCCGCAGGAAGCCGGCAATGCCGGCTTCCTGCATATTAAGTGCGAAGGTTTACCCTTCTATCATACCCTTAATTACCCCTTAAGTAAATAGTTTAGCTTTATTTTGTGATCTTGACGTTCTTTACGACAGACCATGCGGAGTAGTACTTCTTACCGCTTACAGTCTTGTAAGTCCTTATCTTGACATAGTATGTCTTACCCTTGGTAAGGCTTCCGATTCCTCTGGAAACTGTTGAAGCGCTTCCCACTGTAATGGTCTTGTTTCCGCTTGCGAAGGAACTTGAAGTGCTGTACATGATTTCATATCCTGTAGCCTTTGCGTTCTTGCCCCATGTCACTTTCATGGTCTTAGCCGATGAATTTGTGAGTGCTGAGATCGCAGGTCTGGAAACTCTGTAAGTGACAAGAGACTTGGAAAGCTTACTTGTACCTGTGGAAGCAGTTGCAACTACCTTGAAGGTGTACTTGGTTCCATTGGTATTTGCTTCTTTATCAGTGTATGTCACAGTGTCTCCGCTCTTGATAGTAGCGATCAGGGTTCCGTTGCGGTATACCTTGTATCCGGTAGCTCCGGTTACCTTCTTCCAGTTGACCTTCATGCCTGTTGCCAGGTTGGAGGCTGTAACAGATGTCGTGGCTCCGGGAACGACGTATACTTTAACGGTCGTTGATGCTGCTTTGTAATTATCTGTTTCTGCAGCGCTTACTACAACCTGAACGCTTCCCACCTTCTTAGCGGTCACTTTACCGTTCTTATCGACGGTAATGATTCCTTCCTTAGCAGGAGTGAATGTCAGTTCAGCGTCTTCCATAACGCCCTCTACATTGATGGTCGTTGTCTTGCCAACAGATACGATTCCCTTAGCGGCTGCAACTGATGCAGTTAAGTTCTGATCGGCTTTCTGTTCAGTGGTCTTCGTTACTGTGAATGTGCAGTAAGGTGCCATGGTCGGACAGTCTATTTCCTTGCCGTCCCAGGAAGTACCCGGAACAGTGCCCTTTGCAGTGACGATTATATTGCCGGCCTTACCGATGTGGAAGGTCGCTTTTCCATCTGCACCGGTGACTGCTCCTTCGATTGGCTCAAATTCGCCGTTGTTCCAAATACCGATCTGGATGCCTTCCAGAGGCTTGAATTCCTTGTCTTCAGCTGTGTAAGCCATTCCAAGGTGACCTGTCAGAGTCAGAGTAACATCGTCTTCGGCATTTACTTCACCGCCATTAGTCTTATCGAACTTGGTGTACCAGTCTGCATAGTTGGCATCATCCGCATTAACTGATGCAAAGATGCTGTCACCTGCAGCGATTTCATCTGCAGTAACACCGGTGGGGATACCTTCACCATTTACATAGAAAAGAGTGTTTGTGGTATCTGCGCCCCACAGTTTGGTTACCGTGGTTCCGTATCCGTACGGATCACCTGTTGCATATCCCTTTGCTGCACCGCCTTCATAGTATGCGTCATGTGCAGCTACCAGTGCTTCATCAACCGTCAGATGTCTGTCTTTATCAAGGTCGATTACTGTAACAGTTCTGTCTAAGACTGCCTCTCCATCCTTGCCCATAGCAATCACACCCTTATTGTTCAATGTGATCGTTACATCAACGGGCTCTGCAGGAGATACATTCTCACAAGCTTCCAGTTTGTCTAAGTTGCTGATCTTGGCTTTCTGAGCATCAGTGAGCGCATCATAAGCATGACGTGCTGCATAGACAGCATCATAGTCATTCTCAGTAATGTTCTCCGGTGCAGGAAGTGCATCGATCATAGCCTCAACCTCAAGTTCCTCAGCCTTGACTACATCAGCGGTCAGCTTGTCTCTCAGATCCTTATCAATGAGTTTTTCGATCTGGCTGTTCTGCAGTCCCTGAGTAATTACCGCCATAATGATGTCGCTCTTACCCATGTTATCGAAGTCTGCTTTAACTTCCTTTACTGCTGCGATATCAGCTTCAGTTAAATCCTCAGCTGCAGGAAGCTTTTCGATTTCAGCAGCTACGATATCGGCGATCTGGAACATCGCAACAACTCTCTTCAGAGTGCCGTAGTTCGAGTTTTCAACGACAGCCTTCTGGTTGTCATTCAGTGCCTGATAAAGCTCATTTGCTGCTGCAACCTGCTCGCGCTGATCTGCGGTCACATTGAAGTAAGTGTTAAGATTGAGTGCTGCAATAGCGTCTATAACAGCCTGAGACTGCTCATCGACTACGAATTCAACAGTCTCCTGTGTCCAGGTTTCTTTGCTGGTGAGACAGTAGGAAATGATGATCGGCTGATACATAGACTCCAAAGGAATCTGGTATACGTTACCTTCACCTGTAGTGCCGCTTGTAGCTGCTGTTCCCGTAGGCTCGATGAAACCTTCGGCTGCAGCAGCCGCTGCTTCCGCTGTACCCAGGAAAATCTTTCCATAAGACGTATTCGGCATTACGAATTCAACGGTCATTGCACTTCCGTCGGAAGTGATAGTCGAACGCTCGAACTTGCGCATCTTGCTTGACGGAGTCTGAACAGCCGTAACTTCATATGTACCTTCCGCCATTGTGCCGTATACGCTTGGAACTTTAACAGTGTAATTATCGCTGTCTCCATTAGCACCTGTCAGCTTCATAACAAAGGTGCGTCCCTGTCCCTCTGATGTCTGGACCATCCAAAGTCCCTTAAGTACGGAACCATTGCCCACAACAGTATGAGTTGACTTGCTGACTGTACCTGATACAAGCGCTGCGCCGCTGTACTCTTCAGCTACGCTGTAAAGGTAAACATATGCAGCGTTTGAACGAGGGCTTATCGTTGCGGCAACGAACGGACTGTTATCAGAAGTATCTACCGCCATGTCATAAATTGCGCCTTCTGCAATACCATCATTGGCGAATGCAACGCAAGCCTCAGCACGATGCAGCTTGAAGAGTGCTGAATCTTCAATATATGCCTTCTGCTGTAATGTCAAAGCTTCATAATCAGCACGTGTCTTTGCAACTGCTGCTGCAGTCGTGTCATTTACATCATAATACTGCTGAATAAGTGTTCCCATTGCAGTTTCAACTGCGATGGTTGCTTCATCCTTTTCAGGAAGTGCAGCATATGCCTCTTCTGCAGCAACGAGCTTATCGAGGTTTGTAACTTCTGTCTTCTGTGTTTCTGTCAGAGCCTCGTAGGCAGCACGTGCAGCCTCGATGGCATCCTTGTCACGAACAGTTACGTTTGCAGCTGCAGGCAGAGCGTCGATCAGACCGACAACTTCAAATGCTGCCTTGGACATCATCGTCTCATCAAATACGAATGCTGTTTGAGTCTTATTAAATGTATTACTCTTGTTCAGCGTTACATAAGGAACAGTCTTGCCAAGGTCAGAAATATCAAAGGAATAAGTAAACTCCCTGTAGCTGGAATCCCCTGCATAAACCTCAGCAGTAATGCAACGCGGATCTGCGAGTTGCTCATCTGTAGCAACTTTACCTAAAGCACTGCTGTCGAGCTCCGCCAGGAAAATCTTAGGATAAGTATTACGCGTATTGTAGTAGTTGATAGTTGCTGAACCATCAGCAGCTATTGTTATCAGCGCCTTTCCCTTTATGCCATTGTAGTTAGGAATGAACATTCCATAATCAGCGCCGTCTGCAAGCTTGATTGAATTAACGCCAACGATGTATTCACCTGCAGGATATGCGGGCTCGCCACCCTGTTTTACTGTCAGGTTTGCATAAGGTGCCATGATCGGACAATCAGAGATCAACTGGTTGCTCTTCAGATAGTGGAGACTCTCCCACTCGGTTTCATCGCCTTCTTCATCATACATCGATATGAACTTGACTTCATCCGCTGGATAAGGTCCATTGCCATGGTCTTCATCAGTGTATGCTACATATGTTTCATATGTATCAAAATCATACTTGACAAAGGCTGTTCCATCAACAGTACCATCCATGGTCTTGTAGTTCATAAGGTTCCAGTCTGTCACGGTGCCTTCCACAGTACCTTTTGCCGTCAGAATATATTTTCCTGCATCAAGTTTGAATGTGGCTTTTCCGTCTTTATCAGTAACAGCTCCCTCGATTGCTTCGAAGGATCCGTCCTTCCATACTCCTATCTGAATGCCTTCAAGAGGTACGAACTGCACATCGGTCGAAAGGTCCATTCCCATATGCCCGGTAAGTGTAACTGTGACATCATCTTCACTGGTTGTTTCTAAATCGCTTTCGCTGAACTTGGTATACCAGTCTGCATAATATGAAGCATCTGCATTTATGGACACGTAAAGTACGTCGCCTTCCTTGACAGTATCTGTTGTGACGCCGCTTGGAATTCCTTTATCGTTGATGTAGAACAGATTGTTCGTTGAGGAAATTCCCCAGAGTTTTTTGACCATTCCGGTGCTCGGATCATATCCGGCTTCTGCACCGCCTTCATAATATGCATTATGTGCTGCTACAAGTGCTTCATCATAGGTAAGGCTGCCATCTTCATCGATATCGGTTACAGTGACAGGTCTGTCTATGACAGCTACTCCGTCCTTGCCTGTTACGAATGATCCCTTATTGCTCAATGTGAAGGTTACATTAGCTGGCTCTGCAGGCTCTATTATTTCCTTAGGTGTCAGAGCTGTTCCCTCAACTGTGATAGTCTTGGCGAGCTGATCGAATGTCACGGTGCGCTCTACGTCAGTGCCGGCTTCCTCATAAGGAGCGGATTCAGCAACATGGAATGTGAATGTAAGAGGTGTCTTATCCTTAAAAGCATGCTTATTCGGTGCGTTCTCTATGCTGATAGCGAACTTTCCATCCTCAAGTGCAGTTGTCTTGGTGCTTACTGTACCGTCGACAACAGACGGATAAACCACAGAGTCATAGGTACTATCAAGCATAGTGATCGTCGGAGCAACACCATAGTTGTTGTTTACCGGGCCACCGGTGATATAAACAGGAACTGTTGTGTTGGCCTTGAAGTCAGCCAGTTCAGTGGACAGTGTGAATTCCACGTTCTCCTTGTAGTCCTCAAGGTTCATCTTAGTTTCTTCGTCTACGAGTGTTGCCTGACGTGCATAAAAGCCCTTTTCTTCGATAGGCTGTGTTGCACGATTATCGAAACCTCGCTTTGAAACGGAGATCAGCGGTATATAAGTCTGACCCTCATCCAGTGGTATGCGGAACTCATACTTACCTTCATCATTCGTCTGGTAGATAATGGTCTTATCTGTGCTCTCATTTGCCTCCATAGCAGCTACTATGGCGTCCTTGTCAAGTACAGCCTCGGGATATGTACCTTTGTACAGTGCGATGTAGCCGGTTCCGGACAGAGCAAATACGAGTGTGCGGCTACCATCAGAATAGATCTCAAGTGATGCGCTTACAGCCTTGAACATAGCCTGCTCGTTCCACATTTCGAGTGTTCTGTTCTCTATCAGCTCAGGGCCCTGTTCTTCCCCGGGAAGTGCCGTAGAGTCGCTTTCCCACTCAAGTGTGTAGCCTGTCAGATAGTAGTCTCCGCCCTTGGCTTTATACCAGTCTCCATCGTGAGTTGCGGTGCTTGATGAATATCCATCCCTATACTTGATCATATAATAAATATCACCATTTGATTCAAAAACTGATTTAGGGACAGGCAAAACGAACGTACGACCTATAACGGTTTCATCGTCATCACCATAAATCTCGATTACATTTGCAATCGGGGTTCCTTCAACCAGAGTATGATTTGTCTCATCAGATGCATCAAGTATCTCACTCTGTTTGCCATAAGCCATACCATTAAAACGATCAAGAGTACTTGCTTCTGTAGCACCATCAATGGATGTGATAAGCCATGCATTATCGCCTTTGATGACCACGCGTGCTGATTCAGAATCGAAGTGGTACATGCTAACCAATGCAGTTTTCAGTCCGGGAATAGTGTATGTGCCATCTGCAAGTTCAACGGGATCAGCTGCCGGCTCATCCCCATCACCTCTGACCGGTTCAGCAGTTACAGCTGCCACTTCAGGAGCTTCTTCCTGTACCTCAGGTTTAGGAATTTCAGCTGTAACTTCAGGAGCTTCTTCCTGAACAACTTCCGGCGCAGGCTCTTCCTCAGCAGGAAGTTCCTCCTGTACCTCAGCTTCAGGTTCTGCAATTTGCTCTGCCTCTTCGGCTGCCGGTGCAGCTTCAGCTTCAGGAGCGTCTAAGATCACTTCATTAGCTTCAGCTTCTGTGAAATCATCAGCATAAACCGGCATGGCCATGAACGTGAATACCATAGCCACCGACAGGAGCATCACTAAGGCTTTTTTTAATCCTTGTTTCATATGCTTTTCCTTTCTCTAAAATAACTAGTTTAACAAGTTTCTCGCTTTCTGGATTTGCTTTCTTTCTTTGGCCCTCCAGCCAAACAAAAAACCTCCTTTCCTCAGAAAGCAGGTGCTCTTAACGCAAAAACAGGCCCGGAGGCCTGTTATCATGCACTTATAGCATTGGGCACACTTTCTCCGGAAGCAATTACCAATATATCTTCACAGCAGGTTTCCTGACTCACAGATCTGCATTCCCCCGAGCCTTCTCAGACGTACCAAAACGTATATATCGTCCGTGTGACGTCCAATGGCATATTTCGGGAAAACTCCCTGTTCACAGTGACCGGATCGCTCAGGATTCTCACCTGATTCCCTATTATCCAGACTATTACCGCCTGGCACTGTAAAGCTTATTATTTTTTGACGCAATTATTATATCAGTATCTACTATTATATGTCAATTATTTCGCAATAAAAAAGAGGGGTCTCACACTCGGAAACCCCTGTTTAAATCAAGGTTTTTTGTTCTTAAGCCCTCATATCACTTATTCCTGAAATATCCGTTCGTCCATCAGCTTCAGTCCTTCGTCCACTATAGGTGTGAAATCCATAAGATCGAGGATCTGGGTCTGCACATCTATGCCCGGCGCAACCTCTGTCAAATGGAGCCCATCCTTCCTGAGTTCGAATACACATCTCTCAGTTATGTATTTTACGGGCTGTTTTATTTTTTTTGCATATTCTCCGCTGAAGGTGATCTGTTCAGCCTTATTTATGAACTTTTTAGCTCTACCTTCATTCAGAACAATGAGTTTGCCGTCGTTGACCTCTATCTTGAGTCCTCCTGCCGTAAATGTGCCGCAGAAATAAACCCTTTTGGCATTCTGGGTGATATTAATGAAACCTCCGCAGCCAGCTACTCTGCCTCCGAACTTTGAGACATTTACATTACCTTTCTCGTCTACTTCAGCTAAACCCAGAAATGCATCATCTATACCTCCGCCATCGTAAAAATCAAACTGATTCGCTTGGTCGATTATAGCCTGAATATTAATTGCTCCGCCGAACTGCGGTCCTGCCTGAGGAACACCACCGATACCGCCGGCCTCAACTGTCAGTGTCATATAGTCACCTATGCCCCACTCACTGGCACAAAGGGAAACGTATTCCGGTATGCCGATTCCCAGGTTTACTACTGTATCAGGGCTGAGCTCCAAAGCACATCTTCTGCCGATTATTTTTTTCGGACTCATTGGAGGATATTTGATCTCTCCCAGTTCTTTGATAAAATCACCTGTCATGGAGCCATCATATTCGCATCCCACACACTGTTCATGCTCTTTCGGATCGTCACAAACCACGATATAGTCCACGTATATGCCGGGGATTTTCACAAGTTTAGGATCGCAAAGTTCATCCTCGAGCTTACGCTCTACCTGTACTACTACGATGCCTCCGCAGTTTTTAGTGGCCTGAGCAGTTGAGAGGACTTCTGTAGTTGTTACTTCTCTTTCCAGAGAGATGTTTCCATAGCGGTCTGCGCTAGTTCCACGCAGGAAACAGATGTCTATGGGGATCGATTTATAGAGAAGTTTTTCTTCCCCAAGGATATCAACCACTTCTACCAGATCCTCTGTTGTTATGCTGTTAAGCTTACCGCCTTCTTCTCTTGGATCTACAAAAGTGCCGAGACCCACATGCGTGATAGTACCCGGTTTTCCTGCAGCAATGTCTCGCATAAGATGCGACAGCGTTCCCTGAGGGAAATTATACGCTTCGATCTTATTATCTAATGCCATCTGTCCCAGCTTAGGAGCCATATTCCAATGACCGCCTATGACCCTTTTAACCATACCTTCATGGGCAAAATGATCCGTACCTGAACCATCTCTGTTCCCCTGAGCAGAAGTATGGAACAGAGTCAGATTTCTTGGCTTACCTGTCTCAAGGAATCTTTTTTCAAGGGCTCCTGTCAGGTTCTCCGGAAGAGCGCACGCCACAAATCCGGATGGAACTATAGTCATTCCGTCTTTTACGAGCTCTGCCGCCTGTTCTTTTGTAATGAATTTAGCACATTTCATAAATTACTGACCTCTTTTCAAATAGAAATAATCATTTCGTTTCGGATCATCCTACAACCAGGTACTTTTCATCAATTACACCGGTCATAAGGCCTACCAGGTTTTTTGCTGCCAGCCAGTTGGACGCCTTGAAATTTTCGAGTGTAAAAGGTGTGGTATGAGGTGTAAGTATGCAATGGGGGGCGCCGATAAGTTTGGAATCCGTGCAGGGTTCCTTATCAAATACGTCTACTGCAGCACCTGCCAGTTTGCCGCTCTCAAGGGCTTCCCTGATCGCCTCTTCATCTCCCACCCGTCCGCGGGCAATATTGAAAAGAATGCTGCCGTCCTTCATTTTTCCAATGAAATCTCTGTTTATCAGATAAGTAGTTTCTTCTGTAAGCGGCACACAAACGCAAGTATAGTCGCTCTCAGCCAGAAGTTCGTCAAGCGGCTTGTAAACAGCGCCGTACTGATCTGCTATGCCTGCCAGTTCTTCTCCATTGGGATGTTGTCTGTTATATATTATGTTCATTTCAAAAGCGCTTGCTCTCTTCGCTATCTCATGTCCAAGTGCTCCGTAACCCACAATACCCAGAGTCCTGGTCTTTGCACCCGGCATGAACATACGTCTCCACTCGCCCTTATGCATATATTCGCTCTGGAGATCTACCCTGCGGGCAAAGTACAGGATATATGCCATCACGCCCTCGCCGACTGACGATTCTATCGTCCCTCTTGCTCTGGCGACCTTAATGCCATGGCCCCTGCAGTACTCTATGTCCACGCTGTCCAGACCGACTCCGCGGCGGGAAACGTATTTCAGATTCTTACACGCTTTAAATACAGGTTCCGATGCTTTTTCCAGCGCGTTGATCAACCCATCAGCATCACCTATAGCTTCGATCATTTCTTCATCGGTAGTGGATGAACTGAATCCTGCATTGCTCAAGTCAATCACTTCCAGCCCTTGCTCCTGAAGCCATTCTATAACTTCCGGGCTTGGCCCTGAAAACTCTCTTGCTGTTATTACTACTTTCATCTTGCGTTCCTTTCAGAGTTCAGCTACTGCATTGACAGCCGCTTCAGTGGCTCCATGAATCGTTCCGGGTGCCTTTGCTGCGTCGCCTATCACAACCGGATTTATCCCTATTTCTTTTAATTCTTCCGCTAATGAATTTACGCTTTTAACACCTACTGCAGATACTACCGTATCTACGTTTTTTATCTCTTTGATTTCCCCGTCTTTTTCATATCTTATAACATCATTCTCAACCGATAACACCTTTGCCGAGGTAATGATATTTATGCCCTTTCCCAGCATCCTTCTTATCATCAGAGGCCTTTCGGAAGTCTTCAGATCCGCTGCGACAGACGGGAGCATTTCTATTACCGTTACTTTGCGGCTCCTTACGTTGAGGTCATTTACCGGATGCGCCAAAAAATCCGCCGTCTCGCAGCCTACAAGGCCTCCGCCTACCACAACGGTATTCACTCCGCTCATTGCCTTTCCCTCAAGAGCATCAAAAGATGTGATAAGGTTTGCTGCCCCTTTCAGGAAACCCGGCACTATCGGTTCTCCGCCTGTACATACCAATACGTGGTCATAGTTTCTTTCTTTGATTTCTTCTGCTGTGAGAGTACAGTCAGTAGTTATCTTCACTCCATATCTCTCACATTCTTCTATCATATACCTCGTGCCGGCAGCTATTTCCTGCTTGCATGGAGGAAAAGCCGCCAGGTACATCTGACCTCCAAGACGGTCGCTTGCTTCTATAAGTTCAACGTCAAATCCTCTGTAGGCTACATACTTTGCAGCGGTCAAGCCCGCAGGCCCTCCGCCTACCACCAGAACTCGACCGGAAGATTTGTCTCTGCCGTTAATAAGCTCTCTCAATTCGAATTCTCTTCCTGCTTCCGGATTCATCGTGCACCTTACAGGATTATCAAAGTTTACATTCGATATACAATGATTACAGCCTATACACGGTCTGATCTCATTCTCAATACCGTTAAAGGCCTTATTCGGGAACTCCGGATCGCACAGCATGCTCCTTCCCATATAGCAGGCATCTGCTTTCCCCAAAGCAAGGATCATTTCAGCGACCCATGGTTCATTTATCCTTCCAATGAAGCCAACCGGGATAGAGACTGCTTCTTTTATTGCCGCCGCTCTTTCCATGTTAAAGCCCTTGGGAGTTCCGTTGGGAGCAAGTGTCTCCCATGGCGTTGTAAAGGTACCATAGGACATGTGTATCATCGATGCTCCTTCTTCCTCAAATCTCTTTGCGACATATCTGCCATCCATGAGGGACTGTCCGCCTTCAAATCCGTCCTCAGCCGACATCCTCATCATTATCGGGAATCCTTCCGGTACTCTGCTTCTGATCTCTCTGAGGACTTCCAGGGTGAGTCTCAGCCTGCCCTCAAGGTTTCCGCCATAACAGTCGACCCTCTTGTTTTCCATTGGTGAAAGAAAACGTCCCAAAAGACCGTGCCCATGGCAGCAGTGGATCTCTATCGCGTCGAAACCTGCCTTAACAGCTCTCACCGCTGCTTCACCGAACTTCCTGACTATTAGCTTAAGCTCCTCTATAGTAGCAGCTCTGGATAACTCCCCTATCGCTCTTGCTTCCAACGGAGATGCCGCGACGGACTGTATACCTCCGTTATATGCAGCTGAAGCGTATGAAGATGGATGCATGAGCTGTACGCATAGCTTGACATCGTACTTGTGAGCCATATTTGTCAGCTTTTTCAGTTCATCTATCATCCTGTCCTCATAGAGCCCGAGATTATGATACGTCCCATAATTAGTATTCTCCGAAATCAGGACGTATTCGGTAGTCATGAGTCCCATACCGCCTTTGAGACGAGCCTCATAATATGCAAGCATCTCTTCTGTTACGTTAAAATCTTCCCCCGCCAGATGTGATCCCACAGGTGACTGGAAGATGCGGTTTTTGACCACCATATTTCCTATAGTTATCGGTTTGAATAAATTGTCGTATCTCATTTGATCGCTCCTTTACTAAAGGTCAGCTCCCTGCCCGGGAATGGACAGGGAGCTGTTCGATTAAAAATCAAGGAGATTTTTACTTAGCTATAAGGTCCTTTACCGCCTGAAGACGCTTTTCGCTCTCCTGACGGAAGAAAACCTGGTCGTTCATACATGTTACAAGTTTAAATCCCTGCTTGACTTTAGCTGCAGCTGCTTCTGCTGTACCTGTCACAATACCGGGAACTATCCCGTATTTATTACATGCGTCGAGTACAGTCTGGATTGCTGCCTGAACTTCCGGATCAGAGGCAGGCTTGCCATAATCCTGAGACAGATCTGCCGTTCCGATGAAAACACAGTCCAGTCCGGGGGTCTGACATATTTCTTCTATGTTCGCAACTCCTTTTTGGGACTCGCACTGCATGATTGTATACAGATTCTCGTTTGCCTGCTGCTGATAGTTTTCTATCTTTCCCCAGCGGGGTCCGCGGCCGCCATTGGCTCCGCGCATTCCAAGAGGCGGGTATTTGATATAGTGTATGATCTTATCAGCCTGTTCTCTGCTTTCGACCATTGGTACCATGATTCCATGGATGCCGACGTCCAGAAGTCTGGACATCATAGTATAATCATCCGGATCATATACTCTTACAAAAGCAGACATCTCATAGAGTTCTGAAGCCCTGGACATTTCCACCAGAGTTTCGGTATCAGTCTGAGCATGTTCAGCATCTATGATTATGAAATCCATACCGTTTATGGCAAGGCATTCACAATTCATAGGGGATCCGGATGCAACGAAAGCACCAAGCACATAACCGTTCTGTTCCAGACGTTCTCTTGCAAAGCATCTCATTTTCATATCAGTGCCTCTTTATTTATTCTTATACTTTACTTCAAGCTTGTCGTTCAGTTCAACTACGCCCTCTTCAGCAAGCTTCTGTATGAAAGGTACATATGCTTCTTTAAAGTTAGTACGAGGAGTTCCGAAGATATCCATCTGAAGGCAAGGGAAATCCGTGTCATGTACATCGATATAATGCTCTACGCCGCCGGGAACTGTTACGAATCCACCGGGGGTCAGGTGATAGCATACTCCGTCTACCCAGTAATCACACTCACCTGCAATACAGAAAGCTATCTGCTCTTCGGGATGTGAATGAGGTCTCTTTTCATGGCCGGCCTCTACCAGTCCGATCGTTACTGTGCAGTCATCAGCTCCCATAGCTAAAGTAACCTGCTTGATACCCTCTCTTAAAGGTCTGAACGGCATATCGTTCCAATTTCCACTCATGATCATTGACATAATTATATCCTCCTAAATCAAACTTTATTTACTAAAGATAATACTCTGTTTAAGCTCCCAAAAGATTCGGCAGGAAAAGAACTATCTGCGGTACGAATGCTATGAGAAGCGTTACCGCAAGTGCTGCTATGATAAACGGAAGCAGCGGTTTGGAGATCTTTTCAAGCGGGATTTTTGTGATATTTGAAGTAACGAACAGCGTCATGCCTACAGGCGGTGTAACGAGGCCTATGGTAAGCATGATACAGAACCATACACCGAACTGAACTTCATCCATACCCGCATAGAGTGCCAGCGGCATCATAACGGGAGTGAATATCAGCTGAGCTGCTGTAGCTTCCATAGCGCAGCCTACGACGATAAGTATCGCGAACATCATCAGGATGATGATCACTGAGCTTTCCGTCATGCTCATTACAGCATTCTGGATCATCTGAGGTACATTGGCTACGGCCATACTCCATCCGATAATGTTTCCGAATCCGATGATGATGAAGATTCCGGAAATAACAGTGGTGGATCTCATCAGTACTCTGGGAATGATCTTGAAGCTGAACTTTCTGTATATCAGACCTGCCACGATAGCTGCAGCGATAGCTACAGAACCTGATTCGGCAGGTGTGAATATGCCGGCAGTGATACCAAATACCATAATGAAAGGTACCAGAAGAGCCGGAATGGCTTTAACAAATTTCTTCAAAAGATCTTTTCCGTCGAAATGCTCAATACTTCTGGGAAGATTGCGCTTTTTGACGTTAAGACGAATGATGATGATGTAAGCCAGACCGATCAGAATGCCGGGAATGGCTCCGCCTTCGAACATTGCAGATACCGAAATGCCGGTAAGTACGCTGCAATAGATAAATGTGGTGCTGGGCGGTATTACCGGTCCCAGAACACCGGATGCGCATACGAGAGCGGACGAGAAATCCGCGGGATATTTATCACGTACCATTTCAGGTACGACTACGGAGCACAGGATCGCTGCTACAGCATTGGCAGATCCAAGAATAGCTGACAGGATCATTGCTACGATTACTACCACGTATGCCAGGCCGCCTTTGAACTGTCCTACCAGCGCACGGACGAAATCAATGAGTTTCTCCGTAACGCCGCTGGCATTCATCAGCTCTCCGGCGATGATGAAGAAAGGAATACAGGTCAGAGCGCTTACGCCCATTCCTGCAAACATTTTCTGAGTTATAACACCAAAATAGCTTGCGTTACCAATGGTAACAATATGTGTAACGCCGGCAAGACCGAGAACGAAGCATATCGGCATACCGATGATCAGCATTAAAAGAAATACTGCTACTACTATACCCATTATGCTTCACCTCCTTCGGTTCCGGCTTCTGCTGCTTCAACTATTGCCTCAACTGCCGAATCATGAACCTGATCGTTTATTACCTCTCCGGCCACGTTCAGTTTCAGATCGTAAGTGCCGTCTTTGAATTTCCTGAAAATCTCATAATAGTTTTCTATTGCAAACAAGACGATCATTCCCAGACCTATGATGATAGGCAGATAAGGCCAAACCATTGAGATCTGGAGACCGATGCTGACTTGTTTAGCTACAGAAGGCAACATAACTGTATAGATAGCATTT
Source organism: uncultured Eubacteriales bacterium (assembly GCA_902778565.1). Taxonomy (GTDB): domain Bacteria; phylum Bacillota; class Clostridia; order Peptostreptococcales; family Anaerovoracaceae; genus RUG754. The sequence goes on from CACYYH010000002.1 coordinate 17,369, forward strand.
CTGAAAACAAAAATCGCGAATGCAAGCGAGATAGTGTTGATCACAAGTTCCCATGCAAGTTTGGCAGGACCTCTGACTCTGTTTCGGATCAAATCGAATGCAACCAACTCACCTTGACGGAAACATGCCGCGCCGCCTATCATAGCTACCAAAACGATGCAGTAACGAATGAGTTCGTCTGCCCACATAGATGAATTGCCAAACAGATAACGTCTGGTTATTTCCATCAAGGAGACAACGACCATGACTCCGATAGTCACAGCGGCAATAACCTTAGCTGCATATTCTATTATATCCAGGACCTTATTTACAGCTTTCATAAGAATCTCCTTGAAAAATGATATAACATTGGAGTGCCCTTTCTGATTAATCAGCCAGGACACTCCTTTTACTACTTTTTAAGTCAATTATTTTGAGTTAAGCTCTACGACCTTATCTACGAATGCTGCAACGCCTTCGCTCTGAGCTTTGATGTCATCCCAAAGAGGCATAGCCTTGTCAACGAATTCCTGACGTGCATCGCCTTCGATGGTGTTGATCTCTAATCCTGCATCAAGGCATGTCTGCTCTGCAGTTGACTCAAGGTCTGCAAGATACTTTGTGAAGCAGTTTTCCTCACCAAGATCGAATCCTTCGATGATAACATTCTGGGTCTCTTCGGGAAGTGAATTCCAGAAATCAAGATTTACACAGGTGAACTCAGGATAAGGATACATACCGATCTTGGAGATGTACTTAAGCTGTTCATAGTGCTTAAGAGCATAAACGGATGTGATGTTGATCTCTTCGCCGTCTACTACGTTATTCTGAAGTGCAGAATAAACTTCATTGTAGTTAACTACCATAGGGGAAGCTCCAAGGGTCTCCATTACAGTCTGAAGGATTTGTGTAGGAGCTATACGAAGCTTAAGGCCTTTGAGGTCAGCAAGAGTATTTATAGGACGTACATTGTTTGCAAAGTGACGGATACCGTTCTCAAGGCACATAGGAAGGATCTTAACTCCCATAGCTTCTCCGGCTTCATCGCAAAGTGCGATCCATTCATCACTGTTGAATGCAGCTCTCTCTACGTCATAGTCACCGATAAGGAAAGGCAGCTGTGCGCAGTCAAGAACTGTGGTGTAAAGAGATGCCTGTGAAAGTGAAAGGCATGCAATCTGGATGGTTCCATCCATTACCTGCTGCATGGTATCAGCTTCTCCACCGAGAACTGCGTCTCCCTTATAGTCAATATTAAGGTTGGAGTTCTCATTGATGTATTTGATAGCATCCTGAACTCCCAGCTGAGGAGGCATGCTGCTGTTTCCATAGGAAGCGTATACAACATTGATAACCTCATCAGTTTCTGCAGGGGCAGGTTCACTTGATCCGCCGCAGGCTGCGAACATGCTTACTGCAAGCACAAGTACCATGATTAAAACTAAAAACTTCTTCATGTTAATCTCCTCTCTTTTTAATAAAAAGACTTTTTAATAACTCGTTAATTGGTATATCATGATCAGACGCCCAGAAGTTTTGCGGGATTTTCTTTGGCTATCAGATTGATATCTTCTTCAGTTAAACCGAACTTTTCCATCAGAAGGTTGATGAAACCATACATGCCTTCTACCGGTGAGCCGTTGTTCTTCTGACCCATGTCAGAGTCAAGTATCAGCTGTGAAAGAGGAACAGCATCAAGCATGCCCTTTATAACATCGTCATCCAGGGATCCGAGCTTGGCTCCGCTCTTGAACACACATACATTCATCTCAATGAATGCACCCATCTTTGCCCATTTTGACATCTGCTCATATGAGGCTTTGATCATGAACTGAGGATGGTTGACTAATATTCTTTTCACTCCCAGTTCGCATGCCTTTTCAACCAGATGGTCAATTTCCCAGGCAGTGCCATGACCTGTGCCCAGCACTACGTCCTTTTCAGCGATAAGTTTAAGAAGCTCGATAGCTGCAGGATCCATATTGCCTTCCTCATCGACATATACAACGGGAGTCTCTTCGACCTTGCCGTTGCCGGCTCCGGCGAAGTGCTGTCCCCTGTGGCTGTCTATATGATTTTTTGTGGAAACCGTAGGGAAGTATACTATCTTTGCTCCCATATTTATGGCAGACTCAGCTGCCAGGGGATTAAAGAGACCAACGGAATTATTCATGGCAATTGCACCATAAACTTCCACTCCCTGAGAATCATTATGTGCCTGAACCATTTTGGTTCCCATGACTGTGGGGAAATAATGATCCTTTACAAGGAATCCTCTGTATCCTGCTGCTTTAGCAAGTACCAGCATCTCTGCAGCGTCTACTTCTCTGTTTGCGACAGACGGGCCTGCATGGATATGAATATCAAGTATTCCTTTTAAAATGCTGCGATCTACCATATTTTATCCTCCTTACTTTATGCTGCGGGATCTCGTCCGTTTGTCCCGCTTAAATTCTTTGCAATATCTGCCATATAACAGTTGCAGATTTCGTGCCAAAACCAGTTCTATTAAAACAAGGCTTCTTCACACAGTTTTAATTCACTTTTGAATTATCCAACCTGTTTTTAAGTCATAAATGACTTTTAAATAACTGCTTCCATGAAAGTTTTAAAAGGATCCGGTTCTTCACCATCATCTTCTGCCGGTATTTCGATATAATCGATTCCCAGAATGACGCGTTCGTTCAAAGTCTCTCCGGATTTCAACTCCACTTTTTCCTTTGAGTTCATTCTGAACACACATGATGTCGTTTCTCCCGCCTTCTCCTCTTCGGCAGTAGCCTCTGTCAATGTAGAATATACAGAGTAGTGAAGGAGTCCATCACTCTCTGCCAGCTCCAGCATCGGCTTTATCTCATCACTCTCAGAAACAGCAACAGGGCTTTTTTCCTTAAAAGGGACGAAGGACAGGTTGCGATATTCGCTTTCCGATGTATCCATCTCATATGGAAAATCATATATGATCTTAGGGCAGAAGCTTCTGAGTGACATCGCCCTGCCTTTTGCTCCTATATATATCCTGCTCTCAAAATCGAGTTCCGTGCTCTCTTCAGCACTTATAAAATAGTTTATTATGAGACGATTCAGATTGACCCACATTATCTGGCAGCCTAGAGTAAGCTCGGAATCTGCCACTTCTCCTTTGTCCACTTTGCAGGTGAAAAGCACGTAATTGTCACCCTCTTCAGCAACGTCCCATACTTTATTTGCTGTAACTTTTCCCAGATATCCACCCCACAGGCAGCCTGCTGCATTGCTCTTGACAAATTTTTCTTTAATAAAGGAATCATCAAGAAGGCTTTCCATGGACATGTTCTCGCCATGTACATGAATACCGCAGATCCTTGAACCGTAACTGCTTACGTCCACATAATCACCTGTATTGTTTGGTATTCTGTACAGCCAGGCTTCTTTACCGTACTCATCTTTGAAAAAAAGTGCTTTTTTAATCGTTTGTGTCATCTCGTTCACCATTTTCCGTAAGTTATGATTGATGCCAATAAGATTAGCAATTGTTATGCCAACATCAAAAAATTTTAAATGGTATGGTTTTTGCTTTAATATTTCGCAAAACATAATAATCTAATCACAGATTTTGAAAGGAGATATTCTCATGGCAAAAATTATGTATGGCAATTATAATGATCTTCCTTGGATGCCCAACCATAACAAGGACGTTGATGGCAAAATAATGTGCTGGACAAAAGCTTTCGCAATGGAAGCAGCTAACTTCCATATGGGTATCGGCAAGATGCTCAACGGAATGCCCCAGGGTCCTCACACTCATCCCAATGAGCAGATCGCAATGGTAGTTAAAGGCGAATGTGATTATTGGGTTAACGGCGTACCTTACCGTCTTACTCCCGGTTCTTGGGTAAACGTTCCCCCTCACTATGTACACTGGGCTCACGTATACCGCTCAGTAGGTCCCTGCTATCAGCTCGACATAATGAGTCCCAGAAGAACTTCAACCTGCGATGCTTATATCAAATGGCTCAAGGAAGAGCATGACATCGACTGGAATGCAGGTGGAATCGAAGTGCCCGACCTCGATGCTCCTCAGGATCCCAACGTAGAAGCAAGACTGTAACCTTTAAAAGGAGGCGCCGCTATATGCAAATGAGAAATCTCGTAAGAGAAAAAATCGAGAAACAGGGATATGCTCTCGGTGCATTCGTGGCTTCGAGTTCTCCCATGCACTGTGAGATACTCGCCATGAACGGGATCGATTTCATGATACTTGACTGTGAGCATGCACAGACAGATGCAGAATCCGCCGTAAACATGTTCAGAGCATGCGAACTTTATGGTGCTGCTCCCATCGTACGCGTATACAATCCGTTTGACGGTCCCATGATGAGCCGCTATCTCGATATAGGCGCTCATGGAGTTATGACTCCGCTCGTCAGCACAGTAGAGCAGGCCCGGAATATAGTTGACAATATGAAGTATGCCCCTATAGGTAAGAGAGGCGCAAACGGAGGCAGAGGCCCGCGCTGGGGAGCATATGAAGATTATATCCACGTCGCTAATGACAATACCCTTGCCATTGCTCAGATCGAATCACTTGAAGGTGTTGAAAACGTAGAAGAGATCGCTGCTATGCCCGGAATAGATGCGCTTTTTATCGGAACCGGCGACCTTTCTTTAGAGATGGGACTTCAGTTCAAAGCCGATTCAGCCGCCAACCATAAAGTGGAATCCGAAGAAATGGTTAAGAATATTGACCGTATACTTCAGGCTGCACTGAAAAATGGCAAGATACCCGGGATAGTTACAGCTTCAGCAGAAGACGCTATCAGGAGGATCAAGCAGGGTTTCCAATTCGTAACGTGCATGAACGATCTGGGTTTCTTCCGTTCAAGAAGCAAGATGCATCTGGACAGTATACGCGAAGCAGTAAGCAAATAATCATATTGAATCTTGTTCCTTTATTAATCAACTATTACAAAACCTCCTCATTTGAGGAGGTTTTGTTTTGTGCTGACAGTGTTCTGTTTTAAAATATTGTCATTACTCATCTATGTCTATACCCAGTTGTCGCATTTTCCTGACAATAGTCGACTGTGAAGTCTGCAGTGCTTCAGCTACTTTATATGTGGATTTATATATGCCATAAGCATCCTTGATTATCCTTCGTTCAAAGTCATTTACAGCATCTTTCAAACTTGTATTAGCGGAATACTCCAGAGCAGGATTATCCTCCTCTGTAAGAGCAAAATCCATAATATACTTAAGCTGTTCTATGGTTATAGCCGGTTCATTTCCTACTATTACGAGACGTTCCACTATATTTTCAAGTTCTCTTACATTCCCCGGCCATTCATACCGCTCCATTGCAGCGGCTGCATAAGGTGTAAAGAATTTTGCTTTTTTATATTTTTTATTGAAACTTTCAAGGAAAGCTGTGGCAAGAGGAGCCACGTCTTCTTTTCTCTCACTGAGAGGCGGGATGTTTATAGGGAACACGTTCAATCGGTAATACAGATCTGTACGGAAATTCCCCTCTTTGACCATAGCTCCGAGATCGCGGTTGGTAGCTGCAATAACGCGTACATCTATAGGGATATTCCTGGTGCCTCCTACTTTTCTGATCTCCCTCTCCTGAAGCACCCTGAGGAGTTTAGGCTGAAGCGCCAGCGGAAATTCGCCTATTTCGTCCAGAAGTATCGTTCCATGATTTGCCACCTCGAACAGGCCTACTTTGGGAGAAACCGCGCCGGTAAAAGCCCCTTTCTCATGGCCAAAAAGCTCGGATTCAAGCAGATTTTCAGGTATAGCAGCGCAATTCACCGTAATGAATGGACCGTTGGCCCTTTCACTTTTGAAGTGTATCTCCTTAGCAACGACTTCCTTTCCGGTACCGCTGTCTCCACGGATCAAAACGGTAGCATCGCTTGGAGCCACTATGGAGATCAGTTTCCTTATTTCTTCTATCTTACGGGAATTGCCCAGAAGACTTGAATCATTAAGACTGGCTCTGAGATATGCAAGTTCCTGCGCTTCTGCCTCAGTCTTTTCATTCAATCTTTCGATATAGTTATTCCAGCTGCTGGACATGGTAAGGTCGTGGATTATGGTAACCACGAGCTTTATTTCCCCTTTTTCATCGTACACAGGAGTAGATGTAACCAGTACCTGATTGCCGGTAGGACTCAAAGTTATCATGGAAACACGTCGGTTTTCCTCTATCGCAACTAATGCGGCAGACCTGTTTATGGGCTTTTCAAGCATTTCATACTCGGAATCCATGAAATCCGATTTGATATCGTCATCCAGCTCGACATAGAATGAATTATTCAAAAAAATCGCGTCATGGATATAAAGACCTAATACGTCCTCCCGCTTTTTCCCATAGGTCTGACACCAGGCATCATTGACCATCTTCACCTTTCCATCAGGTGTTATGATATGTATAGGCATAGACACAAGGTTAGCCAGTTCCTCGATGCCAAAAGTATTTATATCCGTAAAACCATGTTTAGAAGAACTCATAAATTTCAGCCTCTCACTACGTGTGTTATAAACATATGATATAATATTATATTATAAAAAATTATACTTGAAAAGATTATTGATTCAAATTTAAGTATTTAACTCAAATCATTCACTGTAAACCCAAACAGTGAAACTTTTTGGCTTTTCTTTATCCTCTTTGATAAGTATCTTTCCTTTATCAGAGCCTTTTACACATGATAGGGCTCCTTTATTTTCTATCACATTACCGTCTTTTACAGGAAAATGTTCCGGATCCCCACATAAATAAATATCAGGATGCTTTCCTTCATCCGCCAGTTCACAGCCAATGCATCTGCCGCAGTTGAGGCCGAATCCATAAGGACACAGGTATGCTTTTGCTGCTTCAAGAGCTTCAGCTGCGCTTATACTTTCATCCCTTAGCGGTCTGAATATTAAATTGTGTGTATCTTTTAGAGAATTCATGGCATATAATTTGCTTCTTTATATTATCAACTTACAGAATATTTTATCATATAGAAACATATCTGTCATTGGTGTCTATTATTACACTCCAAAGCTAAAGAAATGCTGAATAATTTTTTATTGTCATTACAAGCGGTCCTTCCGATGTTCATAATCATTTTCGTGGGATACTTTATACGTCGTAAGGACCTCATATCAGACGCGCAGGTGAAGGCTTTCAATAAGATCATCTTCATTGTGTGTTTTCCATGTCTGAGTTTTGATAATATTTATGGCAAAAACATAACCGGAGCAGATTATAAAGTTGTCTGGGTCACGCTTTTAGCTCTTGCCATAATCTATGCGCTTGGTACGGTCATTGTGCTTTCCGTTGAAAAGGACAGCAGAAGCAGAGGCGCCATGATCCAGGCTATTTACAGATCTAATGTAGTAATAATGGGTATATCAATGGTCCAGAATCTTTTCGGTTCGGACATTGACATATCTATCACCGCTATAATAATCGCCATAGTCGTTCCTGTTTATAATGTCCTTGCAGTCATAACGCTGGAAATATACAGAGGAGGAAGATTACACCTCAAAGATATACTGATCTCTATCGCAACTAATCCGATCATTATCGGATCTGCAGCAGGAATACTGGCTGTGATATTCGGTCTGACCCTTCCGGAAGTCATGTACAAACCAGTAGCTTCTCTGGCTGATGCTGCTTCGCCGATGGCATTGCTGGTCCTTGGAGCTTCCTTTAACTTAAAGTCTCTGAGCTCAAATATCAGGAATGTGGCTATCTGCGTGATAGGAAGGCTAATAGTTGCCCCTTCCATAGGGTTATTCCTGTTATACACAGCAGGTATAAGAGGAGTAGCTCTGGCAACAGCAGTCGCTGTCTTTGCATCTCCTACTGCGGTAGCCAGCTATACTATGGCTCAGCAGATGGATTCAAATGGAGAGCTGGCAGGTGAATGCGTTGTGGTCTCATCACTGTTTTCATGTTTCACTATGTTCATGTGGGTATTCATTCTGAAATGCACCGGACTGATATAATGCCCAGGTTCAGACATACTTCTAAAGGAGCGTTTACATGATTTTTACCGACTGATTCTGCATTTAATGTTTTCAGCGTAGTTTTGGAACAACTTTTGCATTTTAATTATGTAGTTATCGTTAAACCACCACTTAATACTTTTCAGAAAAGAGGTTTTTAATATGAACGAGAAAAGAATCATCACCTGTGCACTTACCGGAAACTGGGGCCAGAAAAAAAATAATCCCAACATTCCACTGTCCCCTGCTGAGATCCACGAGTCTGCAGAAGCAGCCATCGCAGAAGGCGCATCAGTCCTTCACATCCATGCCAGAAATGACGAAGGCATGCCCACATGCGACCCTGAGAGATTTGCAGAGATCGTAGAACCTATCAGAGCCAAGCATCCTGACATTATTATTAACCTTACATCTTCAGGAGAGCACTCATTTACCGATATAGCCCCTGATGAAAAGAGGATCGCTCCGTTTTACAGAGTTAAGTCAGAGCTGGGTACATATGACTGTGGAACGCTTAACTGGATGCATAAGACTATCTTTGAGAATAACCCGCAATTCCTCGAAAAACTGGGTACCGCATATAATGAGTTAGGCGTTAAACCGGAGATCGAGATTTTTGATGCGGGTATGATAGACACAGCTAAGCATTATCTGAAGACCGGTATTCTGAAAGCTCCAGCACACTTTGCTTTCATCTTAGGAGCTGCCAGCGGCATGCCTGCAACCCCTGAGAACCTTTGCTTCCTGGTTAGACAGCTCCCCGAAGGATCCACTTTCTCCGCAAACGGAATGGGAGCAAATCACGTTCCTATCATCATGACTTCCTTGGCTTTGGGCGGACACGTCAGAGTTGGAATTGAAGATAATATCTACTTCAAAAAAGGCGTAGTCGCTGAATCCAACGCACAGTTCGTAAAGCAGGCTGCTGACCTCATCAAAGCTGCAGGCCTGGAAGTGGCTACTCCAAAAGAAGCCAGAGAGATCCTTTCAATAGAAAAGTTCCAGAATAAGCAGTGGGACTGATAATATAACTGCAAATCACAAGACCCGGGATATCTGATACCCGGGTCTTATTACGTAAAGAAGGGAACTTTGAAAAAATATCAGTATTGATATCAGAATTCCAGGTAGTGCGGCGGTAAACCCTCAAGTATATCACTCGTTAAGCTATAGGATGCGATGGGATATCTGAGGCCGTTCTTGCTCATGATCTTCAGTCCTTCCAATGCTTTGACCGTATCCTCAGGTGAAAAAGACACTCTTACGTCCGTTTCAGACATGCCGGCGAATTTTTTATCCGCATAGCAAGGGAGTCCAAGCCCGGGCTTACCGGTGTTAAAAGTCTTGCACCAGCAGTCAGAACATGTGGATTCTCCTGAGAAAGTGAACTGAAATCTCTCATAATCATGCACCTGAAGTCCTCCAAGAAGCATGAATGCCTGAGCAGGAGTAACGTGGAATACGACTACGTCCGGATCTATCCTTTCAGATACAAGGGGCGAGGCGACAACCGCTATATATTTTGCCGGTACACATTCAAGTTCTCTGTTATGTGCTTTAGATGCTTCGATATTATCGAACCATACGTTATTGAACATCTCGCCTGAGTACCATTTATCATCCCTTTCAAACATTCCGTTGATGCCTCTGCAATAATTGGCATGTATGTTTTCCGGCTTGCAGGCACTTGTCCAGTTGAACTGAGCCGCATGGCTTACGATCGTGCAGGGAGGCATATGCTTTTTATGGATCCTTACCTTTGGAATGGCCATAAGTTCTTCTTCTGTCTCGATCCATTTCATGGCGACCGGCGGGGTGCTGAGCCTCAAAAGAGATATAAATTCGGGGGCGATTTCTTTCCAATTGTATTTTTCCATATTCTTCACCTTGTGCTTTTAAGTTGAATTTGACTCAGAAGTATATACCATTTAAGTCATTTGTGGTTTAAAGAGTCAGTTTTAATATTCACGTACAATAAAATATTGCAAATCTTATGCCATCGAATTACTTTTAAAATCTCTCTTTATGCTCGCTTCACGCTGTATTTTTTCAATAAAAAAGCCCCTCGCATTCAGATATTTCCCGAATGTGAGGAGCTGTTTCTCGTGTCTTTATTTCCGAGTACTTTTTATTTGTTCTTGAACTCTGCAGGTCTCTTCTCGAGGAATGCTGCCATTCCTTCCTTCTGATCTTCCGTTCCGAAGCACTTAGCGAACCACTTGCTCTCTGTCTTGACGCCTCCGTCGATATCGAGCTGATAGCCCTCGTCGATGGCCTTCTTGCAGTTAGCTACAGCGATAGGAGCGTTCTTTGTAAAGGAATTCATGAGTTCCATTACCTTATCCATGAGTTCTTCAGGAGCAACGAGCTTATCTACGATACCAAGCTCATATGCTTCCTGTGCGCTGATAACTCTTGCGCTGAAAATCAGTTCCTTAGCTTTGGAAACGCCGATCTTTCTGGGAAGTCTCTGGGTTCCGCCGAAGCCGGGGGTGATTCCCAGTCCTGCTTCAGGCTGTCCGAACTTAGCCTTTTCACTGGCTACGATGTAGTCGCTTGTCATGGCAAGTTCGCATCCGCCGCCCAGTGCAAATCCGTTGACGGCAGCGATTACAGGTATGTCAAGCAGTTCGATCTTTCTGAAAACGCCGTTGCCATAAACACCGAAGTTGAAACCTTCTTCTTCATTCATAACGCTCATAGCGGCAATATCAGCGCCTGCAACGAATGACCTTCCTGCGCCTGTTAAGATGAGTCCTCTGATATTCTTGTCTGCCTTGATCTCATCAAGCACTTTATCGAGATCAGCCAGAACCTGATTGTTGATAGCGTTCAGCGCCTTCTCTCTGTTGATGGTTACGATAGCGATGGAATCTTTTACTTCATAAATAATGGTCTCGTACATTTCTCTTTCTCCTGTTCGATTTATATTATTTTTATCCTCTTATCAGTCCTGCAAGCTCCGACGGGCTGATCCCGGCCATATATTCGCCAAGGTCCAGCTCGTTAAGTTTATCTTCCAGTCTACTGTCAAGTATAACACCTTTGAGGCTTTCTTCCAAGTCCTCAATTTCTCGGTTCCCAAAGAAGTCTCCGTAAAATCGTATATCTGCGATCCGTCCGTCTTTGGCGGTGAGATGCACGGTAACGAGTCCCGCATCGAATTTTTCTTCCCTGGTCATTTCGTATGCAACTGCTTTTCCATAGTTCCATTCCCAGGTGGAATACTTTTCATCCCTGAGTCTGTTGATCTCTGCAATATCCGCAGGCGTGAGTTCGTAAGGCTCTACGCTTTCGTCTCCCAGGATATGCGCTTTAAGCGCCGCCTTAAAAGCCTCCATGCTGATCTTCTCAGGTGCGTGAGCATTTATGGTGGTGACCCGGGACCTAACCGACTTGGAACTCTTCGACTTGAACTTGGCCTCCTTTACCCTGAGAGCATCGGCCACTTTCTCAAGGTCTGAGTCCAGCATGATGCATCCATGATGCATCACCCTGTCCTTCTTCACGTACTGGGAATTGCCGGATATCTTCATACCTTCGATCAGTATATCGTTCCTGCCGCTGAATTCGGCGTCCACGCCAAAGCCTTTCAGAGTCTCCACCACCGGCTCAACAAAGACCTTGAAATTCATGCCTTCAATATCCTGACGGTCCACTATAAAGGTGAAGTTCAGGTTTCCCATGTCATGATAGACCGCACCTCCGCCTGACAGTCTGCGTGCTACTTTGATGCCCTTCTCATCCACCGCCTTCTGGTTCACCTCTTCAAAGGCATTCTGAAACTTGCCGATGACGATGGTATTGGCGTTCTGCCAGAGCATGAAGTAGCTTTCATCCTTCGGAAGACGCTCAAAAACATACTCTTCGAGAGCAAGGTTGAAATATGGATCTGTACTGTTGGATTCGATGTATTTCATGGTTAGATTATAACGGCAAATATATGGCAGTTCAAGATTCTTTGGCACCCCAAAGAAACGCTGCTCATCCTGTGCTTAAATTATGTATTCCTGTCCTTCGCCTTTTATTACTAGTTCTCCATTTTGGTTGAAGCACTCTGTTCTTACGACCACTCTGTGCTTCTCTTCCAGTTTATCTATAACTTCAGCCCTGGCAGTGATAACGTCTCCCACAAATACCGGCTTTATAAACTTCAAGGTCTGTCCTGAATAAACATTCCCGAAGGTTGCCTTTGTCATTATAGTCGATATCAGGCCTGCGACCATTAACCCCGGAGCGATGACTTTACCGAAACGCGTGGTCCTGGCATAATCTTCATCCACATGGACGGGATTATCATCTCCCATCATTTCTACCCACGTGATAATGTCTTCCTTGGTTATCGTTTTGGTGAAAGCATATGTTTCTCCGATATCGATATCGTCCCAACTTTTTATTTTATGAGAATCACTCATACTTAATCCTCTCTTTCTGAACTGCAAAGTTCGGCTATAGTATAACACATCTCCACCTAAAAAGCTAAACCAGAAAGTGCCTGAAGCGTAATTCGCTTCAGGCACCTTCTAAATAAGCGTATAGGAAAAAATTTCTTCAGAATTTCTTCTTTTAGTCCTCTTCTTTGATCTTCTTTATGGAATCGATCAGTAGCGGAGTTACCTTGAACAGGTCTCCTACGATACCATAGTCTGCGATCTCGAAGATGGGCGCTGTCTCATTCTTGTTGACAGCTATTATGGTTCCGGATTCCTTCATGCCGGCCTGATGCTGGATGGCTCCGGAAATACCCAGTGCAACATATACCTTAGGATGTACTGTCTTTCCGGTCTGTCCTACCTGATGGTCAGCTGAAAGCCAGCCTGCATCTACTACAGCACGGGAGGATCCTACAACGCCGCCAAGTACGTCTGCCAGTTCTTCTGCCAGCTTGATTCCGCCCTCAACATCCTTTGAGATACCACGTCCTACAGAAACGATGTAGTCTGCGCCGATGAGGTCCACCAGCTTCCTTGCAGCCTTTACGACTTCCAGTACTTCTGTCTGGAAATCTGCTTCGGAAAGTTCAAATGCAGGGTGGATGATCTCGCAGTCATGAGGTGTATCCAGCACTACCTTCTTCATAACGCCGGGACGTACAGTTGCCATCGACGGTCTGAATCTCGGGCAGACGATGGAAGCCATAAGGTTTCCGCCGAATGCAGGACGGGTCATCTTCATATCCATATTGATATCATGTTCTTCGCCAAAAAGTTTGATGACGCCAAGTCCGGAAATTCTTTCTTCTGTCAGTGTGGATGCTTCTCTTAAGAAGTCCTTGTATGTCGGCATATCGATGTCAAGGTGTGTGCAGTCTGCACAAAGTCCGGTGTGAAGTCTGGCAGCGCATCTGGGTGCCAGGTCACGTCCGATGTTGGAAGCTCCGAAGATCATGATCTCGGGCTTGAATTCCTGAACTGCTTCGCAGATGATCTTGGTATATCCCTCTGTGGTGTAGTTCTTAAGGAAAGGGCTGTCATAAACGTAAACCTTGTCTGCCCCGTATTTGCCCAGATCCTGAGCCAGTTCCTCGATGTTATCGCCAAGGAGAATTCCACAAAGTTCAACGTTCAGTTCATTTGCCAGTTTTCTTCCTTCTGAAAGAAGCTCATAGGAAGTGGGCATCATTTTGCCCTGACGCTGTTCGCAATATACCCAAACATTTTTGAAGCTTGCTATGTCTCTGCTATCGTAAGCCATTTCAGTTCTCCTTTCGTTAAATTATGTGCTTGTTGGCAAGAATGCCTGCAAGCTCGTCAGTTGTTTCCTTCCCATTTCCTTTAAGCATAGTGCCTGCGCCCTTCAGAGGAGGGGTAAAGGAGGTGAGAATGTTGGTCGGGGAGCCCTGAAGTCCGATGGTAGACTTGTCCATTAAAGGATGATCCTTTAATTTCTCATAGTCGAATACCTGGAGCGGCTTCTCATAAGTATTGAGTATATCCCAGACGTTCATGAATCTGGGTGTATTGAGTTCCTTGATACAGGTTACGAGACAAGGTGTCTTTACCTTGAGCATCATATATCCGTCTTCAAGAATCCTCTTGATGGTAAGTGTATTTCCATCCTTCTTGATCTCGCCTGCATAGGAAACCTGTGGAAGTCCAAGTTTCTCGGCGATCTGAGGTCCGACCTGCGCGGTATCTCCGTCGATAGCCTGACGTCCGCTCATGATGATGTCATCCTCATCGATTCCATAAGTATCGATGGCAGCTGCCAGGATCTGGGATGTTGCGTATGTATCAGATCCTCCGAATTCTCTTCCGGAAACCAGAATGGATTCATCAACGCCCATTGCCATCAGTTCTCTCAGCATTCCTTCTGCAGGAGGAGGTCCCATGGTTATAGCTACTACCTTGCAGCCAAGTTCATCCTTGAGATCCAGCGCTGCTTCAACAGCGTTGAGGTCATCGGGGTTGATGATTGTCTGCATGGAAGCACGATTAAGGGTTCCATCCGGATTGACTGCGATCCTTCCGGAGGTATCAGGAACCTGTTTTACAGTTACTATAATCTTCATCTGTGCGCCTCCTTATAATCCCATATTTGCCGAAATAACTATTCTCTGAACTTCCGAGGTGCCTTCGTAGATCTCTGTGATCTTAGCATCTCTCATCATTCTTTCTACAGGATAGTCATTGGTGTATCCATATCCGCCGAACATCTGAACGACCTTTGTGGTGGTCTTCATTGCATGCTCGGAATTGAACAGTTTAGCCATAGCAGCATCCTTGGTGTATCTCTGTCCTGCAGCCTTCTTCAGTGCCGCCTGATAGATGAGGAGTCTGCCTGCTTCGCATCCCAGTTCCATATCAGCCAGTGTGAACTGTGTGTTCTGGAACTTGGATATGGGCTTGCCGAACTGTACTCTGCCCTTGGTGTAGTTGATGGCTTCTGCCAGAGCTCCCTCTGCGATGCCGAGGGCCTGAGCAGCGATTCCGATACGGCCTCCGTCAAGAGTAGCCATAGCGATCTTGAAGCCTTCGCCTTCTTTTCCAAGAAGGTTTTCCTTGGGAACGATGCAATCCTGGAATACTATTTCTGCTGTAGGAGATCCGTGAAGTCCCATCTTGACCTCATGCTTTCCTACGGAGAATCCGGGGAAGGTATTCTCTACTATGAATGCGGAAATGCCCTTTGTGCCCTTGGACTTATCTGTCATGGCAAATACAACGAACACTTCTGCTACGTATCCGTTAGTGATAAATATCTTGGATCCGTTCATTACGTAATGATCCCCTTCAAGTACGCATTCAGTCTGTCCCTTGGATGCGTCAGAGCCTGCGTTAGGCTCAGTAAGGCAGAATGCTCCTACCTTGTGTCCTTTAGTAAGCATAGGCAGATATTTTGCCTTTTGTTCTGCAGTACCATAAGTAAGGATGGGATCGCAGCAAAGTCCGTTATGAGTTGCAAGGATGTCAGCTGTGGATGCGCACTGTTTAGCAAGCTCCTCAACTGCGATGGCAGCTGCGAGAGGATCTGCTCCGGCTCCGCCGTACTCTTTGGGTACGCACATGCCCATGATTCCGACATCAAACAACTTTTCTATGGTTTCCCTCGGATACTCTGCAGTACGGTCTGTTTCTGCAGTGATTGGCTTTACTACACTTTCGGTAAACTCAGCCATCATCTTACGAACCAGTTTATGTTCGTTGCTAAGGTTAAAATCCATTTTTATCTCCTCTTCTTGTTTAAATTATAAAGAATACAGTTATTCTTCTATTCCAACTATGTCTTTCACCAGCTGCTTCTTGCCTTGGATGTTGCCCTGTCTCTGGATCATGATCCTCTGTGCCTGAGGGGAGCCTGCTCCGTGCAGTGACTCTGTCCTGTAGCCTACGGCTGCTGCTCCCAGGCAGATGTTCTCCAGGAACCTGAAGACCTTCATCCTGTCCATGGTGTCGCACTTGCCGTTTCCTACAAAGAATTTATGGCAAAAGTCTCCTATGGTCTCTCCTTCTCTTCCTACCACCAGGTCGGAATTGAAGTCAACGTTGCTCGGCATCGTTACCATAAGCCCTCCTGCGATGTCTTCTGCAAGTCTCACGATCTCATAAGGGAATCTGGTGATGTTCTGCTTGCATACGTTGGCGAGCAGCAGGTCGATGATGTAGGATCCTGACTTAGTAGGATGTCCCTCTGCTGAGCATGCTATTCCGCAGCTGTAAAGGGTCTCGTTAAGATGTGTCATCTCGATGAGCTTATCCTTTACTGCAGATGCTTTCTCAACTCCGTTATACTCTGCTGCAAGCGCTGCGGCTCCGATCACTACGTCGCCTACTCCTACCTTGCAGCCGCCGTAAGATTGTCTGTGGAAGCCTGCGAATCTCTCTACCAGCATCCCTGCAAAGTCATATTCTCCGTTCATGAACACGTACTCATTGGGAATGAATACGTCATCGAAGACTACTAACGCTTCCTGACCTCCGAACTTGGGGTTGCCTACGTCCATGCCGCCGCCTTCTTCCAGCTTACGTGTATCACATGACTGTCTTCCGTATACCATGAACAGGCCTTCTGCATCACTTGGACATGCGAAGCATACTGCATAGTCCTTGTCGTCCTCTCCCATGGCTATGGTAGGCATGACTATATGCCAGTGTGAGTTGATGGATCCGGTCTGATGGCACTTAGCTCCTCTTACCACGATGCCATCCTCTCTTACTTCCTTTACTCTCAGGAACAGATCCGGATCGTCCTGTGCGTGAGGAGCTCTGGAACGATCTCCCTTGGGGTCTGTCATGGCTCCGTCCACCACAAGGTCCTCGTTCTGGACCATGATCAGGAACTTCTTGAATCTCTCGAAGTAGTCCGTTCCGTACTTCTCGTCGATCTCGAAGGTGGTGGAATATACTGCGTTGAATGCGTCCATTCCAACGCATCTCTGGAAGCAGGATGCGGTCTTCTGTCCCAGAAGCCTCTGCATCTTTACCTTGTTTTTCAGATCCTCAGTTGACTGATGGATGTTGGAGAAACGGTTGATCTTCTCTCCTGTTAAGTGTGACTTTGCTGTCATCAGATCCTCATACTGAGGGTCCTGAGCAAGCTCATATGTCATGGCCACGCAGTTGATGGATGGTCTGATCATGGGATGATCCACCCAGTTCTCTATCTTCTCGCCGAACATGTACACTCTCGTGTTCAGTTTTCTTAAGCTCTCTATGTACTGAGCTCCTGTCATTAATGCCATAGTGTTTCCTTTCTTTTATTATGATCGCAATTCATATCACAATTAAACTACAGCAAGATCTATGCCAAAGCATAACTTACCGAAAATTGAATGTTTTAGCTGCATTTTGGCATCTTACACGGTCTTTTGATGCAAAATTCATTTACTATAGTAATGCAAAATTACATCATTAAATCAGAAATTACAGTCCGAGATATGCTTTCTGCACGTGCGGATTGCTGATCAGATTCTCTGACACGTCTTCCATAGCGATACTGCCGTTCTCAAGTACATAGGCACGTTTACTGAACTTCAGAGCCTGTTTTACGTTCTGCTCTACCAGAAGAACGGTGGTTCCCTGGTTGGCAATGGTCCTGATAAGATCGAATACTGTGCTTACCAGAATAGGTGAAAGGCCAAGAGAAGGCTCGTCGAGCATAAGTATCTTGGGATTTTCCATAAGTGCTCTTCCGATGGCGAGCATCTGCTGCTCTCCTCCGGAAAGTGTCTTTGCAGTCTGGTTCTCACGTTCTTTAAGACGCGGAAGCAGATTGTAGACATAGTCCAGATTTTTCTGACGGTCTCCCCTCACATGTTTCATCGTGCTTCCGATGAGCAGGTTCTCATGAACCGACATCTGCGGGAAAAGGCGCCGGCCTTCAGGGACCTGAACGATGCCCTGAGCCGCTATTTCATGCGCCGTCTTTGATCAGGTATGCAGCTTCTTTGGATGTAATAATTTTAGGATTCATTATATTGGTTGCTCCTTCCGAACTAAAGCTTCCTACATGATGTACTCCTGGCCCTCGCCTACGATAACCAGTTCATCTCTCTGATTGAAGCATTCAGTCTTTATAACTACACGATGTTTTTCTTCAAGTTTGTCTACAACTGTGGCAACAGCTGTGATGGTATCGCCCATGTAAACAGGCTTGAGGAACTTCAGTGTCTGGCCGGAATAAACATTTCCAAAGGTTGAATTTGTCATTACCGTGGAGATAAGACCTGCTACCATAAGACCGGGTACGATAACGTCTCCGAAGCGGGTGGTCTTGCCGTACTCAGTGTCGATATGAACAGGATTCATATCTCCGGTGAGTCCAACCCAGATCGTAACGTCGACCTGAGTCATGGTCTTGGTAAACGTCTGAACATCTCCGATGTTGATGTCATCCCAGTGTTTGATTTTCGATGCATAATCCATAACCTTCACCTAAACGCAGAAAGCGTTTTTCCTTTCTTTTTTATAGTAGTTAAAAGGCAATGGATACGCTTATTTAAATACAGTTTTTTGCATATCCACTGTCGCATCTTTCTACTATAAATTTTAGCATTGTAAAGTTTTTAAGTAAAACAACTCTAAATTATTAAAGAGTTTATTGCATAATTAATTATTATATCTGCAAAACAGAAAGTTGGCACGGCCATGAAGCGCAAAGGCTGATGGCTCTATAACTTATAGTTATATATTGCTATAGTTTTTGTGTATAACTTTTTATGCTATCACCTTTTGCAAAAAGTATAATTATGCATTATTATTATTACAGGAAATATAACCATATAATTTTTATTTATAGCATGTAAGTCAGTCCCCTTTTTAACAGCTAGCGTATGGAGGAAAACCATGGATATCAGACAACTTCACTATTTCATTCAGGTGGCGGACTGCGGAAACTACTCTAAAGCTTCGCAAAAGCTCTTTATTTCACAACCCGCTTTGAGTAAGACCATAAAAAACATGGAAGAAGAAATGGGTTTCACCTTTTTCTATACTCATCAGAGAAAACAGCATCTTACAGATGCCGGCCAGGCTTTCTACGACAAGGCCGTTCACATCCTTAAGGAGTACGATGCTTTGATGAACACCGAATATGAGGATACCGGAGTCGTCAGCGGACATCTTACCATAGGTCTCAGCGCTGCTGCCGGCCCCGCCATGTTCGCCCACGTGTCGCCGAAGTTCTCTTCAATATATCCTCTTATAGATATTTCACTTATCGAAAAAGATTCCAGCATAATACAGGAAGAAGTTTTCAAGAGAAACATCGACGCGGCCTTCGTGGATCTGTATTATCTTAACAGTGAAGATTCTTCGCTGTTTGACATTTTCGAAGTTGCGAAAAGTGAACTGGTGGCCGTAGTATCCACAGATAATCCTTTATCTGAGAAAAAGCGCATCTATTTTGATGACCTCGATGGGAAGGACATAATCTTCTTCCAAAGCGACGAGTCATCTTTCGGTCTGCTTTCCATCGATTTAAGATCATCCAAAGCTCGTCCCAAGATGGTAATGTCCAGTTCGCAGTGGCACCTTATATTTGATCTGGTAGAGGCAGATTACGGCATCACTATTGCCCCGTATTACATTTACAGCAAGCTTTCCAATCCTAAACTGAAAGCCATTCCTTTTGACGAGCCTTCCAGCAAGAGGTCCATCGCTTTGATAACAAAAAAAGACGAAAACAGATCCAGAGCCCTTAAAGCCTTTATCGAGTTCACGTCAAACAAAGAATTATATGCAGATCTTGCAGACAAGCTTAATCTGATAGAAGGCTGAGGATAAAGTTTCAGACCCTGTGGGAAGTTTGCGGTACATCTGTTTCCGGCTCTTTACAGTCCGGCACCAATCGGGTATAATTTAATATGTAAAAACTTCAGGCGGATCTTCATGGTCCGCCTGCTTATATCTTAATGAAAGGCTATTCAATGAAAGTAAACGACATCATTCATGGTTTTAAAGTGACGAGAGTGCGCGAGAGCGAAGAGCTCAAAGGTACTCTCTATGAAACGGAACATATAAAGACCGGCGCACAGCTGGCATGGCTGGATAACGGATGCGAGAACAAACTGTTCTCCGCCACCTTCAAGACCCTGCCCTGGGACAACACAGGTGTCTTCCATATCATGGAGCACTCAGTGCTGGCAGGATCGGAGAATTATCCCGTCAAAGAACCCTTCCTGGACCTCATCAAGAGTTCTATGAACACCTTCCTGAACGCCATGACTTTCCCCGACAAGACCATGTATCCTGTATCTTCAAAAAATGAGCAGGATTTCATCAACCTTGTGGGAGTCTATCTGGACGCAGTTTTCCGTCCTGCCATCTACACCAATGACAGCATCTTCAGGCAGGAAGGCTGGCATTATGAAGTAGAGGACGAAGAACCTTCATATAACGGAGTCGTATTCAACGAGATGAAGGGAGCCTACGCTTCCGTTGATACTCAGATCGAAGACGAGCTCCAGAAGGCTCTCTATCCCGACAGCATATACGGCTTCATCTCAGGAGGAGATCCGGCAGAGATCCCCAACCTTACCTATGAGAATTTCCTCAGAGCCCACAGCGAGTTCTATTCGCCCTCCAACTGCAGGATCTGGCTGGATGGAGACGTGCCTTTTGACAGAGTCATGACCATCATCGACGAAGAGTACCTTTCCACCTTCGAAAGAGATGACAGAACTCATGAGATCGCAATGCAGGCGCCTGTTGAGTCTGTCGACACCGTCAGGTTCTATGAGATCGGCAAAGATGAGGACGAAGAGAAAAAGTCGCACCTGGTTCTGGGCAAAGTATTTTCCGACTGGGAAAACCGCAAAAGAAACATCGCCTACACCCTCATGTCCATCTACCTTGCCGGAGATAATGAATCTCCCTTAAAGCGCGCCATCCTTGAAAAGGGGCTGGCTCAGGACGTAGAGTTTGCCATCATGGACGGCATCGCACAGCCCTTCTACGTCATCGTTTTCAGAAACATGGAGCCTTCCGACAAGGAAGAGATCCTTAAAGTATACCGCAGCACGCTGGAAAAGATCCTGGCAGAAGGCGTGGATAAAGAAGCTCTCACAGGCTGCATCAACCGCTTTGAATTCTCTCTCAGGGAGACCGGTGAGCCCCAGGGTCTGCACCGCGTGATAAACGCCATGAATTCATGGCTTTACGGCGGCGATCCTCTTCTCTATCTCGAAAGCAACGATCTGGTGCATGAGCTCAGAGAAGGCCTTGAAGGCAGTCTTTACACAGACGTGATCCGTGAGCTCCTTGACAAGGAGGGGCTGGTCACCATCACCATGCTTCCGTCGAAGACCAAGGGCGATGAGGATGCCGAAAAAGAATACGAAAGAGTGGCAAAAGAATACTCATCCTTCTCAGAGGATGAGCTTAAAGAAATAGAAGAGATCAATGAACGCATGAGGAAGTGGCAGACCACCCCGGATTCTCCTGAAGCGGTGGCAAAACTCCCTGTGCTTGAACTGTCGGACGTAAGTCCCGAGCCTCAGTGGGTAGAGCCTCAGGTCACAAAGAAGAACGGAGTCACATTCCTTTATGAACCCATCTTCACCAACGGAGTAGCCCACGTCAATCTCTACTTCGCCATGACTGACTTTACGGAGGAAGAACTGAAAATGGCATCCGCCATGACCGAATTCATCGGTCTTCTTCCAACTGCGAAACATACCGCAGCCGAACTGCAGAAGGAAGTCCGCAAGATCTTCGGAGTACTGGATTACAACGTGATCGCTCCCTGGGTCAAAGGTCATACCGACAGGGTCGAGCCCTGTCTCGTTGTCAACTTCAGCGTTCTTGAAGAAAACCTTGATGCGGCCATCGACCTCGTCCTGGAGATCCTGACCGAGACGGATTATGACAATAAAGAGATAATCTCCGAGAACATGATCCAGTGCCGAGAGGTGATATACCAGAACATCATGGGCTCCGGCAATCAGTTTGCTGCAAGGCGCGTGCTCTCACATTATGCTGCTTCTTCTTACATAGAAGAAGAGATGAACGGCTATGACTTCTACCTCTTCGTAAAGGATCTGCTTAAGGACTTCAACGATAAAGCCGAGAGTCTGATCCTTCAATGGAGATCCCTCGCGGATAAGCTGTTCACCGCAGCCCGTCTGCTGGTAGGCGAGACCTCCACAGAAAGGCATGAGGTAATAGAGAGATTTTCCACAGAACTGCCTTACGGAGAAGATATTCCCGGATATATGGAGATCGCTTTAAGCGGAGAATCAAAAAAAGAAGCCATACTGATCCCTGCAGGCATATCCTTTGCGGGATTCGGCTCCAACATGCTGAAATATGGTTTTGAATGCGGCGGCAGGTTCCAGGTCCTCAGCCAGATCATGAGCTACGGCTACCTCTGGGAGGAGATCAGAGTCCGCGGAGGCGCCTACGGCTGCGGCTTCAGCGCAGGGCTTACCGGAAACATGATCTTCACCTCATACAGAGACCCCAACCCTCAGAACTCGCTGAAGGTCTATGCTAACGCCGGAGACTTTATCCGCGACTTCACCGAAAGCGATGAAGATCTGACCAAATACGTCATCTCCTCCATCTCCGGAATGGATGGGCTGGTAAGTTCCGCAAGGCGCGGCTACGGCCAGGAACTGAACTTTATAAGGGGTACCGGCTACGAAGATCTCTGTGAGATCAGACAGCAGATGCTCAAGGTGACCAAAGAAGAACTTGCAGAACTGGCAGGACTCTTCGACAAGACAGGCCTTGACGCTTCCATCTGCGTAGTCGGAAACGAAGAAGCCATCGCCCCGGACGACAGCTGGGAAGTGTACAGGCTGTAAACAGCAAATAGATCAAAAATAATAGAAAGCAGGGAACGCTTTGTTTCCTGCTTTTATTTATTATTAAGTTCTTTTAGATAGTGTTGGATTCTCTTCTTGAAGCCCTTGTCTTTTTTATAATATGATATAAATTCGAACATATCAGGATCATCAGCCTTTCTTATTACGACTTGATCCGGACCAGGATCGTCTGTCTTTCCCATCAGATAATCCACCGACGTATTTAGCTTCTGCGCCATTACTTCAATTGTCTGCACAGACGGAATCCTTTCACCGCTCTCATAGCGACCATATCCCATTTTTGACAGACCTACACGCCTCGCAGCCTCTGCTTTACTAATTCCAAGTTTCTCTCTAATAAGAATAAGCCTTTCCGGAACAAAAACATCCATAATATTATCTCCTCTTGCCGTTGACAGTAACCATTGGTTATGCTATTATTTGAGTAACCGTCGGTTACATATTACCATATTCAACAGTTTTTATCAATAACAAAAGGAGGAAAAATGGATTTATACTTTAAAACAGAAAAAAGAAGCAGAGACGGATTAAGGATCATATATTCTTTATCCTTTGACAATGAGGAATGCAGAGAATTCTATGGAAGGATCTACAATCTGATACATTCACTGCCCATAGCGGAATACACAGTTATAAAAGATAGAGAAGATATGTACGGCAATTATGATTATCCCGGTATTGGACAAGTGTGGGGAGACTGGGAACTGCCGAACGGTGACGGGTGGGAGGATACTCAGCACTGCCTTGAAGCTATAGTTTTTGAGCAAAGAAAGTATTCCAGGTTAAAAACTTTGGCTTTTGGATTGAAACACCTTCAGGACATGGAAACCAAATTAGGCTGGGAATTTGTCAAAAGTTATCTGATAATCTCACTGTATAACAATGGCTTTTTAGATAAAGAATCAGATCTGGCATTGACATTAGGTGATATATCCCCTAAAATTGAGGTGTGAACAAATGCCGACTATCAGTAGTTTTTATGGGATAACCATAATCATGTTTCTCAGAGATAAGGAGCACAACCCACCTCATATCCATGCTATTACTCAGGATTTCGAAGCCCCTTTCCTATTAGAAGACGGTGAGATCATGGAGGGCTACTTCCCTCCGAAGGCAAAAGCTTTAGTCAAGGAATTTGTTCTCAAATATCAGACAGAACTGGAGGTCATGTGGGAAACCGGACAGTTTATCAAACTTCCGCCACTATATTGAGATGTTTCACAGAGCAATAGATCTTAAATTTACAGGAGATACCGAAGTAGAAGTCACTTTCCGCGACGGTAAAGTCATGCGTTATGATGTAAGCGAGCTTTTCGATAAGATCCCTCCGCTGAGTTCTCTCAGAAACAGATCATTGTTCACCTCCGGATATCTTTCTCCGGGGGGATACGGCATTATTTGGAATGATGATCTCGATCTGGATATCGAGACCATATATTATGATGGCCATCTAATCAAAACCCTTTCTCTTCCTGGCATAGCAGCAGGAGAAGAAGTACAGCGCGTTAGAGCCGAAGCTGGTTTATCACAAAAGGAATTAGCTGACCTGACAGGAATAGATCAGTCTGACATATCTAAAATTGAAAGGGGTGCTTCAAATCCCACATTAGGCACTCTGGAGCGAATAGCAAATGCCCTGGGCGGTAAACTGGTTATAAGTATCGAAACTGAACATTGAATCGCATAAGTCATTAAAAAAGAAAAAAACCAAGGTCCATAAAGGTCCTTGGTTTTTTGATAGCCTCGATCGATTAACGCTTTGAGAACTGGGAAGCTCTTCTGGCCTTCTTGAGACCGTACTTCTTTCTTTCCTTCATTCTCGGGTCTCTCGTTAAGAAACCGGCTGCCTTAAGGGTAGCTCTGTAAGCTTCCTTATCAGCTTCGCAGAGTGCTCTGGAGATACCATGTCTCAGTGCGCCTGCCTGGCCTGTGAATCCGCCACCTGCTACGGTAGCAACTACGTCGAACTTTCCTTCTGCTCCAACGAGCTCCAGGGGACGACGAACTTCTCTCTTAACGATCTCCATTCCGAAATAATCGTCTAAGTCTTTCTTGTTGACAGTGATCTTACCGGTTCCGGGGATCAGTCTAACTCTGGCAACAGATGATTTTCTTCTGCCAGTACCTTGATACTGCATTTTAGCCATTTGTCATTTCCTCCCTTTCCCTTAAATTTCCAAAGTCTCAGGCTTCTGTGCTGTATGAGGATGCTCAGCTCCAGCATATACCTTTAACTTCTTGAACATCTGTCTTCCAAGCTTTCCATCAGGAAGCATGCCTTTAACAGCATGTCTGATGATCTCTTCAGGCTTCTTCTGCTGTAACTTGTCGAAGGTGATCTCTCTGAGTCCGCCGGGATATCCGGTGTGCTTCTTGTAGATCTTTTCAGCTCTCTTCTTACCGGTTACGGCAACCTTCTCTGCGTTGATAACGATAACGTAATCTCCGCAGTCAACATGTGGTGTAAAGGTCGGCTTGTTCTTTCCTCTGAGAACGGAAGCAACCTCTGAAGCAAGCCTTCCAAGAGTCTTGCCATCTGCATCAACGACGTACCACTTACGTTCAACTTCTGCAGGCTTTGCGATGAATGACTTCATTGCGTTCCAAATTCCTTTCTACCTACTGGGTTCAGCAAAATATCTGCTGAGCTTTTTCGGTTCTGCCTACTGAGTTTCCCTCTGCAAGATGGAGGTAAACCTGGTCGGCATTCTAAAAATAACTTTCTAGTCCGGGCATCTCCGGATGATACCTAACGCCCGGAAGCGCACAATCGTGCTTGTATATTATATGACCAAACGCCATACAATGCAAGTGTTTTTTTAGCCTAATTCCACCATATGGAATTTCTTTTTGCCCTTCTGAATGAGGAGCTTGCCCTCTTCATCGAAGTTCTCAAGAGTGATCTTCATCTTAGGGTCGGTAACCTTCTCTCCCTGAAGGGAAAGTCCGCCCTGCTCAACGGTCCTGAATCCTTCAGAAGTGTTCTGGATGAGTTTCAATTCTTTAAGAAGGTTGAGAAGTCCGAGACCTTCACCTTCGAACTCAGAACGATCTTTCTTGGTCGTAGGGACATTGGACATATCTCCTGATCCGCCAAAGGCTGCGCGTGCTCCGTCAAGAGCCTTCTTAGCTTCCTCTTCGCCATGAACCAGCTTGGTGACTTCGTATGCCAGGATTTCCTTGGCCTTGTTGATCTCTGCTCCTTCAAGAGCTGAAAGTCTGTTGACCTCTTCCATGGGAAGGAAGGTGAGCATTCTCAGGCACTTGTTCACGTCAGCGTCAGCTACGTTTCTCCAGTACTGGAAGAACTCGTAAGGAGAAGTCTTGTCGGGTCTCAGCCAAAGAGCTCCCTTGGCAGTCTTGCCCATCTTTTTGCCCTCGGAATTGGTGAGCAGTGAGAATGTCATGCCGTACACTTCTTTTCCGGTCATCTTTCTGGTGAGATCAACTCCGCCGATGATGTTGGACCACTGGTCGTTTCCGCCGAACTGGATCTTTACGCCGAAGTCTCTGGCCATTACCATGAAGTCGTAGGACTGCATCAGCATGTAGTTCAGTTCGAACATGGTGAGACCGCCTTCTCTTTCCATCCTCTGCTTGAAGCACTCGGCTCTCAGCATGGTGTTTACGTTGAACTGGGAACCTACTTCTCTTAAGAAATCGATGTAGTTCAGAGGTCTCAGCCAGCGGGCGTTGTTTACAGCTACGGCCTTGCCGGGCTCAGGTTCTTTGTTCTGGTGTCCGGGCACGTATACGCCCTCGTTTCCTTCGTACTTCCATTCTTCATCGAAGTCAAGGAACTGGTCAAAGAGTTTCTTGAACTGCTCGCAGTTGTGCTCGATGGTCTCGATGTCCATTACCTGGCGCATGTCAGTCCTGCCTGAGGGGTCTCCCACCATGCCGGTGCCGCCGCCTATGAGAACTACCGGAGTGTGTCCGAACTTCTGCATGTACATCATGATGATGACCTGCATGAAGTGACCTACGTGAAGGCAGTCGGCGGTAGGGTCAAAGCCAATGTAGAACTTGACCTTTTCGTTCTTAAGGAGCTCTCTCACCTTATCCTCGTCTGTGGATTGCTCAATGAAGCCTCTCTCCTTGAGAACATCATATACGTTATCAAATTTACTTACGTTATCGGGTATTAACTTGTTGAAATCCATTTTGTTGTTCTATCCTTTCAGTTTATCGGATATGGGTATTACTTGGTGCCGAAAAGTCTGTCACCGGCATCGCCTAAGCCCGGAACGATGTATGCGTTCTCGTTCAGTCTCTCATCTTCCTGAGCAATGTAGATGTCTACGTCAGGATGTGCTTCCTGCAGAGCCTTGATTCCTTCGGGAGCAGCGATCAGGCACATAAACTTGATGTTCTTGCCGCCTCTCTGCTTGATGGAGTTGATGGCGTCGATAGCAGATCCGCCGGTAGCGAGCATGGGGTCTACGACAAAGATAGTTCTCTTTTCAATGTCGGTAGGCAGTTTGCAGTAGTACTCAACGGGCAGGTGAGTTCTGGGGTCTCTGTAAAGACCGATGTGTCCTACCTTTGCGTTGGGATAAAGAGCGAGCATTCCGTCAACGAAGCCAAGGCCTGCTCTTAAGATGGGGATGATAGCGATATCTTCGCCCTCGAGCATGTTCTGCTTTGTCTTGCAGATGGGAGTCTCGATCTCAACTTCCTTAAGAGGAAGATCGCGGGTAGCTTCGTAACCCATAAGGGTAACGACCTCCTTGGCGAGTTCCTTGAACTCTTTGTTATTTGTCTCTTTTTTTCTCATAAGAGTAACTTTGTGCTGGATCAGCGGGTGATCAAATACAAGTAATTTTCCCATTTTTTCTCTCCTTTATATATAATGCTTTTCAGCGTTATCTGACTACATCTCGTCGAGCATGTCCGTTCTTCTCTTGTGGCGTCCGCCTGCGAACTCGGTATCCAGCCATTCGTCCACGATGGCACAGGCGAGTTCAGGCGTTGTGGTGCGTCCGCCAAGAGCGATCATATTCGCGTTGTTATGCTCCTTGGTAAGGTGGGCCATCTCAACGGAAGTGCAGAGTCCGCATCTCACGCCCTTTACCTTGTTGGCCGCGATGGAAATACCGATACCGGTACCGCAGCAAACTATTCCGAGATCGGCTTTCCCGGAAGCCACTGCTTCTCCGCAGGCCTTGCCGTAGACAGGGTAATCCACAGATTCTTCAGAATGTGTTCCCAGATCCACGAGTTTAAGGGTCTTGTCTTTTTCCTTGAGATGCTTTTTGATCTCTTCTTTCAGGGCATATCCGCCGTGATCACTGGCTAATGCAATAATCATAGTCCTATCACTTCCTTTCTCATTGTTGAGATCTATTATGTTATATCCGGCAGACTTGAACATGCGGTTCATTACCGAGAACCCCACGCCCTGTTCGCTCAGTGCAGCCGCCAGGATAACATCTGTACCTTTTTTGTCGCAGTCCCTCAGCCTCGCAAAAAACTCGCGCGCAGCTTTTTCAGACTCAGCGTCATCATAATCTATCACTTCGACGGTCTTTCCCTCCGCCGTAAGTTCAGCTTTTTTCTTAGCGATGGCGTCTTCTACCGCTTCTTTGCTTCCCCTGTATATCACCATCTCCGCCTTGGGAGCGTAGTGCTTGTATTTCATGCCGGGAGATTTCGGCCTGAAGTCAGGATCCGCCACCGGATTGCCGGTCTCCTTGGAGATCTCAGGCTTCTTGAGAAGCGCGGGATCGGGGATGACTTCCTTTCCCAGTATCTCAGAGAGCTTTTCTTTAGTGAGGATCCCGGGTCTGAGGATCATGGGAGTATCGCCCGTCATGTCTATGACGGTGGACTCGATGCCTACCTGACAGTCCTCTCCGCAGACTATGGCGTCCACTCTTCCCATGAGATCGTCTATGCAATGCTGATATGTGGTGGGGCTTGGATGACCGCTCAGGTTTGCAGAAGGCGCCGCAATTGGCACCCCGGACTCTGTGATGAGTCTGCGGGCAACCTCAGAAGATGGCATCCTGACAGCCACTGTATCCAGTCCGCCGGTGGTGACCCTGGGAATCATGTCCTTCGCAGGAACCACCATGGTGATGGGCCCCGGCCAGCAGTTATCCATGAGGATCTCCATGTCTGACGTCATCAGATCCGTCAGCTTTGTCAGATCGTCTTTATGCGATATGTGCACGATCATGGGATTGTCGGAAGGTCTCCCCTTGGCTTTGTACACCTTGCCTACGGCTACAGGATCCAGCGCATTTGCGCCCAGGCCGTATACCGTCTCCGTGGGGAAGGCCACCAGGCCGCCGGCTGCTATGATCTCAGCCGCTTCCCTTATATCCTGTTCACTTGTAGAAAGAATCTTTGTTTCCAAAATCTCTCCGAATACAATCAGAAGTTTTTCATCTTTTCAGCCTGGTCGGATGTGATGAGAGCATCTACGATCTCATCGATATCTCCGTCCAGGAAATTATCCAGCTTATATATGGTCATGTTGATCCTGTGATCCGTGACCCTTCCCTGAGGGAAGTTGTAGGTTCTGATACGCTCGGATCTGTCTCCGGAACCTACCTGTGAGCGTCTGTCTGCTGCCAGCGCATCGTTCTGCTCCTGGAGCATCTTGTCATAAAGTCTGGCTTTAAGAACTCTCAGGGCCTTGTCCTTGTTCTTTATCTGGGACTTTTCGTCCTGGCAGGTAACCACAAGGCCTGTGGGCAGGTGTGTGATACGTACAGCTGAGTCTGTGGTGTTTACGCACTGTCCGCCGTGACCTGATGAACGGTATACATCCACTCTGATGTCGTTGGGGTCGATGGTTACTTCCACGTCGTCTACTTCAGGAAGTACGGCGATGGTAGCCGCAGAAGTGTGGATCCTTCCGGAGGACTCAGTGTCAGGCACGCGCTGCACCCTGTGGGTGCCGGACTCATACTTCATTCTGGAATATGCGCCCTTGCCCTTGATCATTACTTCGGCTTCCTTAACTCCGCCGATATCGGTCTCGTTGGCGTCTATGACCTCGGCCTTCCAACCGCGTCTCTCTGCGTATCTCAGATACATCCTTAAGAGGTCCATGCCGAACAGCGCAGCCTCGTCTCCGCCGGTACCCGCTCTGACTTCCAGAATAACGTTCTTCTCATCGTTAGGGTCTTTGGGAAGCATGAGGACCTTCAGGTCGTTTTCGATCTCCGGGATCTTATCTTCCAGATCAGCCAGTTCCATCTTGGCCAGTTCCTTCATCTCCTCGTCGTCGGATTCCAGCATTTCCTTAGCAGCTTCCTGCTCTTCCTTTGCCTTCTTGTATTCCTTGTATTTCAAAGCCACCGGCTCAAGTTCTCCCAACTCCTTCATGTGCTTCTTCCACACAGGCTGGTTGCTGATGATATCAGGGTCTGAGACCTTAAGGGACAGCTCTTCGTATTTTTCTAAAATAAAGTTTAATTTGTCAAACATTTTGGCTCCTTGAACTCGATTTACTCCATATTTCTCTAACTTAATATATTATCATATTTTCACAAGTTTGTGAAGATAAAAAACAGCCCCCGGAAAAATCCGAGGGCTGGTCTTATGTGAATTAAAGTCCGTATTTGTTCTTGAACTTCTCAACACGTCCGCCACGGTTAACCATCTTGGCTGCACCTGTGAAGAACGGATGGCAAGCTGAGCAGACGTCAAGTCTCATCTCAGGCTTGGTTGACTTAGTCATAAACGTGTTACCGCATGCGCAAGTTACTTTACATTCCACATAATTAGGATGGATTCCTTCCTTCATGTCAGTTCCTTTCCCGGCAGCAAGTTACTGCCGTAATTCGAATTCTTTGCAAAAAACTCTTCGCCGCAAACTGCGACTAGTACAATATATCACAAGAACCCTTGACATGCAAGGGTTTTTTGAATTTTTTTCAGTTTCACAAAACAGCCGCCACAACCCGGTCATTTCCGGCCATATCCTTCAGGACTTCAATACTTTTACAACCCGCTGCTTCCAGCAGTGCAGGCACTGACTCTCCCAGATCGTAACCGATCTCCAGCAGCACCTGTCCTCCCGGCGCGAGGTACTTCGGAGCTTCCGAAGCGATGACCCTGTAAAAATCAAGTCCGTCCTCTCCACCGTCTAGCGCGAGCCTTGGGTCGTGATCTCTGACTTCCGGATCCAGCTTTTCGATCTCAGCCGCCGGGATATATGGCGGATTCGACACGATCAGGGTAAACTTCTCCTTCGGATCCAGCGCTTCGAACATGTCGGACTTCACTATCCTGACTTCTGCCTTGTTGGCCTTGGCATTCTCCTCTGCTATCATAAGTGCCTCATCGCTTACGTCGGTCATGGTTACTTCAGAGCCGAAGCACATCTTCTTAAGGGCAATGCCGATGATGCCTGAACCTGTGCAGAGATCCAGGATCTTTGCGCCCAGGATGGCGCGTTTAGCGGCCTCTTCAACCAGAAGTTCGGTATCAAACCTCGGAACCAGCACGTCCTTCGTGACCTTGAAGCGGTAGCCCATGAACTCCTGCTCACCGGTTATGTGCTGCAGCGGCGTACGGCCTGCGCGCTCAGCGACAAGGTCGTAGTAACGCTGTGCCGTCTCGTTGGCCACTTCGCTGTTGATATACATTATGAGCCCTGTCCTGTCCTTCCCCGTAGCAAGACAGAGAAGTTCCCGCGCATCGTTGGCATAATCATGTATGCCGGCATTATTAAGTTTTTCCTCACCTATGGCGATCAGTTCTTTTATGGTCATTACAGTCTGTCGTAGTGTCCTCTGCAGGACAGTATCAGGATCCCGTCATTTTCAACGACATATACGAGGCGGTGTTCGCCGTCTATGCGCCTGCTCCATGCTCCCGATAAGTCACCTTTCAGTGGTTCGGGTTTGCCCGGTCCCCTGAAAGGGTCCCTGCAAGTCTCTTTTATTAACATATTGATTCTTTTCAGCATCCCCCTGTCATACGTCTGCCAGTATAAATAGTCTTCCCACGCATCATAATCCCATCTCAGTTTATTCCCCATATATTACTCCTCTATCAGTGAATGCTCAGCCACCTTCAGCGTGCCTGCTCTATACTCAGCCATTTTCTTTTCCAGATATTCCATATTGCTTTCTGAGTAAAATGGGTCTGCAGATACTTCGAAAGGGATCCTTCTTTCTCTTCCCACCTTTTTTGCAAAAATAGTAAATGCGGCGCTCATGGACAAGCCCATGTCCTGACATGCTATTTCCATGCTTTTTTTAACATCTGCATCCAGTTTAAAGTTTACGTTTACTGTCTGTGCCATTTTTCTCACTCCCTTCGCACTATGATTATAATAAAAAATAAAGAAGATAGCAAGTGTTCTTCTTTATTTTTTCTTTATTATATATTGACTGATGTTGGTGCTATCACCATCTCATCCGGTTCCACATGGCAGGGCAGGAAAAGTATTTTTACTCCTGCCTTCTGTGCCTCTTCCATGGCTTCGCCAAATTCAGGATGGGTCTCAACGTTAGGCCTCACCTCAGTCACGCCGTCCATCTGGATCACAAAGGCCAGTATGGCCTCATACCCCTCGGCCTTGGCTTTTATCAGCTCTCTTATATGCTTGACTCCGCGTTCTGTAGGCGCATCCGGGAAGTAACCTATCCCATCGAACTCCAAAGTACAGCCTTTGACTTCCATGAGAAATCTGCGCACGTTGCCGTCGGGCATGGTCTTCTCCATATAGAAATCTATCCTGGAATCTCCGTAGGTGTACTCGGACACCACTTTACTGAAGGTCTGCTCTGCCAGCCATTCCTTTGCCGCCTTGTTGGGCGCCTGGCTGTCAATGTTGAACAGGATCCCTGTGGATTTACGCACTGCTACCAGATCGTACTTCGTTTTCCTGTCGGGAGTGCCGGGTGCCGTCAGCCAGACCTCGCAGCCAGGGACCAGCAGTTCTTTGCACCTTCCGGTGTTCTTTACGTGGACCGTCTCAGTCTTTCCGTCTATTTCAACGCGGGCAATGAAGCGATTAGGCCTTTCAATAAATATTCCGCGCGTAATGTTTTCATACTTCATGATACGTTATGCTGCCTGGGGATCGTAGATCTCGGCTTCGCCCTCCACAGGCTCGCCGTTTAGATCGCATATGCCTTCGAAGTAAGGCTTGGCAGCCTCTTCTTCTTCGGTCTCACAGGGAATGACAGCTTTCATAGCCGCTATGGCTACCTCAAGTTGCTTAAGGTTAGGTTCTCTGGTGGTGAGTTTCTGAAGATAGATACCCGGCAGGCTCAGGAATTCCACGATTTTGTTGTTGGATCTTCCCGCCCACTTCAGGAGCTCGTAGGAGATGCCTGCGATGAGCGGCAATGCCAGTAATCTCAGTCCGACTCTCATCCACACGTTGGGCCAGCCCATGAATACGTGTACGATGATGGCTATGATCATTACGAACATCAGGAAGGAAGTTCCGCACCTGGGATGCAGCCTGTAGAAAGACTGCGCGTTCTCGGGTGTCAGTTCTTTGCCGTTTTCGAAGCAGTGAATGGTCTTATGCTCAGCGCCGTGATACTGGAATACCGTATTGATGTCCTCCAGTTTCGGGATCAAGGCAATATATCCTATGAAGATCGCGATACGGACGATACCCTCTATAAGGTTCAGAATGATAACGTTTTCTGTTATGTTCTTGAATATCCCTACTACCGCGGTGGGGAGAAGCATGAATACTCCAATGGAGAATACCAGCGCCAGTGCTACCGACAGCCAGAGCAAAACATTCCATGCCTTTTCCTTACCGAATTTCTTCTCGATCCATTGGTCGAACTTATCGGGCTCCACGTCTTCAGGCGTGTATTTTTCCAGTACGTCAGCGGAGTACATAAGCACTTTCGTGCCAAATACCAGAGACGATATGAATGCCGCAACGCCGCGGACCAGAGGGATCTTTCCCCAGTTGCCCATGTTGGGCGCAGGCTGGGTCTTCATATGTATCTTTCCGTCCGGCAGGCGCACTGCAATGGCGGTCCTCTTCGGTCCGCGCATCATTATGCCCTCCATTATGGCCTGACCTCCGATAGACGTCGGGCAGGCGTCTTTATGAAATATCTTTTCAAAATCCATCAGTCAATAAAAACCTTTCTGATTATGTCTATGAAATCCTTGTTGTTTCTGGTGTGGGCCAGATTGTCTATGATCTCCTCAGTGACCTGATGCTCAGGCTTGGATGAAAGGGCTTTTCTCATAGCCCAGACTGCTTCCAGCTCGTCCTGGCTCATCAGAAGATCCTCACGTCTCGTTCCGGACTTGTTCAGGTTCACTGCCGGGAAGATCCTCAGCTCGCTGAGTTTGCGGTCAAGATGGAGTTCCATGTTGCCGGTGCCCTTGAACTCTTCATAGATGACGTCGTCCATTCTGGAACCCGTCTCCACAAGGGCTGTGGCAAGGATCGTGATGGATCCTCCCTCTTCCATGTTTCTGGCTGCTCCGAAGAACTTCTTGGGTTTATGAAGAGCTCCCGGATCAAGTCCGCCGGAAAGGGTCCTGCCTGAACTGGGCACCACCATATTGTAAGCCCTGGCAAGACGTGTGATACTGTCTAATAATATTACCACATCTTTCTTATGTTCAACCAGACGTTTTGCGCGTTCGAGGACCATTTCCGCCACCTGCACGTGGTGCTCCGGAAGTTCGTCGAAGGTGGAGTATATGACTTCCCCATCCTTCAGACTTCTCTTCATATCGGTCACCTCTTCAGGTCTTTCATCCACAAGGAGCACGATGAGTTCCACGTCGGGATAGTTGGTCTCTATGGCGTTGGCGATCTTTTTGAGAAGCACGGTCTTGCCCGCCTTGGGCGGAGCTACGATCAGGCCACGCTGGCCTTTTCCTATAGGCGCTATAAGGTCTATAAGGCGAGTGGAGAGCTCCGTTCTCACGGTCTCCAATCTCAGCCTCTCATTAGGAAATACAGGCGTCAGATCGTCGAATTTCGGCCTTCTGATGGCTGCCCCGGGTTCCTCTCCATTAACCGTATTCACGTAAAGCAGTGCACCGAAACGTTCTCCCTCGTGAGGAAGTCTGGTGACGCAGTTTATCTTGTCGCCGGTCTTCAGATTGAAGCGGCGGATCTGCACCGGCGACACGTAGATGTCCTTGTCAGAGGTGAGAAAGTTGTCGAATCTGAGGAATCCGAAGCTGTTCTCCTCCTGGATATCCAGGATACCCTCCACCACAGGGCGCTCGTCCTTTGGCTTGGCTTTGGGCTCCTGAGCTGAGGTTTCCGCTGCCTCTTCAGAAGCCGGAATCTCTTCAGAATTCAGTTTTTCTTCTATTATATTTTTATTATCTTCCATTTTTGTCTCCGTAATATACTTTGTTGTGAGCAAAGCGCATGATCAGTCCGGCGCCCCAGGTCATGATGATAAGGACTGCAAATATCAGTACTCCGACTTTCCAGCCCCAGGTCAGGAATCCATACCAGTCGTTGGTGTCCGGCCATTCGCCTGTTCCGTTTATGAGATTGTTCCCGACATACCCGGCGCCATAAATAAGCGTGGGGATCACCGAAACAATGCTTTCCTTCAGGCTGATGGGTACTCTTGCTCCCAGCACAAAGGATGCAATAGCCATAAGCGGTACCAGAAGATGCAGCCATAGGGTTGCACCGCTGTAAAGTCCGGGGATTTTAAGTACAGGCCACAGAAACAGCAACACTACGAGAAACGTCAGGGTAACCGCCGTCGCTCCTGCGAGCCTCAGCTTCGTGATCCAGGCCGGAATATCAGTGTTATGCTTAAGTTTTCTGATGGTGTATACAACAGTCAGAGCAGAAGCTGCTCCCATGAGCAGATTCGAAAGAATCGTGAAATATTTGAGATTTCTGAGACCACTGGCTGAGATCGTTCCGTTATCGCCCCATGCAAATATCATCTTGAGCCAGGCGTAAAGGAACATAATTGAAATTAAGATGTCTAATGCAAAAGAAATTTTTTCTCTGGTCTTCATAGTTGCAAATGCGGGAACCCTCCCCGCTGCAGTATAGTTTACTACAGGCAATGGTTTTTTGCAAGTGGCCGGGAGACAAGGGAACATCGCCTTGCTTTCAGCCACACGTCCCCTTTGTTGCTTAATGCGGCTGAACTGATAGATTTTCTTTTCTTATCTTTTTAATTACAGCAGAAACTCCTCTACCAACCGATGCACGACCTTGACGTTCAGGGGCGAGTGCTTTGTTTCAAAGGTCAGGATCATATTCACGCCGGGATAAAATCCGCTGAGCATCAGATCGTTGAGACGCCCTACATTGTATTCCATGTATTCCGTATCGTCTGCTCTTCCGAAGTGTTCCCAGATAAATATCCTGCGCAGAGCCACGTTCAGCAAAGTGAAGTCCGGGTGTATGATCTTACCATTCCAAAGTTTAAGCGGGCACTCGTACTTCTTAGGAACAGGATAGCTGTCAAAAACATCTGCCAGCAATGCTTCGGATTTAGATCTGACTCTCAGACCGTTGACAGAGTAATATTCAGGGTCATTTTCATTAAACCTTTTAGGTTCATATGGGTCATTCAGCCATTGCTCAGCATACTCCGCATCCGTGATGAACGCCTTTCTTACCAATTCTTTCCTCGGGAGAGTCAGTTTTTCATATACTCCCTCTGCAGACTCCCTGTCCCGGATCCTGACCAGTTCCTTAATGGCCGCACTCTCTTTCTCTGCTGCCTTTTTTACCAGGATATCATAATCACGCTGCGCGATAGCTTCAGCGTTGATCATATTATCTCTTCTGACATATTTACCTGACCTGTCAGAGGCTGCGCTGCGTATATAGCACCTGGTTCTTCCCTTGTCGTTTACTACCCTCAGCTTTCCCTGCGGAGCATCTGACAGTATTTTTTCAAATGTTATGATCATCTTATCCAATTCAGCTTCTCTTTTTCTCAATTCACTTTCTAATAATCTCATTTCCATACCTCCCTGATAATAAAATAGACCACACATCCCTATTATCTTGGATTGTGGTCCAGTATTATTAGTTTTTATTTGGTTTTTTGCTAAGGGTCTGGCCTGTTCAACCCTTGTTATCTGGTTGTTTTGGACCGCATCAGCTGCTCCACATCAATTGTGGTCCAAAGCACATCTTTTGCATTGGACCGCATCAGCCACTCCACATCAATTGTGGTCCAAAATACATCTTTTGCAGTGGACTGCATCAGGCGCTCCACATCAATTGTGGTCCAAAATACATCTTTTGCATTGGACCGCATTCGGAGTAATGCACTTTTGTGGTCCACTGAATGAATTCATCCCGGCAAAAACCTTTTGACACTGCCATTTTACCACACCCAAACTTCCTTTTCAGTCCAATCCTGCAAAAAACACAAAAAACGGCGCCCCGCAGGGCGCCGCATTCATGCTAAGCGATATTATTTCTGATAGTTGTAGAATCCTTCGCCTGTCTTACGTCCAAGCTTGCCTGCTCTTACCATCTTTCTGAGTAAAGGATGTGCTGCATACTTGGGGTTGCCGAATTCATTGTAAAGAACGTCCATGATAGCTAAGCATACATCGAGTCCGATGAGGTCGCCCAGTTCAAGAGGTCCCATGGGGTGGTTAGCACCAAGCTTCATAGCTGTGTCGATTCCTTCTACGGAAGCAACGCCGTCAGCATAGATGCCGATACCTTCGTTGATCATAGGGATCAGGATCCTGTTAACTACGAATCCGGGAGCTTCTGCTACTTCTACAGGAGTCTTGCCCAGGATCTGGGTGAGTTCAAGGATAGTAGCCTTTGTCTCTTCGGAAGTTGTAAGTCCGCAGATGATCTCAACGAGCTTCATAGCGGGTACAGGATTGAAGAAGTGCATTCCGATAACCTTGTCAGGTCTGCCGGATGCAACTGCGATCTCTGTGATTGAAAGGGAGGATGTATTGGTAGCGATGATGGTATCAGGCTTGCAGATCTCATTGAGCTGTGCAAATAATGCCTTCTTGGCTTCCATATCCTCTGTTGCTGCCTCGATTACCAGGTCTGCGTCTGCGATGATGTTGATATCGGTGGAGCCATGAACTCTTCCGAAGATCTCATCAGCTTCAGCTTGCTCGATCTTGCCCTTGGCAACCATCTTGTCCAGGTTCTTCTTAACGGTAGCAAGTCCCTTCTCGATAGAAGTTTCACGTCTTGCTCTCATTACTACTTCATAACCCTTCTGAGCGCATACCTGAATGATGCCTGCTCCCATTGTGCCTGTTCCTAATACGCCGATTTTCTTCATTAATATTGCCTCCTTAAAAATATATTTAGTGGATTGCTTATCGTTTTTGATGACTCGTTAAAAAATTAACTGCCATACATAATTATTATAACATAATTCCCTCGGAAAGTAACCCCATTTCGCGATTTATTCGTGTATTTTTTATGATACTCGCGGGTCTTTCCTCGGATCAGTTTAACCTAGATAAAGGTTCGTGGTCAGATACTCGGGATCGCAGGTAACGTCGATTCCCATAGACCTCAGTGTCTGCTCGTCGTTGTCGGATAAAATGGCTGTGCAGTGTGCCTTGCAGCCGTCCAGCATACCCAGCATTCCTACGGTCCTGTTTGCATATTCATTCATGTCAGCAGAGATCGAAAGGGCTGTCAGGATATCGTCCACGTTAAGGGACGTCCTGTCGTGGTGAAGTACGTTTACTTTCAGATTCTGGATGTTGTTGAAAACTTCAGGTGAGATGACATACATGGGATCAGGCAGACCTGCCAGCTTCTTTACTGCATTCAGGATGCAGGCTCCGGCGGCTACCATTCTTCTGGAGGAACGGCCTGTTACGATGGTTCCATCAGGAAGCTCCAGCGCCATAACTACCACGTTCAGATACTTTTTGTCCAGTTCCTGCTTCTTTGCAGCATATTCTCTGGCGGGAAGTACCACGGATCTGTCGGTCTCCTTGGCTCCCACGTCCTTCATGAGAAGTTCGGATCTCTCGAGGACTTTGGAATCGATCTTGCCCTTCTTGTAATCTACCTTGGCCATCATGAATCTGCGGATGATCTCCTGGATGGCGGCCTCTCTCACCACTTCATCGTCGGTGATGCAGAAACCAACGCGGTTAACTCCCATGTCGGTAGGGCTCTGGTATTCAGACTCTCCGGTGATGGTATCGATGATCCTCTTGATGACCGGGAAGACCTCCAGGTCGCGGTTGTAGTTGACAGCCTTTTCACCGTATGCTTCCAGGTGGAAGCTGTCTATCATGTTAACGTCCTTAAGGTCTGCGGTTGCAGCCTCATAGGCGATGTTCACAGGATGCTTCAGAGGAAGGTTCCATACAGGGAAGGTCTCGAACTTGGCGTATCTTACCCTTCTTCCCAGTTTGTACTCATGGTAAAGCTGTGAAAGGCAGGTGGCCAGCTTGCCTGAGCCGCCTCCCGGACCGGTCACCACGATGAGGGGCTTGGTCACTTCGATATAAGGGTTGGCTCCGTATCCCTCTTCGGATACGATGGTATCCACGTCTGTGGGATATCCCTTCGTAAAGAAATGCTTATAGACCTTGATGTCTCTTCTCTGGAGCTTGTTAATGAACTGCTCAACAGACGGAGACTCCTGATATCTTGTGACAACTACTGAATTGATCTTAAGGTCATACTTTCTGTATATATCGATGAGCCTCAGCACTTCCAGGTCGTAGGTGATACCGAAATCCTGCCTGGTCTTGGAATTGATGATGTCTCCTGAGTAGATACAGATGATGATCTCTGCCTGATCTTTCATCTTTTCCAGGAGCTTGATCTTTGCGTTTTCATCGAATCCCGGCAGCACTCTCATGGCGTGCTTGTCGTGGACCAGCTTGCCGCCGAATTCAAGATAAAGCCTTTCGCTGTTCTTGTGATTGATCCTTTCCAGAATGTACTTGGACTGCTCTTCAATATACTTTTCTGAGTCAAAACCTATCTTCTGCATTTTTCACCTCTTTCATATACGGGAAACGCAAAGCATGCGCATCAAAACTGCGCCGCAGTGCATTTTTACATCACGTCGATTATCAGCTTGTTCTTTCCTTCTGCAACGCCTCCGAGGGACACGTCATATTCAATGTCGATGGAACCTTTTTTTGCCTCATGATCCATGAGATTCTTTATGCTCCTGGTGAGCACCTCCACCTCCATGGGTCCCATGGGTGTCTCGTAGTTGGATGAGAATCTCTTTCCCTCCTCGAAGTACAGCTCGGGGCCCGGGCCTTCCTTGCTGATCCTCTTCATCTTAAGGGATGTATCGTTGAACTTCAGAGTCGTCCGGAAGCCTTCAAGCCCGGAGATCTCTGACTCATCATATATGAGGTAGAAGAATCCGTTTCTTTCGTAGATCCTTCCGTCAGTGATGAATTCCATCTGGTCTTCTTCACTGCCATCAAAGCATTGCTTGCCTGTTATTTTGATCGTAATATCTTTCATAGCCCAGTTCTATT
Source organism: uncultured Eubacteriales bacterium (assembly GCA_902778565.1). Taxonomy (GTDB): domain Bacteria; phylum Bacillota; class Clostridia; order Peptostreptococcales; family Anaerovoracaceae; genus RUG754. Next base: position 57,516 of record CACYYH010000002.1, read on the forward strand.
ATCCTTTCTATGGTATCCGGATAACTGAGTCCCGCCGCTTCCCAAAGCATCGGGAACATGCTTATCTTGGTAAATCCCGGCAAGGTGTTGATCTCGTTGATGTACACCTTGTCCGTTCCTTTTTCTACAAAAAAGTCTATTCTGGCGTAGCCTTCGCCGTCGATGGCTCTGAAGGCGTTGACTGCCAGTTCCCTGATCTCTTCAGTGAGCTCAGGTGAAAGTTCTGCAGGGATCTTCAGCACCGATCTTTCATCTTCGTATTTGGATTCGTATGTGTAGAATTCTCCGAAGGGAATGATCTCTCCCAGCACTGCAGCCTCCGGATGCTCGTTTCCGAGGACTGCCGCCTCCACTTCTCTGGCGTTTATGGCTTCTTCAATGATCAGCCTCTTGTCAAACTTGAAAGCCAAGTCGCAGGCCCTGAAGAATTCCTTCTTGTCATGAGCCTTTGTTATTCCCACAGAGGAGCCCATATTTGCCGGTTTTACGAAGCAGGGGTAACCCAGCTCTCTAGCTACAGAAGCCTCTGCTTTTTCCCTGTCTTCGTCATATTTATACTTGAAGAGCGCCCTGTGCTTGCAGATGGGGAATCCGACTTTTTCGAATACGTCCTTGGCTGCCAGCTTGTCCATGGCAAGAGCTGACGCCAGCACTCCGCAGCCGCCGTAAGGAATTCCCACGGTCTCAAAGAAGCCCTGGAGCTTACCGTCTTCACAGTATGGCCCGTGAATGATGGGAAGCGCAAAATCCGCCACCTTCACTATGTCGCTCATGTTGAAGTCTTCGGAATAATCCTGCCAGGTGCCCTTTTCCAGAACCTCTGCGGCGAAAGCAGGACCTTCTCCCGCAGGGAGCACCAGCCTCTTCCATACTCCGGCCCTGGTTATGCCCAGGTATACCAGCTCATATCTTTCTTTATTGATGGCACGGATCACTGATGCCGCTGACATCAGGGATACGTCATGCTCTGATGATCTTCCTCCGAAGACCACCGCGATCTTTCTTTTATTCATCTGATCTCCTCCAACAGTCTCAAAAGGTGATCCTTTGTAAAATGATATTTCTTCAGGCAGAACTGACATGTAAGCTCAGCCTGTCCGTCTTCTTCTATGATTTCCATCAGGTCCTTCTTTCCGATGGACATAAGGGCTTTTTCGATCCTCTCCTCGGAACAGTCGCAATGCCATTCCATCTCACCGTAGGAAAGCACCTGGACCTTATACTCTTCGGGCATGCCGCCGAAGATGCTCTCCAGCATTGCCTGCATGACGCCCTCGTCCGACTTGCCGACGTTTGCGTCTACGGTCTCCTCAACGATCGTTGTGATGGGCGGAAGATCCGCCAGCATCTCTTCCAGCGCGTCTACAGCCTTTTCATCTCCTCCGGGGAGCATCTGGATGAACATACCGCCTGCAGCCTTTATGCTCCAGTCAGTGTCAACCTTTACTCCCAGTGAGATGGCTGTATTCTGCTGTTCAGATATATAGTAGTAGGCCGTGAGATCGTCAGCGATCTCTCCGTCCACAAGAGCGATGGTTCCGACGTAGGGTTCCTTGAGTCCAAGGTCTTTTATGACCGTAAGGTTTCCGATGCCCAGAGAACCGCCTACGTCCAGTTTGCCTCTGTCGTTCAAAGGAAGGTCGCATGAAGGATTGGCTATGTATCCCTTGACTTTCCCTCCCCTGGTGGCTGTGGCAAGGATCTGCTCTGCCGGTCCGTCGCCTTTGAAGAGCACCGTCAGTTTGTCTGTAGGATTCTTCATGTCAAGGCTCATGAGGCCTGCGCCGGTCAGTACCCTTCCCAGTCCTGCCGAGGCAAGAGGCGTGGTATCGTGTATCTTCCTGGCCTCTTCAACCATGTCTGTGGTTATCGCCAGAAATACTCTGTAGGATCCGCTTTTATCTATAGCTGTGATTACATTTTTCATATTATTCAATATTCCCCCATTTTGAATTACATCTTATTTTATCATATTTCACATAGTTTTTACACATAAATATCACAAATGTTAAATATAATTTGGTTGTATCGGGAGAGGACCATAGAGTTCTCAGTCCGATCATATCAAGGAGGCAAAAAAATGGACGATTGGGATAAGTTCAACTATTCAAAGGAAACAGGCAACGCGGGACCTCAGGGAGCTCCCCACGGTGAACCCCAGACCTACATCAATTACAGCAATACCGGCTCCGGCAGCGCATACGCTCCTCAGCCGAAATACGTCACCATGAAGGTGCTGATCATAGCGCTGATCATCTGCATGGTATTATCCGCCACCATTGGCGCTGCGGCATACGCATTTGCCATGTCCGCCTTCGGAGGCACAACGGTAGACAAGACCATCAAGACTACAAACTACAACCTGGCAAGGTCTACAGGCGCAGTTCTTTCCATCCAGGAGATCATAGCAAGAAACGAAAACTCCGTGGTGGCCATCTCCACAGAAACGGTCCAGACCGACTTCTGGGCGGGACAGTACGTTACTCAGGGCGCAGGTTCCGGAGTCGTATATTCCGAGGACGGTTACATCATAACAAACAATCACGTTATTGCCGGAGCATCCAACATCAAAGTTACTCTTCACGACGGCACAGAATATGACGCTACATTGGTGGCTACAGATCAGCTGACCGACGTGGCCGTCATCAAGATCGACGCAACCGGTCTTCCCGCAGTGCAGTTCGGAAGCATGGATGATCTCAACGTGGGCGATGCAGTCGTTGCCATCGGAAATCCTCTGGGTACCCTTTCGGGAACCGCAACAGAGGGCATAGTAAGCGCTCTTGAAAGAGAGATTACGATTGACGGCAAGCAGATGACTCTGATCCAGACTTCAGCTTCCATCAACCCCGGAAACTCCGGCGGCGGACTCTTTGACCAGTACGGCAACCTCATCGGTATCGTTGTGGCCAAGTCTTCCGGTTCCGACGTTGAAGGCCTCGGCTTCGCCATCCCTTGCGACAAGGTGGCAAGCGTAGCCAAGTCCCTCATCGAGAACGGATACGTTGAAGGCAGACCTCAGGCCGGGATCACCATCGTGGATCTGACGGATGCCAATGCTGCAATGCGTGCAGGCGTTACCATCACAGGCGTTTACATCTCCGACGTTACCGGAAAGAATGCCAAGAAAGCCGGCCTTCAGAAGGGCGATCTGATCTATTATCTTGACGATACCAAGATCACAAGCTCTGCTCATCTTGTGGGACTGATCCAGAAGCATGAGGTAGGCGACGTTGTGACCTTTACCGTCGTAAGAGATAACGAACTCCTTAAGATGGACGTTGAACTTGAACTGTCACAGCCTCAGCAAGCTGCTCAGCAAAGTACTGAGGGCTGATAACAGACGAGCCCATTTTCCTGAATATTACACAAAGATCCCCGCGATCATCGCGGGGATCTTTTTACAATAAAAAGGAGCCTGTTCAGGGCTCCTCTGTTTTATTTGCTATGTACGTTAACGACGTGCTTGTTAAGCTTGTCGCCTTCTTTTCTTACGAAGTCTTTCAGCCTGGCCAGATGTTCCTCTGCGTTCACTCTGGCGCTGGTAACGTCGCCGCTTACTATGGCATCCACGATCGCCTGATGCTCAGTGGGCTGATTCTTGAATCTTGAAAAATCTTCGTAGTAGATATATCTGAATCTCAGAGCCAGCTCCTGGACCTGGGACACCATTTTGATAAGGGTCTTGTTTCCGCTTAAGGATACGATATATTTATGGAAAGCCTCGTCGTTCTTGATGATCTGCTCGATATCTTCCTTATCCACGGATTCCTTGTATTTTCTGGCTATGCTCTCCAGCTCCAGCCTGCCCTCTTCGGTGATCCTCTGAGCAGCGATCCCTGCAGCCATGCCTTCCAGATCCTGTCTTACTTCCAGGATGTCTACCATGTCCTTTGCAGAAATGTCGGAAGCATAAGCTCCTCTTCTGGGCTCTATGGTTACCAGACCTTCTTTTTCCAGCTTTCTGATGGCTTCTCTCACCGGAGTACGGCTTACGCCCATCTCTTCAGCAAGCTCCACTTCCATCATTCTGGTACCGGGAGCGATCTCTCCCACCATTATCTGGCGCTTAAGTTCCTCATAGACGATCTCCCTTAAGGGCTTATGATTCTGTAACGTGAAATTTATCATTATTACTTTCCTCTGTTTCTTCTCATATTGCCGGCGTAAAAACTCTCATATCCAAGTTCTCTGAACTCAGCCGCCGCCTTTTTCGCATCCCCTAAGTCATCATAGAAGCCAATGACGGTCGGTCCGCTGCCGCTCATCATGGTGAATCTGACTCCCTCTGTCTCTGCGATCATTTGCTTTAGTTTGTTAACTTCCGGATATGCCTTCAGCGTATAGGCTTCCAGAACGTTTCCCATATTACTCAGGGCTTCTTCAGTGTCTCCGCTTTCAAGAGCCCTGATGAGAGCCTCCCTGTCGGGATGGTCCAGTTCCTCAGCCTCGTCGATCCCTTTATAGACTTCCTTGGTGGATACGCCGAACTTAGGCTTGGCAAGCAAAAAACACATGTCAAGATCTTTCGGTATGGGAGTGAGGGCCTCGCCCTTTCCCGTTCCCAAAGCACAGGTATACCTGCTGTTCTGAGTGAGCACCATGAAAGGAACGTCGGAGCCGAGCTCCCCTGCCACAGCGCAGAGTTCTTTAGTATTCAGTCCCAGCTCCCACAGCCTGTTCAGTCCTATGATGACTGCAGCGCCGTTTCCGCTTCCGCCTGCCAGTCCGGCAGCTACCGGTATCCTCTTGAAAATGTCTATCTGAAGATCACCGGACACGGGCCTTCCCATCTCCATGGCTTTCTGTTCCATGATGAGAGCAGCCTTATATGCAAGGTTGCTCCTGTCCGTGGGAAGGAATTTTTTGTTAGTGGTTATTCTGATATTCAGTTTTGATCCTTCCTGATGTCCGTTTACGTCTTCAGGGGACCTCTCCTTCCAAAGGATCTCGATATCATCATTGATGGATATCTGCTGCATAACGGTAGCTACTTCATGATAGCCGTCTTCTCTTATGCCCAGCACGTCCAGTGAAAGATTTATCTTAGCGTAAGATCTGAGTTTTATTTTTTCTTACCCTTACCCTTTACTTTTTTCTTCTGCTTTGCCTGATTTCTGGCATATCTGGCCTCTCTCTCGGCTCTTGCCTCGGCTTCGGCCTTTCTTCCTGTTATATATGAGCTGCCGCCTGAAGCTACAGTGCGCCTGGTCTTGACTCTGTAGTGACCTTCTTCGATATAGTCATCGTCATCGTCGTCATCATCGTCATCCTTTTCTTCAGCTTTTCTGGCCAGCTTTTCTTTTCTCTTCTGATCCTTTTCTACGATCTCTTCTACGGACTTGCCGGTCTTCTTAGCTTCCTTATAGGGATTGACCTTGGCTTCCTTAGCCTGCTTTTCTGCGCCCTTCTTGGCGTTTCTAAGGGAGAATCCGATGATACCTGCATAGAGAACCAGCATAAGGCCCATACTGATCATGGAGTTTCTGCTCTGGTTGATGGTGGTGAATTTGATTGTCTTATTGGCGCCAAGGGTATTGCCCAGGTCATCCTTAAGACTTCCATCTATCTTAAGAGTATATTCGGTGTTGCCTTTGATGACGATCTGCTTGCCGTTGGAATCCAGGTTCTCCTTGTTGGAGTCGAAGAGTACCATGACTACTCCGGTTTCCTTAGGTGAATAGAGCACTAAGATAGGAAGAACGTTTCCGTCCGCATCTGTCAGCTGGAAGCAGTTGTCATTTGTCTTTCCAAGTATATCCTTGGACATCTCGTTGTTGAAGTAAAGCTTGATGTCGAAGTTCTCGATAGCTGCTCCGGATGTTCCTTCCTTAGGATAAGTATCCTCAAGAATGAGGCCTCCCTCTGTTCCGTCTGCAAAGCACAGTCCTGTTGCCATCATTACGATGATCGCTATTACAACCAGTATACGGCCAAATTTTTTCATAAGTTCTTTTCCTCCGCTTTTTTAGCTTTTTGCTTGATCCTCAGATCCCTGAAAAACCCCTGTACGACTTCACGGCACTCATCTTTGATGGGCCCGTCTTCTATTTCGATTAGTTCTACCTGATGATTCAGTTTCTGTTCTCCGATAATATTAAGCACGGAACCGCAGCCTCCGGCCTTGGGATCCATAACACCCACATAAAGATGTTCGATCCTTGCCCACACCAGGGCTCCTGCACACATGGAGCAGGGCTCCATGGTAACGTACATATCACAGCCCGTCAGCCGCCGCCAGTTCAGGGTCTCCTTAAGGAGCTTGCCTGCCTGTCTTAAGGCATTGATCTCGGCATGAGCCGTGGGATCGCCGTCAGTATCGGTGGTATTGTGTCCACGGGCAATGATTTCTCCGTCTTTTACGATGACCGCACCTACGGGTATCTCACTCATTTCGGCAGCGATCTTCGCCTCTTTTATGGCTTCAAGCATATAATTTTCCATACTGATTGATTTTATCACAAAACGCCCTTGTATTCAACATGATTTTTGTACACAAAGTGCAAAACACTGAAATATCCTCTTCAAAAACATTCGGTTTTAGTGTAAAATATCCTTTGAGGTAACTATCATGAAAATGGACATAACAGTAATCGTAATATTTGCGCTGACTATATTCCTGACAATGAGGAAAGGCTTTATCGGTACCATCGCAGGGTTTATGAAAGGTATCCTGTCGGTGGCTGCCGCCTACTTTCTCGCCGGTCCCCTGGCAGCTCTCATCGAGGATTCCAAGATCGGGGAAGCCACGGAGTACAGGATATCCGAAGCCCTTTCAATGAAGCTTGATTCATCAGAGATATACAGCACTCTGCCCGGAATGTTCAAGGCAGGAGCTGAATCGGCAACGTCAGGTTTCATAGCAAAATCAGCCACGGAGATAAATCACGCGGCCTGGGTCGTCATGTCCTTCGTGCTGATACTCATCGTGGTGCGTATAATACTCGGCCTTCTGGTCAGCATGGTGAAATCCTCCAGGGATAAGGAAGGTTTTACCGGGACAGTCGACTGGATCCTCGGACTTGTCATGGGCCTGATCCTCGGTCTTATCGTCGTCTTCATGTTCCTGGCTCTGCTGTTCCCTGTGGCAAGCCTTATAGTTCCCGACCGGTCACAGGATATAATGTCATGGTTCGACGGCTCATTCTTTGCACAGGATCTCTATGACAATAACCTGCTGCTTCTGATATTCAGCACTCTGTTTAAATAATAACTATTATTGACATCTGCCTTCCGTAGATTTAAAATATTTACGTATTTTAATTTTTATACGGAAAAGGCTTAAATAACTGACCATTTTACTGGCGGCGAAAAGCGGATCCCGGATCCTGCTTTGAGTCGCTTTTTTTATTTCAATATGAATCCGGGTGGACAGCGTGCATCATCTTTGCTCCGCGTGCTCTGCCGCATGCTTCCATCCGGCTCATATATTCTTTTCTCATAATAACTATTCCATGACGCGGACATGGACGATCGCGGCAGCAATGCCGCTTTTGACTTGAACATTCATTTTAGGGAGGCAACTATGTCAAATTGTGCAATCGTCGGTATCAACTGGGGTGATGAAGGAAAAGGCCGTATGGTGGATCTGCTTACTGAAGACTACGACATCGTGGTCCGTTTCCAGGGAGGCGGAAACGCAGGCCATACAGTAAAAAACGAACTCGGTAAGTTCGCCCTGCATCTCCTTCCATCCGGGATCTTCAGAAAAGGCGTGATGAACATTCTCGGAAACGGGGTGGCGCTGGACCCCGAGAACCTTCTCACAGAGATCAAAGACGTGAGGAGCAAAGGGATCTCCATAACCCCTGAGAATCTCATGATCAGCGACCGCGCATCCCTGCTCCTCCCCTGGCACAGGGATCTGGATGAGCTGGAAGAGCAAAGGCTGAAAGACAAGAAATACGGTTCTACAAAGCAGGGCATTGCCCCCTTCTATTCTGATAAATACCAGAAAAAGACATTAATGGCCGGAGAACTCTTCTACCCTGACAAGCTTCTTTCACACCTGAAGGACATCATGGAGTGGAAAGACCTCACCCTCACCTCTGTATACGGCCACGAGCCCTATACCATGGACATGCTGGAGGACTGGCTGAGACGCTCCTGCGAAGGCATCATGCCTTTCATTAAAAACACCGGAGCTTTCCTCAAAAAAGCATCCAAAGAAGGCAAAAACATTCTTTTCGAAGCTCAGCTCGGCTCTTTAAGAGATCTGGATTACGGTATTTATCCATATACCACGTCATCAAATACCATGGCGGCTTTTGCACCCATCGGTTCAGGACTTCCGTCAGCCAGGATCGACGATATTGTCGGAGTCGTGAAAGCCTATTCCACCTGTGTGGGAGAAGGTCCCTTTGTGTGTGAAATGTCCGGTGACGAAGCCGAAAAGCTCAGGGAGGCAGGAAATGAGTACGGTGCCAAGACCGGAAGACCCAGACGGGTGGGCCCCATCGATATCGTAGCAACAAGGTACGGAGTAGAGGTGCAGGCAGCTACCGAAATCGCCCTCACCAAGCTGGACGTACTGAGCTACATGGAGGAGATCCCGGTGTGCGTCAGATATGAGATCGAAGGCCAGGAGACCGATGACTTCCCCTTCCCTCTGGCTCTTGAAGACGCAAAACCCGTTATAAAGTATCTTCCGGGCTGGAAGACCGATATCTCCGGGATCAGGAGCTTCGAGGCCCTTCCCAGAGAAGCCCGCGAATACGTGAAGTTTATTGAAGAAAATATAAGCTGCCCTATCACCTACATTTCCGTAGGTCCTGAAAGGCACAGCATAATCATAAGAAAATAATTTAAGAAAGGCCATTATCATATGGACAAATACGAATCACCATTCTCATCAAGGTACGCTTCAGACTATATGCTGGAACTGTTTTCCGCAAACACCAGATACCGCATCTGGAGGGAACTCTGGATCTCTCTGGCGAAGGCCGAAAGCAAGCTGGGTCTTCCCATAACGGAAGAACAGATAAAAGATCTTGAGGAGCACAAGGAACCTATCGACTATGAGCTCGTTAAAGCCCGTGAAAAAGAGGTGCGTCACGACGTCATGGCTCACGTCTATGCCTACGGTAAAGCTGCGCCGTCAGCGGCGGGTATCATCCATCTCGGAGCAACCAGCTGTTACGTTACAGATAATGCAGATCTTGTGATCTACAGAGATGCCCTTGAATACATCCGTAAAGAACTTCTTGAAGTCATCTCCAACCTGGCGGATTTTTCGCTTCAGTATAAGGACGTTCCTACGCTGGGGTATACTCACTATCAGCCTGCTCAGCCGGTAACCGTAGGTAAGCGCGCGACCCTTTGGATCCAGGATCTGGTATCAGACTTGGCCGAGGTTGATTTTGCGCTTTCCAACATCAGGTTTTTGGGTTCCCGCGGCACCACAGGAACAGAGGCAAGCTTTATGGATCTCTTTGAGGGCGATACGGCTAAGATCGATGAGATGAACCGGATGATCGCCGGTGATTTCGGCTTCAAGGACATCTTCCCGGTTTCAGGTCAGACTTATCCCAGAAAGACAGACGTGAGGATCCTGAACTGCCTTTCATCCATAGCTCAGAGTCTTTACCGTATGGCAAACGACATCCGTCTCCTGGCCCATGACCGGCAGTTGGAGGAGCCATTTGAAAAGAATCAGATCGGATCCTCTGCAATGGCTTACAAGAGGAACCCCATGAGATGTGAGCGTATTTGTTCCCTTTCAAGATATCTCATGACCAACGCCATGAACGGCGTTATGACCGCTTCGTCACAATGGCTTGAAAGGACGCTGGATGATTCTGCCAACCGCAGGATATCTCTTCCGGAAGGCTTCCTTTGCTGTGACTCTGTTTTACGTCTCGCAAAAAATGTGACTAACGGCTTACACGTCAACGAAAAGGTCATAGCCAAGGCTCTCCGTGAGAATCTGCCATTCATCGCAACAGAAAACATCATCATGGAAGCCGTCAAACGCGGCGGTGACCGTCAGGCCGTCCACGAGATAATCAGAAGATGTTCCATGGAAGCCACCGCAAAGATGAAGGATGGTGAAGACTGCGATCTGGTTGAAAGGCTGCTGAAAGAACCCGAACTCGGCCTTGACAGGGAAACCTTTGACGCACTGCTGGATCCTGCCCTGTATATCGGAAGATGCCCGGAGCAGGTGGAAAAGTACGTTGAGAGCATCAGACCCTTTTTGAAAGATATTATGTCGGGATCTGAAGAGATAAATATATAAGGTAAAGAAAGAAGGATACTATGGATAAAGTACTTGTGCTGGATTTCGGCGGACAATACGATCAGCTCATCGCAAGGCGCGTAAGGGAGCTGGGCGTATATTCCGAGATCAAAGCATACAGCAGCATAAGTCCCGAAGAGATCGCCGCCTGCGGCTACAATGCCGTGATCTTTACCGGCGGTCCCAACAGCGTTTATCTGGAGACCTCTCCGCACTACGATCCTTCCCTGCTCGGTATGGGCATACCGGTCCTGGGGATCTGCTACGGCGACCAGCTCTTATGCTGGATGGCAGGCGGCACTGTGGAAAGCGCGGGTGTGTCTTCCGAATACGGAAAGACTGAACTCGTGACCGATCATCCCGGCGGAGAAGCGGAAGCTCTTTTGGCCGGTGTCCCTGACATCAGTACAGTATGGATGAGCCACACGGATCACGTAGGCGCTCTGCCTCCGGGATTTGTAAACCTGGCTCATACTTCGAGCTGCCCCTCTGCAGCCATGGGCGATCCCTCAAGGAAACTTTACGGAGTGCAGTTCCACCCTGAGGTCACCCATACCGAATACGGAAAAAACATTCTTTCCAACTTTCTGTTCAGGATCGCTGAACTAAAAGCCGACTGGAGAATGGACGACTTCATAGAGAGCTCCATTGAAAAATACCGCAGAGAACTCAAGGGCAAAAAAGTCCTTCTGGCTCTTTCCGGAGGCGTTGACTCCTCTGTGTGCGCAGCGCTTTTAAGCAAAGCTATCGGAAGCGACCTGACATGCGTCTTCGTTGACCACGGTCTCCTCAGAAAAGACGAAGGCGACCTGGTGGAAGATACCTTCAAAGACCGTTTCGGTATGAACTTCATAAGGATAAACGCCGAAGATCGTTTCTTAAGCAAGCTCAAAGGCGTTACGGAACCCGAGAAAAAGAGAAAGATCATAGGCGAAGAGTTCATCAGGACCTTTGAGGATGCGTCAGACTCCATCGGACAGGCCGAAGTCCTTGCCCAGGGAACCATATATCCTGACGTGATAGAAAGCGGCAAAGGTGACTCATCGGTGATCAAGAGCCATCACAACGTAGGCGGACTGCCCAGCGTCATGGCTTTCAGCGATATAGCCGAGCCTCTCAGGGATCTCTTCAAGGATGAAGTCAGGGCCGTAGGCGAAAAGCTGGGTCTCCCCAAAGAACTGGTATGGCGCCAGCCCTTCCCCGGTCCGGGTCTCGCGGTGAGGGTCATCGGAGAGATAACCAAAGAAAAACTCGATACCCTGAGAGAAGCGGATGCGATCTTCAGGGAGGAACTTGAAAAGGCAGGCCCCGAAAAGAGTCCGAGCCAGTATTTTGCAGTTCTTACCGATCTCAGATCCGTAGGGGTCAAGGGAGATGCAAGGACCTATGGCTATACCGTGGCTCTCCGGGCAGTCACCACCGACGATTTCATGACTGCAGAATGGACAAGACTGCCATATGAAGTCCTTGAAAAGGCCAGCCTTAGAATAACCAACGAAGTAAACGACATAACCAGAGTAGTATATGACATAACATCCAAACCGCCTGCAACGGTGGAATGGGAATAGGACAGCATAGGCTAAGACAGGATAGACAATGAAGACTTATACGCCGATAAAAGAGGGAAAGGTCCGCGAGGTTTATGACCTCGGGGATTGCATGATGATCGAAGCAACAGACAGAATATCGGCTTTTGACGTTATACTGGGATCTGTGATACCCGATAAGGGCAGGATCCTTACGAAAATGTCTGAATTCTGGTTCGATCTTACTAAGGACCTGGTCCCTAACCACATGATAACAACAGATAATGATGAAATGCCTGAGTTTTTCAGAGATGACTACCACAGAGGCCGGACCATGAAATGCAGGAAGCTCGATATGCTTCCCATCGAGTGCGTCGTAAGGGGTTACCTTTCCGGATCCGGCTGGGCAAGCTACTGCGAGAATGGCACTGTCTCCGGTATCAGGCTTCCGGAGGGCCTCAGGGAATCCGAAAAACTCCCTGAGCCGATATTCACCCCTACCACCAAGGCTGCTCTCGGGCTTCACGATGAACAGGTATCCTTCCTGAAGTGCGTCGAGATCCTTGAGAAGCTGTACCCGGAAAAAGGATCCCTTTATGCCGCGGAGATCCGTGAACTCACCCTTAAACTATATGAAAAGTGTTCAGAGTACGCTTTGAGCCGGGGGATCATCATTGCTGACACGAAGTTCGAGTTCGGACTGGATGAAAAGGGCAAAGTCGTCCTCGGTGACGAGATGATAACTCCGGACAGCTCCAGATTGTGGCCCCTTGATACGTACGCCCCCGGAGGTCCTGAATTTTCCTTTGACAAGCAGTATGTCAGAGATTGGCTCAAGGAAAATCCGGATTCCGGATACGTGCTTCCCGAAGACGTCATAGAAAAGACTTCTGAAAAATACAGAGAAGCTTACAAATTACTTACCGGAAAAGATTTTGATACAGCGGAGGCATGTCATGGCTAAATATATTTTTGTTACCGGAGGAGTAGTCTCCGGACTTGGCAAAGGCATAACTGCGGCCTCTCTGGGCAGACTTCTTAAAGCCAGAGGTCTGAAGGTGGCCGCCCAGAAGATGGATCCCTACATCAACGTGGATCCCGGCACCATGAGCCCCTTCCAGCACGGCGAGGTATACGTGACCGAAGATGGCGCTGAAACCGACCTGGATCTGGGCCACTATGAGAGATTCATAGATGAGGATCTGAACAAGTATTCCAACCTTACCACCGGTAAGGTCTACTGGAACGTTCTCAACAAAGAACGCCGGGGCGAATACCTGGGCTCCACCGTCCAGGTGATCCCCCACATAACCAACGAGATAAAGGATTTCGTATATAACGTAGCCTCCAAGACAGATGCAGATATCGTCATTACGGAGATCGGAGGCACCATTGGAGACATCGAGTCCCAGCCCTTCCTTGAAGCGGCCAGACAGATATCTCTGGAGGTGGGAAGAGACAACAGCCTCTTCATCCACGTGACCCTGGTGCCCTATTTAAGCGGATCCGATGAACACAAGTCCAAACCCACCCAGCATTCAGTAAAGGAACTGCAGGGCATGGGAATAAGTCCGGACATAATAGTGCTTCGGTGCGACGAGCCTCTGGAGGAATCAATCTTCGACAAGATCTCGCTTTTCTGCAACGTCAAGCGGGACTGCGTTATCGAAAACATCACTTTGCCCACGCTGTATGAGGCGCCTCTCATGCTGGAGAAGTCCGACCTTTCAGCCGTGGTTTGCAGGGAACTGGGCATCTACGCTCCTCACTGCCGCATGGAGGAATGGGAGGAGATGGTTAAAAGGATCAAGTCCAGGAGCAAGCACGTGGACATCGGACTGGTGGGAAAATACGTGGCTCTCCACGATGCCTACCTTTCAGTCGCCGAGGCTCTCCGCCACGCAGGTTACTGCTATGACTCCCACATCGACATCCACTGGCTGGATTCCGAGGAGATCACCGAAGATACAGCTGACGAAATGCTCGGCGGCCTTGATGGCATCATAGTTCCCGGAGGTTTCGGAAACCGCGGTACAGAAGGCATGATCCTGGCTGCAAAATACGCCCGCGAACACTCCGTACCCTATTTCGGCATCTGCTTAGGGATGCAGATAGCCGTCATCGAATTTGCCAGAGACGCAGCAGGCATGGCTGACGCTCATTCGGGAGAATTCGATCCCGAAAGCACCCACAAGGTCATAGACTTCATGCCCGGCCAGAGCGATGAGATAGACAAGGGCGGCACCCTGAGACTCGGCGCATACCCCTGCGTCATCTCCCCGGGCACCCTCATGGAACGCTGCTACGGCACAACTGCAATAAGCGAGAGACACAGACACCGCTATGAGTTCAACAACGATTACCGCGATGCCCTGACGGGTGCGGGCCTTGTGCTTTCAGGCCTTTCCCCTGACGGAAACCTTGTGGAGACCGTGGAACTTCCGGATCATCCTTTCTTCATAGGAGTCCAGTATCATCCGGAGTTCAAGAGCCGTCCCAACAAGGCTCACCCGCTGTTCAAAGGCTTCATAGAGGCTTCTCTCAAAAACAGAAAACTGCATAAAAAAGATGAAGAAAGGATATCATTATGTGCGGTATTGTAGGATATACAGGTAAGTTTCAGGCAGCACCCATACTTCTGGAGGGCCTCTCCAAGCTGGAATACAGGGGCTATGACTCAGCCGGCATCGCCGTCCGCGACGGAAGCGATGCTTTCGAACTGGTGAAAGCCAAGGGAAGGCTGCAGAATCTATATAACAAAACTGACGGAGGCAATGCTCTCTCGGGCACCTGCGGCATCGGCCACACAAGGTGGGCCACCCACGGAGAACCCAGCGAGGTCAACGCCCATCCTCACATCAGCGATATATTTGAGGGCTCCGGCACCAGCGAATACGATTCCGACGTCATCGGCGTTCACAATGGCATAATCGAGAACTATCAGGAACTGGCGGACAAGATGGTCAGGAACGGCTATACGTTTTACAGCCAGACCGACACCGAGGTGCTGATCAAGCTGGTGGACTACTACTACAAAAAATACACCCACGATCCCATAGACGCCATGTCCAAGACCATGGTCAGGGTCAGAGGATCCTTTGCGCTGGCTCTGATGTTCAAAGACCGTCCGGGCGAGATATATGCCGCAAGAAAGGACAGCCCTCTTGTCATCGGCGTTACCGACGATGCGGCTTACCTTGCTTCCGACGTTCCCGCTCTCCTGAAATACACAAGAGACGTATATTACGTCGGAAATCTGGAGATGGCAAAGATCGTTCCCGGGGATGTGGAATTCTACAACCTGGACGGAGACCAGACCGAAGTGCTGCTGACCAGGATAGACTGGGACGCTGAAGCAGCCGAAAAAGGCGGCTATGAGCACTTTATGATCAAGGAGATCCATGAACAGCCTAAGGCTGTACGTGACACGGTCAACTCTGCTATGGGTCCGGATGGCGAGATCGCTTTCAATGAGGCCGCTCTTACAGATGAAGACATACGCAAGATATCGCAGATAAACATCGCAGCCTGCGGATCTGCTTACCACGTGGGAATGACCGCACAGTACGTCATAGAAGATCTGACGGGGATCCCTGTTAGAGTGGATCTGGCATCCGAGTTCAGATACAGAAGCCTTCCTCTTGACAAGAACGCTCTGGCTGTTTTCATCAGCCAGTCCGGCGAGACCGCAGACACTCTGGCAGCTTTAAGGAAAGCCAAGGAAAGCGGCCTCCGCACCCTGGCCATAGTCAACGTTCTGGGAAGCAGCATAGCAAGAGAAGCCGACGGCGTGATATACACCCTTGCAGGTCCGGAGATCTCAGTTGCCACCACCAAAGCCTACTCCGCTCAGCTCATCGTCTGCTACCTCCTGGCCCTTAAATTCGCCCGGGTGCGAGACACCATCGAAGATGAGAAGTACCGTGAAATGACCGGGGAACTGCTTTCTCTTCCTGACAAGATAAACAGCATACTGAACGATAAAGAGAGGATCCAGTGGTTCGCCTCCAAGCATGCTCATGACAGCGACATGTTCTTCATCGGCCGCGGTGTGGACTATTCAGTCAGCATGGAAGGCAGCCTGAAGATGAAGGAGATCTCCTACATCCACAGCGAGGCCTACCCCGCCGGAGAGCTCAAGCACGGCACCATCAGCCTCATAGAGGAGGGTACTCTGGTGGTTGGCGCCCTGACCCAATCCGCTCTCATCGAAAAAACCCTGAGCAATCTGGTTGAGTGCAGGAGCCGCGGAGCTTACATAATGGGACTCACCACCTACGGAAACTATTCCGTGGAGGATACCGCCAGCTTCACCGTCTATATCCCGAAGACAGACGAGCACTTCGCCGCCAGCCTGGCGGTAGTGCCTTTGCAGCTCCTGGGATACTATCTCAGCGTCTCCAAAGGTCTGGACGTGGACAAGCCCAGGAATCTGGCAAAGAGCGTCACGGTGGAATAATATTTCAGACTTTATGCCGGCAGTTGGGCTGCCGGTTTTTTGATGCAAAAAAATTTTTTTAATTTTTTTGAAAAAATATGTTTAACTTTTTGAAATGTAGGTATATAATACATACCGGAGCGCAAAATATGGTTGTTCTATGGCTGAAATTTCGCCGAAAACCACAAGTTGTAGTTCCGTTAACAGGAAACCAAATTTAATTCAACATAGATCGAGGAGGGAGAACGACATGAGTGTATCGATCACAGGAAACGCAACCGCAAGAGAAAGCCTTGCATACGTAGGATACTTAGAGAAGAAGTACAACAGAAAACTCAAGAGCCTGGACATCAATCTGAACGGAGATTATGCAGATCTTAACTATGAATTCGAGAAGGCTCCCTTCGAGAGGATCAGAAGGATCACCGGATATCTGGTAGGAACCATGGACCAGTGGAACGACGCTAAGCGTGCCGAAGAACATGACAGAGTAAAGCACGACACCAGCACAGGATTTGAAAAGCTTTGATATAATTCTGAATAAAACCAACGCATAAAAAAGGCGCCGGCATCAGCCGGCGCCTTTTATCATATCAAACACTCATGTTTATGCCGTGAACAGCGGTGTTGAATAGTATCTGTCTCCGCTGTCCGGAAGAAGTGCAACTATGGTCTTGCCTTTGTTTTCAGGGCGTTTAGCAAGCTCGATGGCTGCAGAAAGCGCCGCGCCGGAGGAGATTCCCACAGAGATGCCCTCTTTCTTTGCAAGAAGTTTAGCTGCTGCAAAAGCCTCATCAGCAGTAGCTCTGTAGATCTCATCGTAAACTCCGGTGTTCAGAACTTCCGGAACAAAGTTGGCTCCGATGCCCTGTATCTTATGGGGGCCTGCCTTTCCTTCAGAAAGAAGTGGCGACGTGTCCGGCTCAAGAGCAACGATCTTTACGTTGGGATTCTGTGAGATGAGGTACTCTCCTACTCCTGTCACCGTTCCACCGGTGCCGACTCCTGCAATGAAGATATCTACTTCACCGTCGGTATCTTCCCAGATCTCAGGACCCGTGGTAGTTCTGTGAATGGCGGGATTTGCCGGATTCACGAACTGACCGGGAATGAAACCGCCTTCGATCTCCGAAGCCAGTTCTTCTGCTTTGGCTACAGCTCCTGCCATGCCTTTGGAACCTTCTGTGAGCACTATCTCAGCGCCGTAAGCCTTGAGGATGTTGCGGCGTTCCACGCTCATGGTCTCGGGCATAGTGAGGATCATACGGTAACCCTTGGCCGCCGCAATGGATGCCAGACCGATACCCGTGTTTCCGGAGGTGGGTTCGATAATGACAGAACCTTCTTTAAGGAGGCCCTTCTCTTCAGCGTCTTCTATCATCGCTTTTCCGACTCTGTCTTTGACGGATCCTGCAGGATTGAAATATTCCAGTTTGACCAGGACTCTGGCTTCAAGCCCCAGTTCTTTTTCTATATTGCTTACCTCCACAAGAGGAGTGTTTCCTATAAGTTCAGCAGCGCTTTTGTAGATCTTTCCCATGTTGTTTACCTTCTTTCTTTATCTGATGGCGCTGAAACCTTTTTCCAGGTCAGCGATGATGTCGTCTATGTGCTCCGTGCCTATTGACAGCCTGATGGTGCTCTGGCTGATGCCCTGATCCTTGAGTTCCTCGTCGTTCAGCTGTGAGTGTGTGGTGGATGCCGGGTGGATAACCAGGCTCTTCACGTCCGCAACGTTGGCGAGCAGCGAGAATATCTCAAGATTGTCTATGAACTTCCAGGCCGCTTCCTTGCCGCCTTTGATCTCAAAGGTGAAGATGGAAGCGCCGCCGTTAGGGAAATATCTCTCATAAAGCTCATGGTCCGGATGATCCGGAAGAGCCGGATGGCTTACGCTCTCAACCAAAGGATGCTTTGCAAGATACTCCACCACCTTTTTCGTGTTCTCCGCGTGCCTCTCAAGCCTCAGGGACAGAGTCTCAACACCCTGCAGAAGAAGGAATGCGTTGAAGGGTGAGATACAGGCGCCGGTGTCCCTCAGCAGGATCGCCCTGATATATGTCACAAAGGCTGCCGGACCGACAGCGTCCACAAAGGATACTCCGTGGTAGCTGGGGTTGGGATCTGCGATGGCGGGATATTTGCCGGAAGCCTTCCAGTCGAAGGTGCCTCCGTCTACGATTATACCCCCGAGGGTCGTTCCGTGTCCACCGATAAATTTGGTAGCGGAATGCACTACGATGTCAGCGCCATGCTCAAAAGGTCTGATGAGATAAGGCGTTCCAAAGGTATTGTCAACCACTACGGGAAGACCGTGCTTGTGAGCGATCTCTGCTATAGCATCGATATCAGGAATGTCGCTGTTGGGGTTTCCAAGGGTCTCAAGATAGATGGCTCTCGTGTCCTCTTCGATGGCATCCTCTACTTCCTTAAGATTATGGGCATCTACGAAAGTGGTTCTGATACCGTACTGCGGAAGAGTGTGCGCCAGAAGGTTGTAGCTTCCGCCGTAGATCGTCTTCTGGGCTACGATGTGGCCGCCGTTGGCTGCAAGAGCCTGAACGACATATGTGATGGCGGCTGCTCCTGACGAAAGTGCCAGGGCTGCAACTCCGCCTTCCAGGGCAGCCAGACGTTTCTCCAGAACATCCTGGGTGGAATTGGTCAGTCTGCCATAGATATTTCCTGCATCTGCCAGACCGAAACGGTCCGCAGCGTGTTTGCTGTTATGAAAAACGTATGATGTAGTCTGATAAATGGGAACGGCACGTGCATCGCTTGCCGGGTCTGCCTGTTCTTGTCCCACGTGTAACTGAAGTGTCTCAAATTTGTAATTTCCCATCTAAGTTGCCTCCTTCGTTTTGGTTGTTTTTATTATAGATCAGCAAAATATGTATGTAAATTCGTACATTTTTATCATCAGCGATAACCGATGCTTATCACAGGATCGTTGATCGCATTTTCCCCGAAAAAGATTTCTGCTACAGTTCCTTGTACTTAAGCAGTTCTTCGACATAAGCCTCACCGTACTGAGAAAGGGAACTGCCTTTTCTGGTAATATATCCTATGATCAGAGGGTCTTCCTCCTTCATCTTGATGGCTACCAGCCCCTGCAGGATCGCATCCTCCTGCGTGAGCATGCCCGATCCTACGGAATATCCGCCCAGATTTGCCATGAGTTCCATACTGGTGGCTCTGTCGCTGGATTTGACCATTTTGTCAAAGGAATAATCTGCCATGGCCTCTTCAGTCAGGTAAAAGTTGCTGTCGTCGCTCTGGTCAAATGAAACGCAAGGATAACCCCGCATCTCTTCGATGGAGATCTCCTTTCTTCCCGCAAATTTATGATCCTTCCATACATATACGTATGTCTCTCTCTGCATCAGTGGATTGAATTCCAGCTGATAGTCGCGGAAGAGTTTTTTGATGACAGCCTCATTTGAACCCGAAAACGATATGATGCCCACCTCACTCTTAAGGCTTCTGACGTCTTCCAGAACGTCTTTTGTTTTGGTCTCATGTATCGAAAAGACGTACTTTTCAGGTTCCATCTTTTTTATCACGTCGGTGAATGCAGTGATCGCAAAATTATAGTGCTGCGTGGATACCGAAAACCTCTCCTTTTCTCTGTCGGCCAGAAGGTAACGGTCTTCCAGGATCTCATACTGGCTCACCGCCTTCTTGGCATACGTCAGGAACTCTCTTCCCGCGTCAGTAAGCGATATGCCCTTGTTTGTCCTGTCAAACAGCAGGATCCCAAGCTCATCCTCGAGGTCATGTATGCTTGCCGAGAGCGCCGGCTGCGAAACATAAAGTCTTGTGGACGCTTCCCTCATTGAAGATGAACCTGCCACTTCAAGCACGTATTTAAGCTGATTGATATTCATGATTATGACCCCTTATTCATAAAATGGCATGACCCTGACGCCATGCCATTTCCAACAGTTATTCTTTTTCTTCAGGATCGTTTTTATAATAGTCTTCCAACGCTGACCGGATCGCCTCTTCAGCCAGCACCGAACAGTGCATCTTGTAATCAGGAAGACCGTCCAGAGCTTCTGCCACCGCCTTGTTGGTGAGCTGCATAGCTTCCTCCACAGGCTTGCCCTTGATGAGTTCAGTAGCCATGGAGCTGGATGCTATAGCAGAGCCGCAGCCGAAAGTCTCAAACTTCACGTCTTCGATGATACCGTCCTCGATCTTAAGATACATTTTCATTATATCGCCGCATTTGGCGTTTCCGACTTCTCCCACCGCGTTAGCGTCCTCGATTACGCCGACATTTCTCGGATGAAGGAAATGATCCATTACTTTATCGCTGTATAAAGCCATTTTTTGCCTCCTATAATATATGCTGTGCTTTGCCGGACTGGAGGTCTCTCCAAACCGGTGAGAAACTTCTGAGATATTCGACCACCTCGCCGACGGACCTGATGATGTAGTCCACCTGCTCTTCGGTTATGTCCTCTCCAAGGCTCAGACGGAGAGATCCGTGAGCCACGTCGTGGACCCGGCCGATGGCCAGCAGTACGTGGCTGGGGTCCAGTGATCCAGACGTACAGGCGGAACCGGATGATGCGCTTATTCCCTTCTGGTCCAGAAGGAGCAAAAGACTTTCGCCCTCGATCCCCTCGAAGCAGAAGTTGGCATTTGACGGGAGCCTGTGCTCTTCGTCGCCGTTGATGGCTGAGTGCGGAATCGCTTTGAGCCCTGCGATCAGTCTGTCTCTCATTCCTTTTATATAGGGAGAAGTCTGTTCCATCTTGTCTGCCGCTTCCTTAAGTGCGGCGGCCATGGCCATGATGCCGGGAACGTTCTCAGTTCCCGCACGTTTCCCCCTTTCCTGCGCTCCGCCTTCGATCACGTTGGTGAGTACGATGCCCTTCTTCGTATAAAGGAAGCCCGTGCCCTTAGGTCCGTGGAATTTGTGAGCGGATGCCGACAGCATGTCTATATTGTCAGCCTTCACATCGATGGGTACGTGGCCCACAGCCTGCACGGCGTCTGTGTGGAACAGCACTCCGTGCTTTCTGCAGATGGCCCCGATCTCCCTGATGGGCTGAATGGTTCCGATCTCGTTGTTTGCCATCATGATGGTCACCAGGCAAGTGTCATCTCTGATAGCCGCCTCCACCTCTTCAGGTCTCACAAGTCCGTCCTCATGAACGTTCACAAGTGTGACCTCGTAGCCTTCTTTCTCAAGCTTAGCCAGAGTGTGGAGCACCGCGTGATGCTCAAAGGCCGAAGAGACGATGTGTTTCTTTCCTTTCTTAGCGCCTATGACCGCCGCCGAGATGATAGCCTGATTGTCCGCTTCCGAACCTCCGGACGTAAAGAGTATCTCCCTGGGTTCTGCGTTGATCACCTTTGCCACCGTCTCTCTGGCCTCCTCCAGAGCCTCCTTGGCCTCCTGGCCTATCATGTAGAGGCTGGAAGGGTTGCCGTAGGTGTCTTCCATGTATTTCACCATGGTGTCTATTGCTGTGCGGCTCATCTTTGTGGTGGCCGCATTGTCTGCGTAAATCTTCATATTTATCCTCCCTGGATTTGATTAAGTTGATTTTATACCTATTTGCCTACCGTGTCAATAGGTAAATAATAAATATTATGCTTGATTTATCCTATTACCCTGCGGTATAATAGGTAAAAGACTTGTAAGGAGGTAATTTACATGATCTCTACTAGAGGAAGATACGCGCTTCGCGTCATGATAGATCTGGCAGAACACAAGGATCAGGGCTATGTACCCCTCAAAGACATAGCTGAGCGCCAGCAGATCTCCAAAAAATATCTGGAGATCATAGTCCGCGACCTGGTCTCTTCAGGGATGATCTCCGGAGTAAGCGGCAAGCGCGGCGGTTACAAGCTGGAGCGCGACCCTGATGATTACGCAGTCGGTGAGATAATCGAAACGATGGAAGGCACGCTGTCTCCTGTGGCCTGTCTGGCCTGCGAGGTGAATGAGTGTCCGAGGCAGGATGACTGCCAGACTCTGCCTCTTTGGTCTGAGTATGACACTATGGTGCATGATTTCTTCTATGGAAAGAAGCTGAGTTCACTGATAAAATAACCTATTATATATAAAGACCGCCCGAGGGGCGGTTTTTTATTTTTTACAAAAAAACAGCAAAACAATAAAATACAACAGCAACAATATTTATAGATTTACCTACTGGGTTAGTATATAATAGAGGCGATGAAAGTTTTTTTATACTTTTTTGTTATTTTTGTCATCAGGAGGAAGATTATGAACCATAAAGAAAGAATCGACGCTGTGATGAATCATCAGCCCGTGGACAGAACACCCTTTGCACTTGTAGACGGCGGCGCCTGGGTATCCAAGCATGAAAATTTATCATATCGCGAACTCTATCACCTGCCCGATGGCGGTGCTTCAATAATCGTTAAGCATATGGAAGAATTCGATACCGACCTTATCAGCGGCGTAAACGGAGCTTTTACCGCTCCCCTTAACGCTTTCGGCTGTTCCATCGATATCGACCATCCGGGCAACCCTGTAAACACCAAAGAATACATGACTGACATAGTTGAAGACCTGAAGGCTTTGGACAAATCCAAGATCCGCGAGACCCTTCTTGCAAACGACTACTTCCAGTGCATGCTGAACCAGTGCGAGAACATCAAAAAACTCGCCGGCGACGATAAATACCTCATCGTGGATATCGCCGGACCTTTCACCAACGCCTGCGTAATGCGCGGAACTGCAGAATACATGATGGACCTCATCAGAAACAAAGAAGCGGCGGCAGAGCTTCTGGATTTCGGAACAGAGGTCTGCGTAACAGTAATGAACCTTCTCATCGAAAAAGGCGCTGACATCGCCTTCATCGCAGAGCCTTGCTCAGCCGGTACCATGATCAGCCCTAAGATGTTTAAGAGCCTGGTTCTCCCTAAACTCGTAGAAGTTAAGGAAAGAACCAACTTCAAGTATTATATCTGCCATGTATGCGGAGGATCCGGCAAGCGCGTAGCTCCCCTTATGGAAGCCGGCTTCAATGCCTTCTCCTGCGACTATGCAGTAGATCTTGAGCAGGCTCTTCAGGATGCCGACGGCAAGATGGTCATCTACGGAAACATCAATCCTGCAGGCGCTCTTCTCTTCGATACACCGGAGGATGTTTATGCTGAAGCTGCAGAAAGGATCAAAACCGCCGCAGGCAGAGGCTATATCATGGCTCCCGGCTGCGACATGGTATGCGACGCTCCTTTCGAGAACGTCATGGCAATGCCGAAAGCATGCAAGGATCTGGCGTAATAAATACTTAGATGTAGCATGATCCACTCTCTATAAAAAAGGAGCTGTGCCCTGAAAGGGACGCAGCTCCTTTTTACATTCTATTAAAAATCGTTATTGCTGAAGGGCCTTTGCTTGTGATACAGCAACATGTCCAGCGTGTCGGTATATTCCGGCTTATCAGTCTCCATGACGCCCAGACGTATCAGTGCCCCTATATGTGCGGAACCCATGAGGATCGATGACAGGTCACCCTTCATGCATCTTAAGGTCACGTCCGGTGTTTCGTCAGCCTTAGCGACTGACCAAGCAGATGAATTGCCATCAGGGTCCTTGGCGAATCTGATCATCAGTCTGCCCTCTTCATCAGCCATCTCATCGTGGTATTCAAAGGTGGTTGTAAGCTCAAGCGGAGGAAAACTGCGGTAAGAAGTCTCTCTCACGAAGGCCTCCGGATCCATGACTTTGTACATATTGCAAATAGCTGATACGTTTGTCTGAAGGTATCCGTTAGGTATATAGTAGCCTGATACATGGGCGGGATCGGTAAAGAGATGGTAGAAATCCTCTTCGCCGGAGCGGATCACTATGTTCTGTGCAAGATCCGCCTGGTTCCTGAAGAAGCCCAGAAGCTTTCTCAGAGTCTCTCCGTCGAAATATACCAGTTCATCTATCACGATGCGGTTCAGCGTGTAGTTGGTGTCGCTGGCGTTTTCAAAGCGATAAGCAGCATAGCCTGTGAGCTCGCCGTCCTTGAAGCAGCCCATCCTCTGTGTGGCTGTGTCGGCTTCCATCAGCCTCTTTTCTTCGCTGAACTTCTTCAGCATTCCATGGTTCATTTCGCAGAATCTGTCGTTCACTGCGAAGACTTCCCCTATCTCGTCCGGAGAAAGCGGCCTCAGCCCGCTGAGGTCATCCCACTTCGGAAGGTTGACCGTGGGCAGATGATATTCGTCCATCCTGGAGCCCAGGCCGTAGCCCATTTTGCGATAGAAGTCCATCCTGAATGGAAGCAGCGGGCATACGAGGGCGCCGTGTTCCACAGCGTATTTCTCGTAGAAGCGCACCATCTCCAGAGCGATGCCCTGCTTCTTATGAAGCGGATGCACTCCAAGAGCCATAAGACCTACAGCCTTATGCATCCTGCCAAAAAGATTCATCTGAAAGCTCACCAGTTTCATGGTGGCCACAAGTTTTCCATCCTCGAAGCAGCCATAGAAGTCCACGTCGTCATCCAGTTCCATGTCCCGGATGTTTTTTGCTTCATATTTTTTGTAGCAGTCTTCGTCCAGGTCTTTGAAAGCCGGATAGGCGTTCAGATATATATACATGTATTCGTCCATGATCTCAGGACCGATTTTTTTTATCTCTCTCATGTCTTTATCCTCACTTAAGTTCTTTGACAACTTAAATATATATCCTGCAGGCAGGCAGTGTCAACAGCGAACCCTTCTTCCAAAAAACAACAAAGCCCCCGGACGTCCGGAGGCCTTGTCTTATCTCTCACATTATAAAGGTTTGATCATTCAAAATTATTATTTGAAATCAGGATATTCACCTGAAGCACGGCGCTCAGCGAGAGCAGCCATAGCGATTTCATGAGCTTCATCAGGAGCGCCTGCGGGGCCTTTGCCCTTAACGAGTCTCTTGAAGAGGTTTGTTCTGGAACCGTCTGCATAGATGATGTTTCCGCCATAGGAGGTGGTGATCAGTGCGTAGATAGGGTTCAGAATGTTCATGAATACGAAAGGCAGATAGCTGAGTGTGGGAACTCCGAGTACTCCTGAGTGATATGCACCGCAGGATGACCAGGGAACCAGAGGGCTCCAAAGTGTACCGCAGTCTTCAAGAGTTCTGGAAAGCATGTTTCTGCCAAGTCCCATCTGGTCGAACTTATCCTTGTACATTGAAGCAGGGATGATCAGTCCGAGATACTGGTCGCACATGGTGGTGATACAGAATGCTCCGGTGATCATGGTTACTGCTACAAGCTGGAAAGGTGTCTTAACCTTCTTGATGAGTGCGCCGAGTAAGGACTCAACAGCTCCGATGGTCTGAAGGATTCCGCCGAAACCAACGGCAACGATAACCAGGTTGTTTGTCCAAAGCATGGAGTCCATGCCGCCTCTGTTCATCAGTTTGTCAGCAAGTTCGTTTCCTGTCTCAGCCTCATATCCATAGTGGGTAAGAGTGATGCAGTCAGAGAAGTTTGCACCCTGGAAGATAACTGCGAAGATGCAGCCGATGGCTGACAGAAGCAGAACAGCAGGAAGTGCGGGAACTTTGAGAACTGCTACTACTATGATAAGGATCATAGGGATAAGAAGCAGAACGCTCATGTGATCATAGTGAGCTACGATAGCATCGCAAAGGTCGTTAGCGATGGTAGCATCGTAGTTAGCGGATCCCTTTACGCCGAGGATACCATAGAGAACGATGGCGATAACGAGTGAAGGGAATGTGGTGGTAACCATAGCTCCTACGTGGTCAAAGAGACCGGTCTGAGCAGAACCTGCAGCCAGGTTGGTGGAGTCGGAGAGCGGTGAGAACTTGTCTCCGCAGCAAGCTCCGGAAAGAACCATACCTGCGATAAGTGCGGGGTTGAATCCCATGGTTGTTCCGATGGTCATGAATGCGATACCCAGTGTAGCGGATACTGTCCATGCGGAACCAAGAGCGATACCTACGATTGCGCAAAGTGCACAAGCAAGAGGCAGGAAAGCCTTAGGTGAGATCAGCTTCAGTCCGTAGAATACTACAGCGGGGATAGTACCGGAACCTTCGAAAGCTCCGATAAGGCATCCTACGCAAAGGATGATGATGATTGCTTCCAGAGACTGGCTTACAGCGTCAAGAGCGCCGGCAAGCATCTCTTTGTAAGTGTAGCCGTATACCTTACCTACGATCATGGCAACAGCACATGCGATAAGTACGGGAATGTGAGGGTCCTGACCCCAGCCGACTACGTAGTTGGTGATCATGATCGCGAGAAGCACGATTACAGGAATAAGTCCTGCGATCTTGCTGGGCAATCTGTGAGTTGTCTGTTCTGACATTTAGAATGTCCTCCTTTCAGAACGATGAATAAATGAATGATATATATTGTAACTATTTACAAACAAATTAATAAATCTGTCAAAGCGCACAGCGTTTAGATATTATCAAAAAACAGACAGATTGTCAATGAATATTAACGCTTATTATTCTATTATTATAGGAACAAGCACCGTTACCGCCATCGAACAGATAATACCGGATATAAGCGACATAATGGCGACTTCTCCATTTGTATACTTTTTTACCGCCGGCAGACAGCAGTCCATACCGGTGGATCCCGGAAGCGAAGCTGCTTCGAAGTATCCTATCCTTTGAGCTACGACCGGTATCAGCAGCATGGACAGCACTTCCCTGAATATATTATGAAGGAAGCTCACTGCAGACGCTGTGGCATGACCTGCATTCAGAATTATGGCAGGTGCCATACCGTACCAGCCCATTCCCATGAACACCGCCAGCGATTCCTTTATTGAGAGCGGTCCGTAAACACCGTAGGCCAGGCCCATTACCGCAGTTCCGGACATAATGGCTATCGGAAGCCCCAGCACGCGGAATCCTATGGACCGGATCTTTCCGAAGATGTTTCCTTCAATACCGAGTCCGTATCCCACTCCCGCAAGAAGTATGCAAAGGCAGATATCTATCATGGTTCCGGCATCTTCCTGAAACTCATCCGGATCCACTATCATCTCAGGTACGATAAAATGCCCACAGGCCATTCCTACAGCGACCAGAGAAAATATGATCACCGTCGACTTAAGGCTGTTCAAACCTGTGCCTTCTTCAGCAGTCTCCACATCAGATCTGATGTGCTTAGCCCCAAGACCATGCCTGTCGAGCATCAGGAAGGTCCTGACAAGGAAAGCCATCCCTATACTTCCGAAAAAAGCAAGAAATGTGGTAGCCAAAGCCTGTAATCCAACGCTGCCCAATCTGGATACAACTTCTTCATTGGCCCCTATCCTCATTCCCATAATGAAGACCAGCGTATAAAGGGCCATATCCGAGAAAGTCTGGACCGGTTTTCCATAGTCTCCTTTTACGACCTTATCCGACAGGATGTAAAAGGCCGCCATGATAACCATGTATTTCAGCATTGAAAGCACTGAGTGATGACCTCCTGATTAAAAAACTTCTGTACGATCCGATCATACAGAAGCCATGTTCTTCACTCAGGCAGGGAAATCAAATAATCCTCAGCCGAAAATCACAGTTTTCATATACACCGTATGAAAGATCCATCAAAAGACAAGCAGTTCTCCTGACTTAAGTTCACAGCGTGCGGCGCCTTCCCAAGGTTTACTCAGTGACATTATGCCGCCCGCTCCCTATTACAGTGACGGGATCGTACCGGATTCACACCGGTTTCTCTTTTCATCCGCGTTAAGCGGAACTTGTCTCTTCGTGTTATTAATATGTATTCTTGTTAAATTATAATCGATGCCAGCGACTTTTTCAAGATATACTATAATGCTATTTGAGTTTATCGGATTGCTCTAAAGCGATAAAGCAAGTAATAATTGATTTTCACTAAGCTGCGGATTATAATTATACCATCTTAATTATGATATGAACGGACTTGAACAGGAGACTTAAATGAAGGTTTTATCTGATAAAATGCGTGAGTGGCGGCATCATCTGCACAGTAACCCCGAGCTTTCATCCAACGAGTTCG
Organism: uncultured Eubacteriales bacterium; assembly: GCA_902778565.1. Classification (GTDB taxonomy): domain Bacteria; phylum Bacillota; class Clostridia; order Peptostreptococcales; family Anaerovoracaceae; genus RUG754. The sequence continues at coordinate 85,704 of CACYYH010000002.1, forward strand.
AGACCGCAGCTTTTATCGCAAAGGAACTCCGAGCCATGGGGATCGAAGTCGCTGAAGGCATCGGCGGCACCGGCGTTGTCGGTACTCTTAAATGCGGTGACAGTCCCCGCGTTATCGGACTCAGGGCGGAAATGGACGCCATCCCGGTGACAGAGCAGACTGACTGCGAATTCCGTTCCCTTAATGACGGCGCAATGCATGCATGCGGTCACGACGGGCATATGGCAGCGCTCCTGGGAGCTGCAGCCATGCTGTCTGAGAACCGCGATTTCAACGGAACCGTCAGATTCATATTCCAGCCGGACGAAGAGACCGGCCATGGCGCCATGAACATGCTTAACGACGGCTTCCTCGAAAGGTTCCCCGTGGATGAGATCTACGGCTTCCATAACATGCCCCTGCTTCCCGAAGGCCTTGTGGCCACCAGAAACGGCGGCATAATGGCATCGGAAGATAACTTCACCATCACCATCAAAGGCGAAGGCGGACACGCAGCTCAGCCTCATAAGGCAAAGGATCCTCTGGTTACAGCCTCGGAGATCATTTTAGGGATCCAGAGCATAGTCTCAAGGAACATCGATCCCACAGCTTCATCCGTCATCTCCCTTACAGAGATATTTTCCGATGGAGCCCACAACGTGATACCTTCCACGGTGATCATCAAGGGCGATACCAGGAGCACGGATCCCTTATCCCAGAAAAAAGTTGAAAAGCGCATGCGTGAGATCTGTCAGAGCATCTGCGCCATGAACGAGTCTGACTGCGATTTTGAGTTCACATATGAATTCATTCCGACGGTAAATGACCCGGAATACGTCAGATACCTTGTAGCAGCAGCTGAGAAGATCGTGGGTCCTGAAAACGTGGATCCCAATACCCCTGCCCCTCTCACTTCCGAAGATTTCGGCAGATTCCTGAAGGCGATTCCCGGATGCTTTTTCTTCATCGGCACCGGCAAAAGCCCCGACGAACCGTCACTCCACAATCCGAAATACAGATTCAACGACAATATACTGGAAACGGCAGCTGATATATTCGTTCAGCTGGTCCGCGACCGTCTTAAATAACGAAAAAGGAGCTCGACATGATAGACCTGAGAAAAAACGAAACCGGACTTAAGCACAATATCGACCGTGCCAGGGAAAGAAATATCATCCTTCCCACTCTGGAACAGCAGAGAGACCCTTCTAAGATCCCTGAAAAGATCAAGGAAAAACTTACTAAGGTGGGCATGCAGGATATAAATCCTCTCAACCTCTTCAGGATCACCTGGAAAAATGAACAAAAAGACTTTGGCGGCCTTTTCCACGGCCCTAACTATATCGTTTTGCCGCCTGAACTCACAGGCGTCAAATGCCGCATCATCTGCATGCTGGGCAGATGGTTCCCCATCGGAGCTCACAAGGTAGGCGCAGCTTTCGGCTGTCTGGTGCCACCTCTGGTCACCGGTCAGTTCGATTCCACCTACCACAAGGGCGCATGGCCTTCCACCGGAAATTACTGCCGTGGCGGCGCATTCAACAGCGCGCTGCTCAGCTGCTATTCAATAGCAATCCTTCCCGAAGGCATGAGCCGCGAGCGCTTTGACTGGCTTGAAGGCGTGGCTTCGGAAGTCATCGCCACCCCCGGATCCGAATCCAACGTAAAAGCCATCTACGACAAGGTGGCCGAACTCAAAGCGCAGGACGACGTATGGGTCTTCAACCAGTTCCAGGAGATGGGAAACTACATGTGGCACTATAACATAACCGGAAATGCCATCTCAGATGCCTTTGAAGAGATCAAAGGCGAGAACGGCCGCTTCGCCGGCATGGCTTTCTGCTCAGGTTCAGCAGGCACCATGGGATCAGGAGACAGACTGAAGGAACTCTATCCCACAGCCAAGCTTGGTGTAGGCGAATCCCTGCAGTGCCCTACTCTTCTGGACAACGGCTTCGGCGACCACAGGATCGAAGGCATAGGCGACAGACACGTGCCCTGGATACACAATGTAAAGAATACCGATATGGTGATCGCCATAGACGACGAGGATCCTGTAGAAGCCCTCCGCCTCTTCAATGAACCCATTGGACGAGCTTATCTGAAGGAGCAGGGCGTGAATCCCGAACTCGTAGATCTCCTCGGATACTTCGGCATCTCAGGCATAGCCAACGCTATTTGCTGCATCAAGATGGCCAAGTACTATGAACTGAACGAAAACGACGTAGTCGCTACCGTGCTTACCGATTCAGCTGCCATGTATGGTTCCAGGATCGAGGAAATGAGAGCCCGCGACGGAGAATATACACACGAAAAAGCCGCCGTCGACTTCCATACCCACATCCTGGGAGAAAAGACCGATGGCATGCTGGAGCTCCGCTACACCGATAGGAAGCGCATCCACAACCTCAAGTACTACACCTGGGTGGAACAGCAGGGCAAGACCATAGAAGAGCTGAACGCTCTCTGGTACGATCAGGCAGGAACCTGGGGACAGGCTGCCAAAGCCGCTGCTGACATCGACGACCTCATCAACGAGTTCAACGAAGCCACGGGGCTTCTGAAAAAGCTGTAAATAAACCATCAAAAAGGAAAAGACCTCACCGTTGAGGTCTTTTCCTGACCTCTTCATCGAGGTCTTTTTTTATTTCTTTGGTTTCGCATATATTACAGGAGGTTTATTTCTGTATTCTGCGTTTCCAAAATAATAAACTTTATTTGATCACACTCGCATGCTCTGCATGCCAGATATACATCTTTACCACTTCCGGTAATTCTCCCAGGCCTCTTACATGGCATTCCACCTCAGGCCCCAGTTCTTTGATCTGGTTCTTCCAGGAATCCGGACTGTCGCCTGCCATATCATTGGTAGCATGGTCTCCTGCAACCAAAAGAAGCGGTGCCAGGAATACCCTCTCGGGTTTAAGTTCCTTTATTTTTTCAAGTACTGGCTCGATCCCCGGAGTGAATTCCACAGTACCTATCGCGTAGTTATCATGTCCATCTTTATTGAACTGTCTCTTCAGTTCCTCATAGGCGTCAAACTCTAATTTCGCGCTTCCGTGTCCCATAAACACCAGCATGTCTTTATCTGTCAGTTCAGAATATCTGCTCTCTAGTATTCTTGCGACATGATATACATCTCTGTATGAACTGATCAGTGGCGCTCCAAAAGAAACGCTTTGGAATCTGTTCTGATTGGCGCAGATCCGATTCATGATTTTGTCATACTCTTCTCCTGCCACCAGATGCGTCGGCTGCACGAGAAGGTCTGTTATGCCATCTTTTTCCATTTGGTCCAGAGCCTCATCAACAGAGAAAATGACCGTGTTATCTCTTTCCTTTATCTTTTTGCGGATCATGCCGCTGGTCCATGCGCGGTAGAATGTTCTGTCCGGGAACCTTTTCATAAGTTCTTCTTCTATAACGTCTATCGTCATGCTCCTTGTTTCAGGGTAAGATGTGCCAAAGCTTACGACGAGAATTGCTTTGTTTTCCATATTATTCCTTTCTCTTTAATAAACATTTACATCTTGCGATCCTGTCAGGTCAGAATCGTACGTCCGGCATAAATATTACATTTGGCTTGCCTGTTACACTGTTGATGCTGATTTGGGTATCCACGCCGAACAGATCTTTGATCTTGGACGGAACAAACATTTCTTCAGGCGTACCCACATCATAGATCCTTCCCTTTTTCATCAGAATGATCTTATCGCAGTAGCAGGCTGCTATGTTCAGATCATGGACAGAAGAAAAAACGGTAACGTCCTGACTTTTCAATATGTTCATGATCTGATACTGATAGCCTATATCCAGATGGTTCGTGGGTTCATCAAGGATGATCAGCTGTGCCTGCTGTACAAGAGCCCTGGCCACCAGCGTTCTCTGCTTTTCGCCGCCGGAAAGGGACAGGAAGCTCCTTTCCTCATAGCCTTCCATCCCTACTTCCCTGAGTGCGGCTCGCACGATCTCTCCTTCGGCATGCATATCGTTATGGAACATCTTCTGATGGGCAAAACGCCCCAGCATCACCATATCGAAAACGTTCATGTCGAACTCCACGTTGTTTTCCTGCTGCATTACAGACATCTCCAGAGCAGATTCCTTGTTGGACATCTCCAAAACGCTTTTGCCGTCGATATACACTGCGCCGCGGCTTGGAGTATATACCCTGTAGATGTTTTTCAAGAGGGTGGACTTACCGCAGCCATTAGGGCCCACAAGACCCACAAAGGATCCCTCTTCCACGTCAAGGCTGACACCATCCACAATGACTTTGGTGTTGATGGAGTATTTAAGTTCCTCAACGCTCAGTTTCACGTTCAAAGCATTGTTTTCCATGGTCAGCCTCCTAACTTACTGTTCGACTTCCTGATCAGATACAGGAAGAACGGTGCGCCGAAAAAGGCTGAAACGACTCCGATGGGCAATTCCTCCGGAGCTACCAGAACACGCGACAGTATATCTGCTATCACCAGGAATGTTCCCCCCACAAGCATTGACGCCGGCACCAGCCACTTGTGCTTGGTGCCCACTATAGATCGCGTGATATGAGGGATAGTGAGTCCGACAAAACCGATGGTTCCGGATATTGATACGATGATTCCGGTAAGGAGCGTTGCTATTATGATGATTGCAAGCTTTAGTTTATCAGTATTGACTCCCACGGTAGATGCTACATCGTCTCCCAAAAGGAGAACGTCCAGCTGCTTCGTGAGCAGCATGATCAGTAGGAAGCACACAACAAACGCTATTGTGGCATATTTGAGTTTCTCCCATGAGGCTCCGCTTAAGGAACCCATCATCCAGTAGGTAGCCGTCTTCACTTTATCGGAACCTGTCTTGGTGTGATAGATCATGAAGTTGGTTATGGCGCTGAATAACGCTGAAACTGCGATTCCTGCCAGAACCAGCTGTGTAGCTGTTACCTTGTTTCTGATAGTAGCTATCTTCAGAGCCATCATTATACTAAGTACAGCTCCCGCAAAGGCACCTACCATGGTACCGTAACCACCGAGGAATGACAGATATCCATACATGATAACTGATACCGCTCCGGCGGATGCACCATGTGATATACCGAGTACGTAAGGGTCAGCCAATGGGTTCTTAGTAAGCACCTGCATCAGGATGCCGCAAAGAGTAAGGCCTGCCCCTACTATAAAGGCCGTGAGGATCCTGGGTATCCTGATTGTCCACAGGATGATCGCAGTGCTTTCTTCCCAGTCAGGCTCGTAGACCTCTCTCCCCGCAATTTCGTTGATTATCACCTTGCCTATAGACTCTTCTCTCAGGTCCACGCTTCCCAGGGTAGTCGCAGTAATAAATGCAAAAAACAATATGACCACCATCAAAAGACAAAAGATAAGATAGTGGGATTTTTTATTCAGCGGGAATAACGGTGTCTTTTCCTTTTCCATTCCCTTGCTCCTTTTTTAACGGCGTATAGCAGGTCCGGTTAAACCGGACCTGCTGCCCTTTACATAAACACAAAAGTTACTGGTATTAAATCTTCAATGTCTGTTTTTTAGTTGAACTTTTCAGGATAGAACTGCTTAGCCATGATCTCAACTGTTCCTGCGGAACCTGCAGAGCCCTGCATGTCGGAGCAGCATGCTGAATAGATACGTCCCTCTTTGACAGCTCTTAACTGTGAAGTGAATTCGTTTGTTTTAAGGAATTCGGTCTTTGCTTCTGTGTCATAGTCATAATCAAGAATGAGAATGACGTCGGGATCTCTCTCTACTACTTCCTCCCATGAAGGTGTAGCCCAGCCTTTTTCGATGTCATCAAAAATGGAGATGCCGCCTGCGAGCTTGATCATATCGCCGGGAACGCCCTGGCATGCTGTGAAAGGAGCATCCTCACCGGAGTCATATACAAACACTTTGATAGGGTTCTTATAGACTTCCTCGCCGAGTGTCTCTTTAACTGCTGCAAGCTTATCCTTCATTGCCTGGACCTTCTGCTCTGCAAGCTCAGTGCAGCCGAATACGTGTCCGAGAACTTCATAGTCCTTGTAGATGTCCTCGAAGGTAGCTGAGTCGGAGCAGCAGTAAGGGAAATAAGGCACGATGTTGTGCTCAAGGCAGAACTGAACCGAGAAGTTATCGTCTGAGAAGAGTGAATCCCAGCCCATCATGAAATCGCATCCTGTAGCAATGATCTGCTCTTTGGAAGCGTTTCTTAAGTTAACTCCGTCCTCGGTGATCTTGGTAACTTTATCTCTTGCGGGATAATCGGATACTGTTGACCAGCATGCTCCTCTTGTGAAGCCTGCCATGTGATCCTCAAGTCCCAGATCGAAGAAGAAGTCCGCCATCTGATCTCCGTCAGCTATAGCTGCAACGGGAGGAGCAGTGAAGGTTTCCTCCATGTTCTGGCCGATTCCGGATCTCTCCAGATTCAGAGTGATGGTGTAAGGTTCATACTCATTACCGTCTATACCTACCGCGATGTTTCCGTCCTGAACGGTATAGGTATCACCCTTGGAACCTGTTACGGTGTTGTCATCATCGTTTCCGCATGCTGCAAAGAGCATAACAAGGCATACGATCAAAAGAATAATAATAGTTTTCTTTTTCATATTTTCCTTTCCTCCTTTGAAACTATTAAAAAAGCCGGCCTGCAGCACAGGTCGGCAAATAATAAACGAACTATAGAAAACTAGCCTTCGTAACACGTCAAGTCCTATTCATTACCGGTGCCATACCTCGTGACACATGAGATAACGTACAGAAAGCAGGTCTCCTGGCTCATGATGTAAGGGCTTCCGCCTTCCCGGAGATTCTCCAGTGACGTAATGGAAGTCCAAATCATTTACAGTTACGGGATAGCACAGGATTCTCACCTGTTTCCCTTTTAAAGCAATTCCGGTGGAAATTGCTACTCCCTGTATAATTTTAATTTTGGTTAATTGATTAACAATTTATGTTTTGATTATATCACCGCACTGTATAGTTGTCAACGACTAACATCAGGTACGACCGCCTCCTTCTCCCCTGCCATGACCTGGATGGCCTGCACCCGGTTCTCTGCACCTATTTTGCGGTAAAGGTTTGAAGCATGGACCTTAACGGTATTGGGGGAAAGATACATCATGGCAGCGATCTCTTTGTTGCTCTTTCCTTCATATAACAGTTTGGCGATCTCAACCTCTCTTTCGGACAGTCCGCAGGAGCTTTTCAGTTCATCCAGCCTCTTCTTAAATGGCACCTGCCTTTTCATCTCCCGGGAATCATCTTTGTTTATGGTCCTCCACACGAATTCGAAGGTGGCAACGTTGAATATCAGCCAGATCACTTCGTACACCTCTTCAGAGTGCAAAAAGAACTGGTACCTGGTCTGTTGGTCCGCATTGCTCATGGTGCAGATGATACAAACAAATATGCAGAGTCCGATGAATACCGCTATGTATCCGTTGGCAGTACTGTTTTCTGAGCTTCTGCTCTTCCGGCAGAATGCGATGGTCTCCAGCGTAAGAACTATGATGGGAGCGGCGTTTATAACTATCATGAGTATGAAATATATTCTTTCTTCTTCAGCCCCATTCCAGTTCAGGAGAGCATCGAAATATAAAAGCAAAAGCGCCGTAACAGCAAAAAATGCTTCTGACAATCTCGGCATGGGCAGCCCCAGATATTCCTTTTCCATATGTATCAGCACATAGATCAGGACTACTTCCAGGATGTTCTCCATGACATATATCCATTCCAGGTCAGGCTCTGCCAGGATCTGCGTCAGATACAGCCTCATAAAATCGCACAGATTAAGCAGGAGCACCGTGGTGAGAAATGCGGTGGTGCTCTTTTGCTTAGCTAATCTGCTGGTGGCTTCCAGGCCTTTGGTCCTGACTGTCATGTGTACAGCAAACCCTGCCACGCTTATGAACATCGTAAGTATGTAAATGAATTCAACCAGAATATGCATGTCTCTTTTCTCCCAGTGATTTAATACCCATTCAGCCTCCCCTTCAAACCCTGCTTGCAATGTATTTTTTCGCATTCACTACGAGAAGACCCGGCTTTCACCGGGTCCTTTCGCTCTTTACTTTCATGATTCGTTATTATTCCCGGAGATTTCGTTAGGCTTTCTGATCTTCCTCATATATGTTCGTTCTGCGTGATGATTTCCTCGGGGACTTCAGTTATTCATCCATAGCTCAGTATATAAGGGACGCGAAGGAGAGGTCCTGCTGCGGGCGCAAGGTCAGTGGTATCGGAAAGCGTTGACACTTTATCTCAGAAATATGTTCCCGATACCACAGCTTCGGCAGTCATGGCGGGAGAGGAGCCAAGGACTGTGCCGACGCCTGTTAGGGCTGCGCCCATAATTTTTGTGGCGGGCTATGATGAACCTGTACAGGAATATCAGCAGTACGTTAAACATCTGGAGTACTGACGTACTGAAATTTTTCTGCCTGTAATTATTTCTCCTGATATTAAGAATAATAAAGGGAAAAGGGTATGAAGCGCTGCCTTTCACCAGCGCTCCCTAATTATAGGGTCGCCGCCCTCCGCTTCTCAATTACCCGCCAGGGTATTTCGCGCTAAACTTTCGGGTATATGATTTCCTGCCTGTCTGCATGAGCCACAGCACCCATTTTTCGGCAATAAAAACCGGCAGCGCTATGCTGCCGGCTCCAATGTTTTTGGTTTATACGTTTGTGGTATTTACTTCAGACTATGATCACGAATATCCAGTGGGCCGCGACTCCGGCACAGATGCCGCCGATGGTGTGGCAAAGGATTGCTTTTCCGGTTAGCTGCCTGGCTCCCAGACTGTCCATCATGGCCACGTGAGTGCTGAGATATCCGCTCCAGCACATGCACATGGCGGTGAACACCGCTACGTCCGCTCCGCTTGCCTGGCCTGTTTTGATCATCTCGGGAATCAGCGCGATAGCCGCACCTGCGGAACCCAGAGCTGTGATGGGTATGGAGATGCACTCGTTGGAACTGAAGCCGAAGAGAGGTTTCAGAATGAAGGAAAGCTTTTCAGCTATCCAGGGGAAGACTCCTACGCCTTCGAAGGCGGCTCCGGTATATGTACCGTCCGCCGAAGGACCGTTTGTGAGCATCAATACCAGCGAGCAGATGATGAGTACTCCGGGTATGATCTCCAGGCCGATCTTCACCCCGGATTTTCCTCCGGAAAGCGTAGATTCTATGAGCCTCAGGCCTATGCTTTTCTCCGGCAGACCTTCAGTTTCATTCTTTTCCATCTTTTCTGCATATTCCTCCAGAGCCCATGACTCCGTTCCGTATTCCTTCTTTGTAAAGATCAGCATGAGGCGCGTGGATACGATGCTTCCGATAATGGCTCCCACGTTTCCCACTATTGCTGCCGTCACAAGACCCGTGGAACCGCCGGCGCTCAAGCCTATTACGAAGGTGGTTATTATGGCGCCCATTCCGAAGGCCGTACCAATATTGGTTAACGCAGGCACCTGATATTTCCTGAAATATCTGATGAAGGCCTTGTCATCAGCAAGTGCCAGGATGGCAGGGTTGTCCGACAGATAGGTGGTCATGACTCCCACCGACGCAGCCCCCGGAAGACCGTACAGCGGTCTCATAAGAGGAGACACTATGGTGTTTATCAGACCGATAACGCCGAATTCACTTAAGACCGATCCGATGGCGCCGGCAAGAACTGCTATGGCCATAATATAAAAGACCGTGTTCATGAGCAGATCATAGGCAGTATTCATCAGGGTGCTGAGCATATTGACTGCACCCATCCTGTGCCCGATGGCACCGAACAAAACTGCAAAAATCACCAAAAACACGATCGGTTCAATGATCGTTTTCTTATAATTCTTAACTGACATATTCGCTTTCCACTTTCACGATAATAATACTCCCGGAATATAATACTCCTTTTCGTTATAAATGGAAAGAGAGATGGTATTTTTCAGAAAATAAAAAACGCAGGACTCACCCTGCGTTTTTGCTGTTTATACGTTTGTGGTAGTGATCTGAGGATCGTACCCCTTGTCAGCCAGAGCCTGGATTATCTTATGCTTATGCTCCGTACCGAAGGCTTCGATGGTGACCTTCAGTTCTACAGCCACGTTTCTGTTGATGGAAACGAACTGGTTGTGCTCCAGCTTGATTACGTTTCCGTTCTCTTCTGCGATAATGGCGGCTACCTTGCTCAGTCCGCCCGGTTTGTCCGGGAGAAGCACGGAGATGGTGAAGACTCTGTCGCGCATTATCAGTCCCTGACGGATGACGGAGGACATTGTGATAACGTCCATGTTGCCTCCGGAAAGTATGGCCACTATGCGCTTATCCTTCACGTCGAGATGCTTAACTGCGGCTACAGCCAGAAGACCTGAATTCTCAACTACCATCTTGTGGTTTTCAACGATGTCCAGATAGCTCATTACAAGCTCTTCATCCTCGATGGTAATGATGCCGTCCAGATTTTTCTGGAGATAAGGGAAGATCACTGATCCCGGAGTTTTAACGGCGGTGCCGTCTGCGATGGTGTTGGCCGAGGGAAGTGTCACTACTTCGCCGGCTTCCAGAGATGCCTTGAGGCATGCGGCTCCGGCGGGCTCGACACCTATAACCTTGATCTTCGGATTCAGCAGTTTAGCCAGAGTGGACACGCCTGTGGCGAGCCCGCCTCCGCCCACGGGAACCAGAATGTAATCCACCAGCGGGAGGTCCTTGAAGATCTCCATGGCTATGGTTCCCTGGCCTGTGGCAACAGCTGTGTCGTCGAAGGGATGTACAAAGGTATATCCCTTTTCCTCTGCCAGTTTAAGAGCGTATTCGCAGGACTCGTCATATACGTCTCCGTAAAGGATGACCTCAGCGCCGTATCCTTTTGTACGGTTGACCTTGATGAGAGGTGTGGTAGTAGGCATAACGATGACAGCCTTCACTCCATATGCCTGAGCGGCATAAGCCACGCCCTGAGCATGATTCCCTGCGGATGCTGTTATCAGCCCGCGCTCGCGCTCCTCACGAGTAAGCGTGCTTATTTTGTAGTAAGCGCCTCTCAGCTTGTATGCGCCGGTCCTCTGCATATTCTCAGGTTTGAGATATACCTTATTTCCGGTCTGCTTGCTTAAATAGTCACTGAAGACAAGTTTCGTATCTAAAGTTACTTTTTTTACTTCTTCACTTGCCTCTTCAAACCTTTCGAGGCTCAGCATTTCATATGACATTATTTTCTCCTGATCCTTTTATTTTACCGGTACTACCCAGCCCATTTCGTCTTCGATCTTGCCCCACTGGATGCCTGTAAGCGTATCATAAAGCCACTGGGAAGTCTCGCCGATCTTGCCGCCGTTGATCTCGTAAACTTCATCCTTGAAGGCCAGAGTGCCAACGGGAGAAATTACCGCAGCAGTTCCGCATCCGAAGGCTTCTTCAAGTCTGCCTGTTCTGGCAGCTTCCATGAGTTCTTCAGCGCTGATCTTTCTCTCTTCGCAGGGAATTCCCTTTGCTCTTAAGTATTCCAGAATGCTCTTTCTGGTAATTCCGGGAAGGATGGATCCTTCAGCAATGCTCGGTGTAACTACCACACCGTCGATCTTGAACATGATGTTCATGGCTCCGACTTCTTCAACGTACTTTCTCTCTACGCCGTCAAGCCACAGAACCTGGGAATATCCCTTTGCCATGGCTCTGTCGCCGGCTCTCTGGGATGCTGCATAGTTTCCGCCGCACTTGGTGAAGCCCGTGCCGCCTCTTACCGCTCTGACGTCCTCGTCCTCGATCATGATCTTGACCGGGTTCAGACCTTCAGCATAGTAGCTTCCGGAAGGAGAAACGATGATGACGAATCTGTAGTGTGTTACCTTGTGGAGAGCCAGGTCTATCTGGTCTGCAAAGTAGAAAGGTCTGATGTATAAGGAAGTACCAAAACCATAAGGTACCCAAGCACTGTCCACATCAACCAGTGCCTTTACAGCCTCTACAAAATCTTCCTCGGGAATGTCGGGCATGGAAAATCTGGCAGCTGATCTGTTCATTCTCTTTGCGTTCTCAATGGGTCTGAAAAGCTGGATCTTGCCTTCTGCAGTTCTGTATGCTTTCAGGCCTTCAAAGATCTCAAGGGCATAGTGGAGAACTGTGGATGCGGGATCTATCTCCAGAGGTCCGTAGGGAACTATGCGTGCGTCATGCCAACCCTGTCCTTCATCCCAGTCCATGAGAAACATGTGGTCAGTAAATTTGAGTCCGAATCCCAGGGTGCTCTCATCCTGCGGGATCGGCTTGGGGTTTGTAGTCTTGGTAACTTTGATTTCCATATTTTGTGTTTCCTCCTGTTATTGATAAAGATGTTTTATGGCATTCAGGCTAAAAATGCAAAAAACCGATGTTTTAGCCTGAATATTTTTACTTTTACATGCCTAATTGGCCTTCTCATTGATAAATTTCAGGCTAAATCCAACGCTTTTGTATTATTTAGCCTGAAATATTAAAACTGATTGCAAAATACTGCTCGATTTTCAGGCTAAATATGAAATAATCGCAAAATTTAGCCTGAATGCATCGGAAATATCACTTACATCAGATTTCATCATTCTTTCTGCCATGTTTGCTAGATCATTTCCGCGATCAGGTCTCCGGCTTCAGCGGTAGATACCGCTTTGTGCTCAGAAGAGGCCTGAAGGTCCGCTGTGCGGTAACCTGCCTTCAGGAACTCGCTGACTGCAGCTTCTATTGCATCAGCTTCCTTGCCCAGTCCCAGACTGTATCTCAGCATCATGGCTGCAGAAAGTATGGTTGCTATGGGATTTGCCTTGCCGGTTCCTGCGATGTCAGGTGCAGAACCGTGTACCGGCTCGTACATGCCGAAATTGCCCTCCGTGAGACTTGCTGACGGCAGCATTCCGATGGATCCTGTGATCTGGCTGGCCTCATCGGAAAGAATGTCACCGAAGATGTTTGAAGTGACGATCACGTCAAACTGCTTAGGCGCGCGGACCAGCTGCATTGCAGCGTTGTCCACGTAAAGATTGTCCAGTTCCACCTCAGGGTAGTCCTTTGCAACTTCCGCCACAGTGCGTCTCCAGAGACGTGAACTCTCGAGAACGTTGGCCTTGTCTACGGAGGTTACTTTTTTGTTCCTCTTCATGGCAAGGTCAAAGGCAACTCTGGCGATACGCCTTATCTCCATCTGTGAGTATTCCTCTATATCGTAGGCCACTTCGCCCAGATCGTTATCAGGCGATGCGGGCTTCAGCGCATGCTCTCCGAAATATATGCCTCCGGTGAGCTCTCTGACGATCAGTATGTCCAGACCTCCGTCCAGGATTTCGCTCTTAAGCGGCGATGCATCCTTCAGTTCGTCAAAGACCACCGCGGGTCTCAGGTTGGCGTAGAGGTTCAGCGCCTTTCTGATTCCGAGAAGTGCTTTCTCAGGCCTGTTATTTGCAGGCTGGCTGTCCCACTTGGGTCCGCCTACAGCTCCCAGAAGCACTGCGTCTGAAGCCAGTGCCTTGTCAACGGTCTCCTTGGGAAGGCATTCGCCTGTAGCGTCGATGGCGGCGCCTCCTATCAGGCAGTGATCGTAATTGAACTCGTGGCCGAACTTCGCGCCCACCTTGTCCAGGACTTTGAGAGTCTCGGCTACCACTTCGGGGCCTATGCCGTCTCCGGCCAGAACTGTTATTTTATAATTCATTTGTTATCCTCCGCGATGCTGTTCAGGAGTCCTCCTGCCTTTATGATCTTCTGGATGGATTCCGGAAAAGGATGGGCCTTGTATTCCTCACCCTTCGTCAGATTCTTTATGATTCCTGAATCGAAATCCACTTCGACCTCGTCCCCGGCTTCGATCTTTTCAGACGCTTCGGGGCATTCCATGATGGGAAGGCCGATGTTGATGGCGTTTCTGTAAAAGATCCTTGCAAAGGTATTGGCGATGACGCAGTCGATGCCTGCAGCCTTGATGGCTATAGGCGCGTGCTCACGGGATGAGCCGCAGCCGAAGTTGTCGCCTGCAACCATTATATCCCCCTGCTGTACCTTGTTGATGAAGTCCTTGTCTATGTCCTCCATGCAGTGGGATGCCAGTTCTTTGTGGTCCTGGGTGTTAAGATGTCTTGCGGGGATGATAACGTCGGTATCCACGTTGTTTCCGTATTTATGTACTCTTCCTTGCGCTTTCATTCTCTCTCCCCCTATATCTCATCCGGTCCTGCGATCCTGCCGGCCACAGCCGATGCGGCGGCAACAGCAGGTGAAGCCAGATATACTTCAGATTTTACGTGGCCCATTCTTCCTACAAAGTTTCTGTTGGTGGTGGCTACCGCCCTTTCACCTTCGGCCAGGATGCCCATGTAGCCTCCAAGGCAAGGTCCACAGGTAGGTGTGGAAACCACGCAGCCTGCATCGATGAAATCATCGATATAGCCCAGTCTGATGCAATCCTTGTATATGCTTTGGGTAGCTGGGATGATGATGACTCTCAGTCCCTTTGCCACATGCTTTCCGCGAAGGATGTCCGCAGCGATCTTCATGTCGCTGAGTCTTCCGTTGGTGCAGGAGCCGATGACAACCTGGTCTATGGCTATCTCATCCATGGCTTTGATCTCGTCGATGGTATGAGTGTTTTCAGGAAGATGCGGGAAGGACACCGTAGGTCTGATCTCGCTTAAGTCGATTTCGTAGACCTCGTCGTATTCCGCGTCCTCGTCGGCAGTGTATACCTTATACTCGCGGTCTACTCTGCCCTTCATGTATTCCACAGTCTTTTCGTCCACAGGGAAGATGCCGTTCTTTCCGCCGGCCTCGATGGCCATGTTGCAGATACAGAACCTGTCGTCCATGCTTAAGGATGCGACTCCCGGGCCTGTGAATTCCATTGATTTATACAGGGCTCCGTCTACGCCGATCATACCGATGATATGAAGGATCACGTCCTTGCCGGACACGTTCTCCTGTAGCTCTCCCTTAAGGTTGAACTTCAGGGCCGAGGGCACCTTGAACCAGGTCTGGCCTGTCGCCATTCCTGAAGTAAGATCCGTGGATCCTACGCCTGTAGAGAAAGCACCCAAAGCTCCGTAGGTGCAGGTATGTGAGTCAGCGCCGATAACGGCTTCCCCTGCAGCTACAAGGCCTTTCTCCGGCAGCAGCGAATGCTCGATGCCCATCTCGCCCACGTCATAGAAGTTGTCTATGTCGAAGCGCCTTGCAAAGGTACGGCATTTTTTGCACTGTTCTGCGGATTTTATGTCCTTGTTGGGTACAAAGTGGTCCATGACGAGAGCTATCCTCGACTTATCAAATACCTTGTCAAAACCCGCTCTCTCGAACTCACCGATGCTAACCGGTCCTGTGATGTCGTTTGCCAGCACCAGATCCAGCTTAGCCGTGATCAGCTCACCGGCTTCGACTTTGTCCAGGCCGGCATGCGCTGCCAGTATTTTCTGAGTCATGGTCATTCCCATGAGTCTGCCTCCTTGTTGTCTTCTATCTGATAAAGTGATTTACGTCGTTCATTCTGTTCAAAGCGCTGACCAGGGCGTTGACCGAGGCCAGGATGATGTCCGCCTGGGTTCCTACTCCCCAGAACTGGCGGCCTACTTCATCCTCAATGCAGATGTATGCCGCAGCCTTGGAGTTGGATTCCTGGGAAATGGCGTGCTCTGAATATGTAACGAACTTGTAATTGAACTTGTAATCTGTCTTCTTGAGGGCGTTGGCCACGGCGTCCAGACGTCCGTTTCCTCTGCCTTCGTATTCCCTGACTTCTCCGCCGTCGATAACCACCTTCATGCGGACAGTGAAACCGTCGTCAGACTCGGCTTTGGTGGAGCTGAAATGGCTGAAGTACGCTTCCGTGATGTCCAGCGGGCTGAAGTAGTTGATATATTTCTTTTCGAAAGCCGCAAATATCTCGTCCGGCTTCAGCTCTTCGTGAGCCTTGTCGGAAATGTCCTTCATCATATAGCCTACTTCTGCCCTCATCGCCTTCGGGATCACGTAGCCATAGTCTCTCTCTATGACGTATGCTACGCCGCCCTTTCCGGATTGGGAATTGATCCTGATGACGTCTCCTTCGTATTCTCTTCCCACGTCATGCGGATCGATGGGAAGATAAGGAACTGTCCATCTCGAAGGATCTGTTTCTTCTCTCCACTTCATACCCTTTGCGATAGCGTCCTGATGTGATCCGGAGAAGGCTGCGAATACCAGAGATCCGCTGTAGGGATGTCTGGGCTCCACTACCATTCCGGTATATTTCTCATACATCTCCACCGTTTCAGGCATGTTGCTGAAGTCAAGTTCAGGGTCCACACCGTGGGTGAACATGTTCATTGCCAGGGTTACGATATCAACGTTTCCGGTCCTTTCACCGTTACCGAAGAGGGTTCCTTCGATACGGTCCGCTCCTGCCAGAAGTCCCAGCTCTGCATCCGCAACGCCGGTGCCTCTGTCGTTATGAGGATGAAGGGAAACCACCACGTTTTCGCGGGAATGAAGGTTTTCGCACATATATTCGATCTGATCCGCAAAAACATGGGGCATTGACATCTCTACGGTGGCGGGCAGATTGATTATCACTTTGTTATCCGGAGTGGGTTCCCAGATGTCTATTACTGCATTGCAGACCCGAAGGGCGAATTCCGGTTCAGTTCCGGTGAAGCTCTCCGGTGAATATTCATACTGAAATTCGGTTCCGGGATACTCTTTTGCGATTTCTTTGATGAGCTTCGCTCCTGTGACTGCGATCTCCGTGATCTCGTCCTCGTTCATTCTGAAGACCTGCTGTCTCTGTGCAAAGGAAGTGGAATTATACAGATGCACTACCGCTTTTTTAGCGCCTACCAGAGAGTCGAAGGTCTTCCTTATTATGTGTTCCCTGGACTGCGTCAATACCTGTACCGTAACGTCCTCGGGAATAAGATTATCGTCAATAAGCTTTCTGAGGAACTCGAACTCGGTCTCAGAAGCTGCCGGGAAGCCTACTTCTATCTCCTTGAACCCGATGTCACATAGGGCTTTGAACATGGCCAGCTTTTCATCCAGACTCATAGGCACTATGAGGGCCTGGTTGCCGTCTCTCAGGTCCACGCTGCACCAGCGGGGAGCCTTTTCTACATGATCTCTTTTTACCCATTTGTGTTCGCATACAGGGGGCTTGAAATATCCCACGCTGTACTTGGTCCAATTCTTCATGTCACGTTCCTCCAAAAGGTTTAATATCTGCTATTATAGTCTTTTATTCACGGTTTATGCAATTACTTTCTGCGCATAGCACCGTATATATTAATATAATAGAAGAAAATAATACTTGTCAAGGGATTTTTTGTGTTTTGAGGATAATTTTTAGGTGCTTTTTTGTAAAATTAACACAATTTTTTATCTTTGGCGTGTTGACAAAATCACTGCAGAATGTATATAATATTTAGACTACATAATTAAAATGGGGAAATAGGTGTTTTCCAGGAAAGGAATTTTGAAAAAATGAAGCTTACAGGTTCACAGATCGTATGTGAAGTGCTCCTTGATCACGGGGTCGATACAGTGTTCGGATACCCCGGAGGCGCTGCCCTGAATATCTATGACGAGCTCTACAGATATCAGGACAGGATCACCCACGTAATAAGCGCTCACGAACAGGGCGCCACCCATGCAGCTGACGGATATGCCAGAGCTACCGGTAAGACCGGCGTGGTCTTCTCCACTTCCGGCCCCGGCGCTACCAATCTTGTAACGGGAATCGCTACTGCATATATGGACAGCATTCCCATGGTATGCATCTGTTCCAACGTTAACAGCGAACTTATCGGAAGAGATGCTTTCCAGGAGATCTATATCACGGGTATTACGATCCCCATCACCAAGCAGACCTATTACGTCAACCATATAGAAGACCTTGAGCCCGCCTTAAGAGACGCTTTCAAGGTTGCAGCAAGCGGTCGCCGCGGACCCGTCCTCATCGATATCACCAAGGACGTATCAGTCGCAATGGCTGAATTCACCAACAAAGCTCCCCTTCCTCTGGATCCCATCCCTGAGATCCCTCAGGAGACCCTTCAGGAAGCTGCCAAGCTGGTGAACAATTCCAAAAAACCCCTGCTCTACGTCGGCGGTGGCCTTATAGCCTCCTCCGCTTCCGCAGAGCTGGAAGCCCTGATCGACAAGGCTGATATTCCCATGGTCCACACTCTCATGGCCGCAGGCGCCATCAGCTGTGACAAGGATCTGAATCTGGGTCTCGTGGGAATGCATGGCACCGTAGCTTCCAACAGAGCTGTAGACCAGGCTGATCTGGTGATCTCTCTTGGTGCCAGATACAGCGACAGAGTTGCTCTCAACCCGGACAAATGGGCCAGAAAGGCTACCATCGTCCAGGTGGATATAGACAGAAGTGAAATGAACAAGAACGTTTACGTAGACGTGGAGTGCACTGCGGACATCAAGGATTTCCTTACCCAGCTCCTTCCTCTCGTAAATAAAGCCAAACATGAAGAATGGCATGAGCGCACCGTAGGCTGGACTGCAAAGGACAGAAAAGCTCAGGGAGTTCCCGGATACATGCATCCGAAGGACGTGCTGGAAGCCATTTCAGATGCTGTGGGCGAAGACGCCATCTTTGCTACCGACGTAGGTCAGCATCAGATGTGGGCAGCTCAGTATCTGAAGCACAGAAAGGCTCACAAGTTCCTGACATCCGGCGGCTTAGGCACCATGGGCTTCGGCTACGGAGCAGCCATAGGCGCCAAGATGGGCTGCCCTGATGAGACTGTGGTCCACATCACAGGCGACGGTTCTTTCCACATGAACATGAATGAAGCCTGCACAGCCGTTTCATACAAGCTTCCCATCATCACTGTCCTCATGGACAACCAGGTGCTGGGAATGGTATATCAGTGGCAGACAGCCTTCTACGGCGGAAGATATTCCAACACCTGCCTCGAGAGAAAGACAGACTTCGTGAAAGTCGCCGAAGGTTTCGGCTGCAAAGGATACCGCGCAGAGACTCTGGAAGAACTCAAAGCAGCTCTTGCAGAAGCCGTTAAATCCGACGTCCCCGTCTGGATCCAGTGCGTCATCAGCCGTGAAGAAAAGGTACTTCCAATGATCCCCGGCGGCAAGACCGTGGACGACATGATCGTAGAGTAAGGAGGACATTATGAGAAAAGAAGAATTAAAGCGACACATCATAGTGATCCTCGCCCTCAACCAGGTAGGCGCCTTAGCCAGGATCATATCAGTATTCGGAAGACGAGGCTTCAATATTGAGACTATCACCGCTTCACCTTCCAATTATCCGGGACTGACCCGTATCACCATCATCATTACAGCTACCGATTCCGCCATGGATCAGGTGCTGGCTCAGGTCGAGAAGGTCGAACTGGTAAAGAAAGTATTTACACCCGGTGAGAACACTCTCTACCGCGAACTGCTTCTTCTCAAGATCAACGCCAAAGGCGAGGACCGCGAGAGAGCGATGTCCGTCATCAACGTATACAGAGGCCGCGTAGTAGACCTGACCTCTGAAAGCATGGTAATCGAAGTCACCGGCTCCCCTCAGAAGATCTCCGGTTTCATCGATATCATGAACGATTTCGACGTGGTGGAGATCTGCCGTACCGGCGCTACCGGAATCGAAGTGCCAGGGAGGACATTTGATATAATCTGAGCATAATTTCATTTTTCGGGTCGCTTGCGCTTAGTCCTCGCGTAACGGTTCTAAACTCTGTCAGCGCTTTCGCTTGTCAGTCGTTAAGAACCGACGCTGCGGAAACCCAAAAAACGAAATATGCTCAGCTCACTATGGTATATACACTCGACACATTTATTTAATACAGGAGGAAACACAATGGTAAACAAGTATTATGACAAGGACTGCAACTTTGATATCCTGACAGGCAAAACTATCACTATCATCGGTTTCGGTTCACAGGGACACGCACATGCAATGAACCTTAACGAGAGCGGAGCCAAGGTAGTCGTAGGACTCCGTCCCGGTTCATCCCACGAGGAAAAGGCAAAGAACGCCGGCCTCGAGGTTATGGACATCGCTGACGCAGCAAAAGCCGGCGACATCATCATGATGCTGGCACCGGACGAACTTCAGGCAAAGATCTATAAAGAGAGCATCGAACCCAACCTTGAAGAAGGCAACGTTCTCATGTTCGCTCACGGATTCAACATCCACTATCAGCAGATCCAGCCGCCCAAGAACATCGACGTCATTATGGTAGCTCCCAAAGGCCCCGGCCACATCGTAAGAGAGACCTACACCATGGGACAGGGCGTTCCTTCACTCATCGCTGTTTACCAGGATTACTCCGGCAAGGCTAAGGACTATGCTCTCGCTTATGCAAGAGGAATCGGCGCAGGCAGAGCAGGCATCCTTGAGACCACCTTCAAAGAAGAGACCGAGACAGACCTTTTCGGCGAGCAGGCAGTTCTTTGCGGAGGCGTTTGCGCACTCATGCAGGCAGGTTTCGACACACTGGTAGGCGCAGGCTACGAGCCCGAAATGGCATACTTTGAATGCATTCACGAGATGAAGCTCATCGTTGACCTTATCAATGCAAAGGGCTTCGAGATGATGAGATACTCCATCTCCAACACCGCTGAATACGGCGATTACATCTCCGGTCCCAAGGTAGTTACCGACGAGACCAGAAAGGCCATGAAGGGCATCCTCGACGATATCCAGAGCGGCAAGTTCGCATCCGAATTCGTTCAGGAATTCTCCTCCGGCGGCAAGGCTCACTTCCTCGCTATGAGAAACCAGCAGGCTGCACGTCTTGAGAACAAGGTAGGTAAAGAACTTCGCTCCATGATGTCATGGCTGCAGGATAAATAAAAACAACATGTGCCGGCCGGAGCGCTTGCGCTCAGTCCTCGCGCAGCAGTTCTAAGCTCTGGCATCGCTTAACGCTCGCCAATCGCTAAGTACCGGCGCTGCGGAAGTCCGCTCGGCACATATTGTATTTCTTTTAAGGATTAAAGGTATAATTATGACAAGAATCAGTGATAATGTAACTAAAGGCGTTGAGAAGGCTCCTATGAGAAGCCTTTTCTATGCCATGGGATATACTGAAGAAGAACTGAGCCGTCCTCTTATCGGCGTGGTCAGCGCTCATTCCGAGATCGTTCCCGGACATATGCACCTGGATAAGATCACCGAGGCTGTCAAGGCCGGCGTACGCATGGCCGGCGGTACCCCTATCATGGTTCCCGCCATCGGCGTCTGCGACGGTATCGCCATGGGACACGTGGGAATGAAATATTCCCTCCCCAGCCGCGAGCTCATAGCTGACAGCGTTGAGTCCATGGCTCTCGCCCACCAGTTTGACGGACTGGTGCTGGTACCCAACTGCGACAAGATCGTACCCGGCATGGTTATGGGTGCATGCAGGATCGACATACCTACAGTAGTATGCTCCGGCGGTCCCATGATGAGCGGTCTGGTAGGCGGTCAGGAAGTATCCCTTTCCAAGATCTTTGAAGCTGTAGGCGCCAGAAAGGCCAACATCATAGACGATGCAGGTCTTCTGGAATATGAGCAGAACGTATGCCCCGGCTGCGGTTCCTGTTCCGGTATGTATACGGCGAACTCCATGAACTGCCTTTGCGAAGCCATCGGCATCGCTCTTCCCGGAAACGGCACCATTCCAGCCGTTCACAGCGGACGTATCATGCTGGCTAAACATGCCGGCATGGCCATCATGGACATGGTGGAAAAAGGCATCACCGCCCGTCAGATCATAAACTCCAAATCGGTAATAAACGCTCTGGCCTGCGATATGGCTCTGGGCTGCTCATCAAATACCGTACTTCACCTGCTGGCCATCGCCAAGGAAGCAGGAGTTCCTCTCAGCATGAACGTTTTCAGCGAAGTGAGCGAACGCACTCCCAACCTTTGCCACCTGGCACCGGCAGGCGATACTCACATGCACGATCTGAACCGTGCAGGAGGCATTCAGGCAGTTCTTTCCGAACTGGCAAAGAAAGACCTCATCGACACTTCCGCCCTTACAGTTACCGGCAAGACTGTAGCCGAAAACATTCAGGGCAAGTGCATCAAGGGCCCTGAGATCAGACCCATCGAGGAACCTTATTCAGAGACCGGCGGCATTGCTGTTCTCTGGGGAAACATCGCTCCCGAGGGTTCCGTAGTCAAGAGATCTGCAGTTGCTCCTGAAATGCTTAAGCATGAAGGTCCTGCCAGAGTCTTCGATTCCGAAGACGATGCCATCCAGGCCATCTATGACGGCAAGATCGTCGACGGAGACGTCGTGGTCATCCGTTACGAAGGTCCTAAAGGCGGTCCCGGCATGAGAGAGATGCTGAATCCCACTTCTGCCCTCGCAGGCATGAAACTGGACAAGACCGTAGCTCTCATCACCGACGGACGTTTCTCCGGCGCAAGCCGCGGAGCTTCCATCGGCCACGTAAGCCCTGAAGCCGCATCTGACGGTCCTATCGGACTCATCAGAGAAGGCGATACCATTGCCATCGATATCCCCGCCGGCAAGCTGAACGTTCTCGTTTCAGACGAAGAACTGGCTGCCCGCAAAGCTTCCTATGTGAAGCCCGAGCCCAAGGTCAAATCCGGCTGGCTGGCAAGATACGCCAAGATGGTAACCTCCGCATCCCAGGGTGCTGTGATGAAAGACTGAAAAACAAAATAAAACCCCGGAAAGCTCCGGGGTTTTTTAATGCATTTATATCTCTTCCAGCATCTTTCCGGGGTTTTCGGCGGCCTTCACGTTGCCGAAGGCTTTGACGATCACTCCCTCTTCATCTATGAGGTAAGTGGATCTCACCACACCCATGGATACTTTGCCGTAGTTCTTCTTTTCTTTCCACACGTCGTAGGCCTGGATCACTTCTTTTTCCGTGTCAGAAAGCAATGTGAAAGGCAGTCCGAACTTCTCTTCGAACTTCTTGTGCGATGCCACCGAGTCCTTGCTGACTCCCAGCACTACCGCGCCCTTCTCCATAAAATGCGGATAGAGCTCCGCAAAGCCGCAGGCCTGTTTGCTGCAGCCTGCAGTCATGTCTTTGGGATAGAAGTACAGTACCACTTTCTTTCCTCTGAAATCCTTGAGAGATCTCATATCGCCGTTCTGATCCGGGAGTGTGAATTCCGGTGCCTTTGTTCCGATTTCCAGCATTTTATCTCCTCCTATTTTTCCAGTTCATCGAACATCTCTTTCACAGACGGAGCGTTCTTCGTCAGTTTCTTGATGCTGAGATCCTGGGCTTTATCGTTGGCAAGTCTCAGGTTCCTTTCGGAAGAGGTCAGCGCCTCCTTCACTTTCTCAAGCTGCCTGATGGACTTGTCTATCTCGTTTATGGCATCCTCAAATTTCCTGCTGGCAAGGTCGTAATTCTTTGCAAAAGCAGATTTGAAGGTGTTCATGTTTTCCTCAAAATGCATGATGTCCAGCTGCTGGTTCTTCACCACGGCCAGTTCTCTTTGATAATGCAGCGAGTTCAGCGCGGCGTTTCTCAGAAGCGTGATCATGGGTATGAAGAACTGGGGCCTGATGACGTACATCTTGTCATAGCGGTATGATACGTCCACTATGCCGTTATTATAGTACTCGTTGTCGGCCTCCAGCATGGATACCAGAACAGCGTACTCGCAGTTCTTTTCTCTGCGGTCCTTGTCCAGTTCCTTGAAGAAGTCTTCATTCTTATGCTTGGTTGCCGTCTCGTCCGCTTCATTCTTCATCTCGAACATGATGGAAATGAATTCGGTGCCGTCCTCGGAGGCTTCTCTGAAGATGAAATCTCCCTTGGAGCCTGTCCTGGCGTCGTTGTCCTTCTCAAAATATGCGTTGGGGAAGGCTGTCATCCTGATGGAATTGAACTGGTTCTGACAGTGCTGCTCAAGGCTCTCCCCTATCATTTTGGTGGACTGGCGCGCCTTGAAGTCCTTGTAGTACTCGATCTGCTCGTCCTTCATCTTCAGGGCGTTTTCATACTGATCCCTGATGGATTTCTCCCTGAGCTCATTTTCCGCTGCTTTACTCTCCAGTTTTCCCTCGAGTTCCGTGATGGAAAGGGCTCTCTCTGCCAATTCTCTGTCCTTTTCCTGAACAGCTTCGGTGACCGCCAGTTTGCGCTCCGTCTCAGCGCCTTCAAGTTTAGCCTTCAGAGCCTGGATCTCCTTGTCCATTTCAGCGATCCTGTCGTTCTTTCTCTGAAGTTCCTCAGCGCTCACCTTTTCCTGTTCCATCCTGGCTATCTTCACGCTGGACTCGTTCTTTTCCCTGAGTTCCGCCTCTCTTCTCTCAAGTTCCTTATGAAATTCACTGTCTCTTACCTGCTGTACTATGCTGGCATATCCGGATTCATCTACCTGGAATACCTGTCCGCAGTGAGGGCATTTTATCTCCTGCATCTCATTCTCCTTATTTAAAACTCTCTTCTGCTAATACTATCCTTGCGATGGATGCTGCAAAGATCTTTGCTGACTTCACCAGGCTGTCTATGGCGATGTATTCATTCACCTGATGACATGTATCTTCCTCATCCGGGAACAGCGGTCCCCAGGAAACCACGTTGGGCATGGCCTTGGCATAAGTTCCGCCGTACTCCAGCGTAAAATCATTTTTAAGCCCCGATACCTCCTCGTAGCATTCTCCGAAAACTTTGAGGAAGGGCCTGTCTTTGGGAACGAAGACTGCGGGCTGGCAGTCAGCCGTCAGTGTACGTCCTCCGCGAGCCTTCGCCCATTCATCTATCGTATTTTTTATCTGTTCCATATCCGCGCCGTAGGCAAATCTCACGTTCACGGTGAGTTCTGCCCTGCCGTCCTTTGCTTTTAGGATCGTAGGCGAGAAAATGTTGCGGTGCACGAACTCTCCGTTATAGTATTCGCCATCGGATCTGAGCCCCAGTCTTCCGCCTTCGGGGTCTCCGAAAACGTCGCATACGTCCATAAGAAGATCCAGGAGCTTGTTCCTTTTCAGACCTTCTGTCCGGAGTTTTTCTCCCATAAGGATCAGCGCATTGGTCCCATTCTCCGGCTGACTGGAATGGCAGGCTTTACCCGTCACTGCGATCTCTCTTCCATCCGAAAGAACAGCTGCCGCCCTGCCCGGGATCACATTTGCCGCCGTCCCGATGTCCAGCTCTCTGAGATATAAGCCATCCTCGCCTTTCTCATCAGAAACATCAAACTCCATGAGCTGATCGATATATCCCTTCTCGATATTGCATACCGGATATGCTCCGTCCGGAGTGAAACCGTAATCCGGCAAAGGATAACTCTTCACATAGGCATCCATATCGGTCCATTCCACCTCTTCCCGGGTGCCGATTATGAGCTGGACTTTTTTGCGCAAAGGCAGCCCCAGTTCTTTCACCGCCCTCATGGCATAGAGTGATGCTATAAGCATACCCTTGTCGTCCAGTGTTCCTCTTCCGAATATCTTTCCGTCTCTGATCTCAGCTTTGTAGGGATCGGAATCCCACTGCGCGGGATCTCCTGCGGGAACCACGTCCACATGGGTAAGTATGCCCAGAGTCTCCGGTCCCTCGCCCATCTCAACTATTCCCACCTGCTCATCCAGAACGGAATATGCTTTGAATCCGTATTTTTCAGCCTGGCTGACAGCTATCCTCAAAGCTTCCCTGACCTTCTCTTTATCGTCAGATTCGCTGGGTACCGCTATGAGTTCTGCAAGATCATCTGTCAGGTCGTTAAAATGCTTATCTATAAACTCTGTCATTATTCTGTCCATGATGCTTCTCCTTAATAATGGCTAAGTTTAAACTTACAAGGTCATTATATCATAATTCACGTCCTTTTTTAATCGCACAGCATGAGAAAATTATATAAATCAAAAGCTCCGGGTCATCACTCCGGAGCTTCTGTTAAAAGTTCGCTTATTATTTATTCGTTTAGGATTTGAAAGGAAAGAAATTCTTGTTTATCAGTTATTATAAAAGGAGTCTGGGGATACATTTATCCTTTTGACACTTTTATTATGCACGAATTTTATGAAGAAATAATGAAGA
The DNA here is from genome assembly GCA_902778565.1 of uncultured Eubacteriales bacterium. Lineage (GTDB taxonomy): Bacteria > Bacillota > Clostridia > Peptostreptococcales > Anaerovoracaceae > RUG754. The sequence continues at coordinate 111,659 of CACYYH010000002.1, forward strand.
AATAAAGAAGGTTAATGTGAAATTATTATGAACTGTTTTCATATTTGTTGAATTTCTCGCTTTAGCGTGCTATACTATTCACGTAATTTGAATATGATTTTTAACTGTATGACGGGATCAGGAGAGACCGCGCGGACATGCGCCTCGCGCGGCGCCGAAGGGGCAAATGATATAAACTCTCAGGCAAAAGGACTGATCATCGGACAGTTCCCTGGAGAGCGCATGCGCACCGACGAGGATCAATCTTTCAGGTAAAAGGACAGGGCACACAAAAGTTTTTGTGTGCTCTTTTGATTTTTTGAACGAAGAGCATGCCGCAACAACTGCTGTAAAAGAAACGGAGGTGAGAATTTATGGCAGAAGAAAATTTGAAAAGGACTTCACTCTATGAGACGCATCTCAAATACGGCGGCAAAATGGTACCCTTCGCAGGCTGGGAAATGCCTGTACAGTACCCTGCGGGAGTTATTGCAGAACATAACGCTGTAAGAACTGCCTGCGGTATTTTTGACGTATCCCACATGGGCGAGATCACCATCGAGGGTCCTGATGCCATCGCAAACCTGAATTATCTTCTTACCAACGATTATTCCGGAATGCATGACGGTCAGGCAAGATACTCCCCTATGTGCAACGAGGATGGCGGAGTTGTGGACGACCTCATCGTCTACAGAAAGGACGAGGACGAATTCCTGATGGTAGTAAATGCTGCCAACAAGGATAAGGACTTCGCCTGGATCAAAGCTCATGTCTTCGGAGACGTCGAAGTTGAGGATATTTCCGCTTTCGTAGGACAGATAGCGCTTCAGGGCCCTAAGGCAATGGAGATCCTGGCTAAGCTGGTAGGCTATGACAGCATTCCTTCAGAGTACTATGCTGCCACCTATGATATCCCCATGTGCGGAACAAACGTAATGATCTCCACCACCGGCTATACCGGCGAAGAAGGCGTTGAGATCTACATGCCTTGGGACAAGGCTCCCGACATCTGGGAAGCTCTTATGGAAGCCGGCAAGGATGAGGGTCTCATCCCCTGCGGACTCGGCGCAAGAGACACTTTGAGACTTGAAGCAGGCATGCCGCTTTACGGACATGAGATGGACGATACCATCACACCGAAGGAAGCTCTTCTTTCCATCTTCGTCAAGATGGACAAGGCTGACTTCATCGGCAAGGAAGCTCTCGAGAGAAAGACTCCTCCCGCTAGGAAGAAAGTAGGTCTCGAGGTCATCGGAAGAGGCATCATCCGTGAGCACATGGACGTTTACAAGAACGGCAAAAAGATCGGCGTTACCACTTCCGGAACCATGTGCCCTTACATTAAGAAGGCTGTAGCCTGCGCTTTGGTGGATGCTGACGAGAGAGTTCTCGGCGACGAAGTCGAAGTCGACGTAAGAGGCAGAAGAGTTCCTGCTAAAATGGTTACATCAGTATTTTATAAACGTGGATAAATATAAAGGAGGACAAAATGGCTTTATTATTTGCAAAAACACATGAGTGGTTAAACGATCTCGGAGACGGCGTAGCTGCAATCGGTATTTCCGATTTTGCTCAGAACGAGCTTGGCGGACTGGTATTCGTTAATCTCCCTGAACCCGGCGATGAAGTAGTGATGGGCGAGACTTTTGCAGACGTTGAATCCGTAAAGGCAGTATCCGACATCTACTCCCCTGTTACCGGCACCGTTCTTGAGATCAACGAGGAACTCCTGGATCAGCCCGAGCTCATCAATGATTCCGCTTATGATGCATGGTTCATAAAAGTCGAGAACATCACAGAGCATGCTGACCTTATGACTGAAGACGAATACAAAGCTTTCTGTGAGACAGAGGAAGCATAACTCATCTTTATAGATTATTTTAGAATCGAGGTGAAATCTATGGGCTCTTATGTACCTAATACATTAAAAGAGCGGGATGAGATGCTGAAGGAGGCAGGTTACACTTCCTTTGAAGATATGTTTTCCTGCATTCCTGATGAGGTAAAACTCAAAGAGCCTCTCAATCTCCCGTCGGGCCTGAGTGAAATGGAAGTCGCCCGCAAGATGGAAGAACTGGCCGACAAAAACACGGTCTTTAAGAGCATCTTCCGCGGTGCAGGCGCTTACGATCACTTCATACCCGCAATCGTTAACAGCGTAATTTCCAAGGAAGAATTCCTGACAGCATATACCCCTTACCAGGCTGAGATCAGCCAGGGTATCCTTCAGTCCATCTTTGAGTTCCAGACCATGATCTGCGAGCTCACCGGAATGGACGTAGCCAACGCTTCCCACTATGACGGAGCAACGGCTGCAGCCGAGACGATCCCCATGTGTATCGACAGAAAGCATAAGACTGCTTATGTTTCCGCCACCACACATCCCGGAGTAGTCAAAGTCATGCAGACCTACTGCTTTGGCTCCAACACCAAGCTGGTTGTCATCCCTTCAAAGGACGGTCTGACAGACATGGATGCCCTTCAGGATGCTCTCGACAAGGATCCTGAAGCTGCCTGCTTCTATCTGCAGCAGCCCAACTTCTACGGAAGCTTCGAGGATGCCGAGGCTATCGGCGAGATCGTCCACGCTCACGGCGCTAAGTTTGTCATGGGAGTCAATCCCATCGCTCTGGCAATCATGAAGTCTCCGAGAGAATGCGGAGCTGATATCGCAGTAGGCGACGGACAGCCTCTGGGCATGCCCATTTCCTACGGCGGACCTTACGTCGGATTCATGGCTGCTACATCTGCTATGATGCGTAAGCTTCCCGGAAGGATCGTTGGCGAGACCACCGATAATGACGGCAACCGTGCTTACGTTCTGACCTTACAGGCCAGAGAGCAGCACATCCGCCGTGAAAAGGCAAGCTCCAACATCTGTTCCAACCAGGATCTCTGCGCACTGACGGCTTCCGTATATATGGCGGCCATGGGTGCTGAGGGAATGGCCGAAGCAGCCCGTCAGTGCATGGCAAAGGCACAGTATCTGAGAGACGAGCTCAAGACAGCAGGCTTATATCCTGTTTTCCACGGACCTTTCTTCAATGAGTTCGTTACCAACTGCCCTGTAGATGACGGCAAACTTTTGGATGCTCTGGCAAAAGAAGGCATCCTGGGAGGTCTTCCCATCGCAGACGGCAGCATCCTTTGGTGCGTGACCGAAAAGAATACCAAGGCCGACATAGACAAATTGGTGGCCATAGTAAAAGAAATAACAGGGAAAGGAGGTCTGAGCTATGAATCTAATTTTTGAGATAGGTAAAGAAGGCCGCGGCCTTTCACTTCTCCCGAAGTGCGACGTGCCTCAGACAGACCTTCCTGAAAAATTCAAGAGAACAACTAAACTTCATCTGCCTCAGCTTTCTGAGAACGAGATCTCGAGGCACTATACGAAGCTCGCCGGCCGCACTCACGGCGTAAATGACGGCTTCTATCCTCTGGGATCCTGCACCATGAAGTATAACCCCAAGGTGAATGAATTCGCCGCTTCATTAAAGGGCTTCACCAGGCTCCATCCTCTTCAGGAGGAGAAATACGCCCAGGGTGCCCTGGAAGTGATCCAGATGACTGAGAACAGCCTTGCTGAGATCCTGGGCATGGATTCCTTTACGCTCCAGCCCGCCGCAGGCGCTCACGGCGAATTCACCGGCCTTCTCCTCATCAAGTCCTACCATACAGACAGAGGAGATACCAAGAGAACCAAGATCATCGTTCCCGACTCCGCTCATGGCACCAACCCCGCTTCTGCTGCAATGTGCGGCTATGAAGTTATCAGCATCCCTTCAGCTGAAGACGGATGCGTGGATCTGGACGCATTGAGAGATGCAGTCGGCGAAGATACTGCAGGCCTTATGCTCACCAATCCCAACACCGTAGGTCTCTTCGACAAGAACATCCTGGAGATCACGAAGATCGTACATGAAGCAGGCGGTCTCTGCTACTATGACGGAGCCAATCTGAACGCCGTCATGGGCCAGGCAAGACCCGGTGACATGGGCTTTGACTGCGTACACGTTAACCTGCACAAGACCTTCTCAACGCCTCACGGCGGCGGCGGTCCCGGTTCAGGTCCCGTAGGCTGCAAAGCATTCCTGGCAGACTTCCTTCCCGGTGCCAGAGTCACCGGAACTCCTGAAGAAGGCCTCAAGCTCGTAGGGGCACCCAAGTCCATGGGTCTGGTAAAGGAGTTCTACGGCAACTTCCTGGTTGTTGTGAAGGCCCTCGCCTACATCCTGACCCTTGGTAAGGAAGGCATTCCCGAAGCATCTGCCAACGCAGTGCTGAACGCCAACTATATGAGAGTCAAACTCTCCAAGAAGTATGAGATGGCATATGACACCACATGCATGCATGAGTTTGTAATGGATCTCGCGGAGCTTAAGCACAGGACCGGAGTATCCGCTCTCGACGTTGCAAAGGGACTTTTGGACTACGGTATCCACCCACCTACAATGTACTTCCCTCTCATCGTTCACGAAGCTCTCATGGTAGAGCCCTGCGAGACTGAACCGAGAGAAGTCATGGACGAGGCCATCGAAGCTCTTCTGGAACTCTACGATACAGCAGAAAAGGATCCCGAGTATCTCCACGGCGCGCCTCATAAGGCTGTCATCGGAAGACCCGACGAGCTGGGAGCCGCAAGAAATCCTGTAGTAAGATATACTTTTGAAGACTGATCTTACATAAGCATAATAAACAATGATCCCGGGAGGTCTGCCCTCCCGGGAAAAACATATTTGTTCCATTAAGGAGAAATATCAAACATGGAAAAATTCGATCTGATAGTTATAGGCGGAGGCCCCGGCGGCTATGAAGCCGCACTCGAGGCATCCAAAGTATACGGAATGAAGGTCGCCCTCGTGGAAAACCGCGAACTGGGAGGCACTTGCCTTAACCGAGGCTGCATACCCACCAAGACCCTTCTTCACACCGCAGAACTTCTCTATGATCTGAAACAGCACGGAGAAACCATAGGCCTTAAGGACTTCCAGAATACCACCTGCGATATGGCCGCTCTTCATCAGCGCAAAAACGACGTTGTGGGCCAGCTGGTATCGGGCATCGGTTCTTTGATGAAGGCCGGCAAGGTCACAGTATATAACGGCCTTGGCACCATCCTTTCCAGTGATCTTGTGAAGGTCACCTTGAATGAAGGCGGCGCCATGGATCTTGAAACTGATAACATCCTTATAGCTACTGGCTCTGTACCCGCCGTACCTCCCATCCCGGGAGCAGACTCCCCCAAGGTCATCACCAGCGATGAGCTTCTGGATCTCGATCATCCGATCGATGAACTGGTCATCATCGGCGGAGGAGTCATCGGCTGTGAATTCGCATCGGTGTTCAACGCTCTGGGAACGAAGGTCACCATCATCGAGGCCCTTCCTTCCATCATAGCCAATCTGGACAAGGAGATCGGCAGGAGCCTCAGCATGATCCTGAAGAAGAACCGCGGTATCGACATACATACCGGAGCCATGGTCACCGCCATAGAAGATGACGGAAACAAGGCTGTCTGCGTTTACACCGAAAAGGACCAGGAATGCAGGGTTCCCGGCGATCTGATCCTTATGTCCGTAGGAAGACGGGCCAATACGTCCGGTCTCTTCTCAGATGACAGTTCAGATGTCGTGAAGGCCATTGAAATGGACCGCGGCAAAATAATCGTAAATGAACGATATGAGACTAACGCCCCCGGCATCTACGCCATTGGAGACGTGATCGGCGGCATACAGCTGGCACACGTGGCCACCGCAGAAGGAAGATGCGCCGTTGCTTTCATGAACGGAGCTCCTGCCCCGGTGGATATAAACACCGTGCCTTCCTGCATCTATACCAGCCCTGAGATCGCTTCCGTAGGACTTTCAGCTGACGAGGCCAAGGAAAAAGGCATCGAAGTGGTTTCAAAGAAATATCCCATGTCCGCCAATGGCAAGACCGTGCTTTCCCTTCAGGAACGCGGCTTCATCAAAGTCATCGCAGACAAGGAGACCGGCCGCATCCTGGGCGCCCAGATGATGTGCGCAAGGGCCACCGACATGATCAGCCAGTTCGCCCAGGCAGTAGCCAACGGCCTGACTTTGAAAGACATGTCAAAGGTTATCTACCCTCACCCGACTTTCTCGGAAGGTATAGGTGAATCCGTCAGATAAAACAATATGACAAAAATAAAAAAGAAGGGACATTCTCATTGAACTAGTCAACAAAAAGTAGACAAACTAAAAAAACTATGCAAAGCCCATTTCAGCTCTAAACTGGACTGGGCTTTTGTATTTGAGAGCATATGCAAG
>CACYYH010000003.1 GCA_902778565.1 uncultured Eubacteriales bacterium
TGTAAAGGTGTACTTTCCGGCATCTTTCTCTACAATCAGACCGCCGTTTGTTCCATACAGTGCGTTCCATATAGCTTCGCCATACTTCGCTTTGAACACAGCACGCTGGTCGCTAGTGATCTGGACATATCCCCTTGTAGGATTATCATCATTGAACTGTGGTTTAGTAGGATTCGTGAAGCCAACGATGAATTCCTCGCCTGTGTAGTAGTTCGGACCAGAACCACCGGAGTGTGTATCCCACTGGTCAGCCGAGATGGAGATTACAACACTGCAAGGCTGTACTGTAAGTGATCCGGGTACATATATGATCTTATAGAATACATCGGGATCTGTATAAGCTCCGTCGCCTTTAGTGATTTGAACGTTCTTAGGTGTTGTGGCGCTTGAGCCAGCATCGGTCTGAGATCCGTCAAATTCTATCGATGTTATTTTGTCATCACGCATAGCGCTTATACCTATAACAGTATAATCCGTAGCGACATCATAACTGCTCGCCAGAGGTGTGCCATCATAAGTCTTGGACTTATTGTTGGCGCGGATTATCAGTTTTCTCTGATAATAGATGTTGATCACCATGTCGCCTTCATTGCCAGTAATCTGATATACAGGCTCAGGTGCAGTGGTGGTTCCATCCAGATAAGCGTGATGATACAAATATCCTTCAGGAGCCTTATTCATCAGAGTAAAGGTATCGCCGACTTCAACGAATTTTACCTCTGTTGTATCAATCTGAGTACCATCCATGTCGAGGTAGTTGACCGTGATCTTTGATGACGAATAAGGGATGTACTCGAAGGTGATCACATTGTTTTCAAGAGCAAGCTGCAGTTCCTTTGAATTCTCAGTCGGTCTGTAGTTCTTGCCGAGAATATCAGGGTCACTGGTCTGAGTTGCAAGCCAGTCAGGATCTACTTCCTTAGCTGTTTCCAAAACATTTGTAGTTGTTCCGGGAACAGTATGTGACTGAGTTTCATAAACCTCGATATCCGTTCCTCTAATAACGTACCTTACCGTGTAATCAATTTCACTCGGTATGGTGTAATAATAGAAGATTATTGTATTTGATTCTGTGTCGAACGAAAGTGTTTTGGTTACGGAAGCCTTATCAGAAACATGTCCAGCAATAGACGGCGCATTCTCTGTGACTTCCTCTCCCGTTGTAAACGAAGGGTCAGATACCACTTTGTCTTCCAAAAGCTTTGTGGTCGTGCCTGCTTCGTAATAGTGAACTGTATAACTGATCGTATCCTGTGTCCAGTGTGCATAGAGAGTGGTATTCTCAGTTACAGGTTTATTCCAGTCATAAGGAGAGCCAGTTTCATCTGCCGCAGTAAACCATCCCTGGAACGTGTAGTGTTCCTTGGTCGGATCAGCAGGCTTTGTCGCATAGAAACCATACTCGTCTGTCTCAGACTCTACAGCTGTTCCTCCCTGAGAATCATAGCTTATCGTGCGAGTTGGGAACTGGAAATTGCCGTAGAGAACAAGTCCTGTAGGCATCTTTGGCTTCTTGGCTGGATCCATTGTATTATCATCGGCATAGGCATTTTCATGCTTATCATCGGTAAACCAGCCCAACCAAGTAGCCCCTTCCATAGGAGCAGCAGGCTTATTGCTTGTTAAGAAACTGGATATATCAGTATTAAGCGTTACCTCTTGCGTACTGATTTGAACACCATTATAGTTTACAAAAGTTAATGGATACTCATCTGCATTATAGAAGAAATGGACATATAACTGTGCATTAGGGGTTGAGGATCCTAATGTATAACTACGTGTTTGACCCATGCTATTATAATAGTAAGCGATATATCCATTTTGGTATGTATCCTTTGTATATCCATCGATTTCATAGAATTCAGAATTATTATATAAATAACCGAATTGAACATTTACAGCTTTATACAAACCATAGGTTTTGCCGTTACGTGTATATGTTCCATCTTCTCCATAAGGTGAATCATAATTCTGTAGCCAATAATACAACGTTTGTTTCTTAGTAGTTGAGAAATCATAAGCATATACGGTCTGCTCGTTATTGTTGAAATTGAGAGTTGTGTTCCCCCATTTGTCACCTTTTCCAGGCATCGTATCAATACTTACAAACTTGTCGTTATTATTCTTATTAAGATTCCATGCATAGTTCGGATATGGAGTATTATACGAATCGGTCCAAGCTTGCGTTATGCTAGCGCCATACTTGGCTGTTACACTTGCTGTGCCAAGATTTTGACCATTTCTATTGTTGTTTGTGCTGTATTTTTCGCCATTCCATCTAAGGGTATATACATTTCTGGAATACTTAACAACTATGACCGTTGACCCATCAGCTTTTATCTTTTCCGTAGCAGACTCTTTAAATGTAAAGTTCTGCAGATCCAAATCACTTGGAGCATATGAATCCGCTTGAGCTTTAGTCAATTGTAAAGTGGTGTCTGTGGGAGCGGTCCGAGTAACGTTCTTAAGGAACGAATAACCGTCATCATCTGCATTTTCAATCATATATGCGATAGTGTAGTTTACCTGCGCTGCATTCCACTTTGCATAAAGAGTGGTGTTGTCTTCAAGTGTAATGCTGCTTCCAGCAGACTGTGTGCATGCAGAATCCGTATACCATCCTGCGAATGTATATCCGGCACGCGTTGCTGTCGTAGGTAATGTGATAGTCGTACCATAAGGCTCGGTAACCGCATCAATATATTCTCCTTCGCCAACGTTATAGGAAAGTGTGAAATCTCTGCGTGTATAGTAAACCTTCAGCTCCTGGCTGGCATCTCCGGTGATCTGTATGTTTTTGTCACGATCTTCGAACTCAGCATATGAATAGCTGTTAATGTCAGGAGTAACTCTGGAATTCTTAACACCGACTTTATTAACAGTCTCGATAAGATCATAACCATCTCCAGACAGTTTCTTAAGATAGTGTCCAACCTTATACTGTGTATCCGGCGCTACAAACTCATCTTCTACTTCATAAACATATTTGCCTTTTTCCTCATCATATGTGAAGTCTGATTTGTTTACTGTGATAGTTGTATTGACTGGATAATAGATAGGATCTCCTGTGATCTCATCAGCAACGGCATTGGTAGGAACCGTAACAGTATATGTTGCCGGATCACCGGTGAAGTCAGATTCTGTAAGCTCATATGTCTGACTCGGGATATCAACTCTGCTGCTGCCATTCATATAGAAATATTTAACAGTAAGCTCATAGGTGTTGATTTCCTTGAATACAGCTACAGCATTGAATGATTCAGTAACCGTGTATCCTGCTTCGACCTTGTCTCCATTGTTCTCATTTTCCCAGTAATCAAATACTTTGCCTTCCACAAAAGGATCTTCGGGAAGTGTAGAGATCTGTTCTCCAACGACAACATCCTCGAAATACTGTGACTTTGAGCTGATTATATTGCCATCATCATCTTTAACGATGAAGGATACTCTGACCTGACCGTTGAAATACGCATGCAGAGTCAGATCCTCGCTGACTGTGGTCTTGACTTCTGTGCCAAGTCCCGCAGGTGTTGTCGGGGGTGTCCAGGAATCGTCGTTTGAATACCATGTGCCGGAACCGTCTGCTGCTGTGTTCCAGCCTACGAATGTCGCTCCTGCTTTGGTAGGTGCAGGCGGCAGATCGATGGTAACGTTTGAAGTCGTTTCCAGATTCTCATAATGGGCATTGTCCACCTTGAACTCAACATTGAAAACGCTCTGAGTATAGTGTGGTTCAACCGTTACGTCGTCGGAAACTAAAGTACCAACTCTGAATTCGTCGGTCGTTCCTTCATAGACCCACTGTCCGTCCTTTCCCTGCTTTTCGGGAACTTCAGGCAAATCGTTGATCGCATAACCGTTAGTGATGTTGGCCGTCCTTGTGGCGAGTTCTTCGCCATTTTCATCAAGGAAGGTAACGGTGTAAACAATCATTTCTCTTCCAACGACAGCGGTAAACGGTTCTTCCACGACCGTCTCTGATGTAACTTCATTTCCTTCTTCATCAACCCACTTAGTAATGTAACCGGGTATTGTAGGAACTTCTGGAATCTGATTGCCGATAGCTTCGCCAGAGGCAACTTCAATTATCTCGGGAGCTCGAGGCTCGTCGGGATCGGTTGTCATGTCGAAGGTGACTATAATCATGTTGGAATCACCGTCTCCTCTAACCGGTTCATCCCCAGCCTTGGTATCGCCGCCTCTGGTGGGCTGCTGTTCCTCAGCTAACGCAAGGGTCATGGGGCCGTCTGCCGTGAATGTCACAGTATTGTCTTCGTCCTTCTTAACATCTGTAACCTCTTCAGCCTTATCAAGGTCTACGACGCTTAAGTCAGCGTCGGCTGAGAATGCTGTAGAGGTCAGATTGACCGTTACGGTGTCCTGAGGGTCAACTGCGTTTCCTTCCGCATCTTCAAAGGTGAATTCCACCGCTCTGAACTTGGCATTTTCTGTGTCAAGTGCTTCGTCTACGGTGCTTGAAACATCATAGCCTTTGACTTTGCGAACGTTAAGGGATGCTCCTTCGGGTAACACGCCCTCGTCTGCCGTTACGTGAACTGTAACGCCGTTAGCGCTGGCCGTGTCATCGAAAGGAACTTCCGCAGGTTCCTCTTCTGCAGGTTCCTGGGGCTCCTCTGCGGGCTGCACGTCTTCAGGCTGTGCACCTGCAGGCTCTTCGTCTGCGGGCTGCTCATCCTGAGCGGGCTCATCCTGAGGCTCTTCATCTGCGGGCTCTACAGCCGGTTCTTCAGCTGCGGGCTCTGCAGGCTCCACCTCTTCAGGAGCTGCAGGTTCTTCCTGCTCATCAACGGTATCAGCGGGAACTTCATCCACGGGTTCCTCTGTTACCGCTTCGTCAAGCACAGGATCGGCCGCTTCTCCCTGCGGTTCTTCCGCCTGTACTTCTTCGTCCGGTGTTTCAGCAGGTTCCACTGCCTGCTCATCAACGGGCTGTTCTGTCTCCAGATACTCTTCTTCATCGGCGAATGATATGCCGTAGAAGGTCGGAGTACAGAACTGGAAAGTCATGAGGATAGCTATGGTAAGCACTAATATACGCTTACCGATAGTGTCCAGACCTCGTCCGTGTTTTCCGGATTTCTTGTCTTTCTTTTCCATAATTTCTCTCCCTTTTGGCTTTTAAGCCTGACTATAACTTATTATTTGAATTTATATAAACTTAGTGTTTAATAAACTAAGAATGTATAACTTCAGCGTATGAAAGCGCGCCCTCTGAACGCCTATACTTCGGCGTCCGGAAAAGTGAAAAATAATTAGAATGATTGCGGCTTTCCGGGGCTTACCCATGGGGTCATAGACCCCTGGCGAGTTTATCATTCATACCGTTATATTTTATCACAAAACCATCACATTTTAAAGACTTTTCAGGAATTGGATACTGTGGATTTTAATACAATAAACCGACATATCCGTATCTGTTTTAGACACTAAATATGCTGTGTTTTCGAGGGTTTCATCACATGAAACACTATTGCCTTATATTTATGCATCTGCGTGTATATAATGTATATATTTTATTGTATATTATAGTAGGTTTCCTGCAGTTCCCCCCTTGCTCCACCACCCAAAGAGTGTTATAATATCGGCTATCTTTGAATTTTCAGAAAAGAGGACTAGAAATGAAAAAAGGCAATCCTATAGCTTTGCTCCCGATACTGGTGTTCCTGGTGCTTTACCTGGGTTTCGGTATCATCTTTGAATACGTGCTGAAGATCCCCATGGGATTCTATAACATTCCCATCGTGGTTGTTTTCCTGGTAGCCCTTCTTGTGGCCTGCATCCAGAACCCCCGCCTCAATATCAATGAAAAGATCGCCCTCATGGGCAAGGGCGTTGGCGACCCCAACATCATGACCATGATCCTGATCTTCATGATGGCCGGCATCTTCGTCGGCGTTGTGGGCAGATCATCAGCCAACAGCGTGGCATATTTCATCTTAAGCATCATCCCGCCTCAGTACGCGGCTGCTGTGCTCTTCGTCATCAGCTGTCTGGTATCCCTCGCCATGGGTACTTCCGTGGGCACCATCACCCTCATAACTCCCATCGGCGTTGCAGTAGCTCAGGCTTCAGGTTTCGGAGTGCCCATCTGCATCGGTTCCGTCATGGGCGGCGCCATGTTCGGCGACAACCTTTCATTCATTTCAGATACCACCATTGCTGCCTGTCAGGGACAGGGCTGCGAAATGAAGGACAAATTCAGGGAGAACTTCAAGATAGCCCTCCCTGCGGCCATCATTACTCTGGTGCTGACGCTGGTGCTTTCACTGAACTCATATCAGGGCGGCGCCGTCATCGAGGAGTATGATCTGATCCAGATCATTCCTTACATTCTGGTTCTTTTGGGTGGCATCATAGGCATCAACGTATTCGTAGTGCTTCTCATCGGAATCGTATCCGGAGCCATCATCATGCTGGCCACCGGAGCCATCGCTCCCACTGAGCTTCTGGGCAACATGGGTTCAGGCGCTGCAGGCATGTTCGAGACCACCATGGTAGCCATCCTGGTTTCTGCCATCTGCGCGCTGATCCGTGAACACGGCGGTTTCGAAGCTTTGCTCAACTGGATCAAGAAAGTCTTCAAAGGCACCAAAGGCGGCCTTCTGGGCATGGGCCTTCTGGTAGGCGCCATGGACATCGCCACAGCCAACAACACCGTTGCCATCGTAATGGCCAACCCCATCGCAAAGGAAATGGCAAGCGACTACGGCATCACCACCCGCAAGACCGCGTCCATCCTGGACACCTTCTCCTGCGTCTTCCAGGGCGTGATCCCCTACGGTGCTCAGATGCTGGTAGCTCTTTCAGCTGCTGCTTCCCTGGGCTTCGAGGTAAGCGCCTTCGACATCATGCCGTTCCTGTTCTACCCATACATGCTGCTGCTCAGCTCCCTGGTGTTCATCTTCTTTGTAAAAGCTAAGGCAAACAAAGCAAAATAAACTCTTAAGACTTCTTAAGAAAAATCCGATAAATAAACTCACAGGGCCTTCACAAAAGGCCCTTATTTATGAGTTATAATCCTCGAGAAGGAGTATTTAATGATAAATTACGCAGTTATCGCGATCTTAATATTGAACCTGATAGCCTTCGTGCTCATGGGGGTGGACAAGCGCCGCGCCATAAACGGCAAAGAACGCATCCCCGAGAGAGTTCTGCTGTTCTGGGGCTTCATTATGGGCGGACCCGGGCTGCTTCTTGGAGCGCTGGTCTTTCATCACAAGACCAGGAAGTGGAAGTTCAGGCTCGGCATTCCCCTGGCCATCATCGTAAACCTGCTGGTGTTGGTCATAGCACTGAACGCCTACGTGAGCCTCGGCACCAGGGACGAAATCGTCTACAGATGCGTGGGATCCTCACAGATCGAAGCCTCCGTGGCGGATGATCTGGCAGACGACGGTTATCAGTGCGCGCTGGTGCTGGGCTGCGCCGTCTACGCCGATGACGAACCCTCACCCATGCTGAAGGACAGGCTGGACGCGGGCATCGCCCTCTATAAAGCCGGCGTAGTCCCCAAGCTTCTGCTTTCCGGCGACCACGGTCAGGAGGAGTATGACGAGATCAGCGTGATGTATCACTACTGCCTGAAGGAAGGCGTTCCCGAGGAGGATATTTTCCTGGATCACGCAGGCTTCAGCACCTACGATTCAGTCCACCGCGCCCAGAGCATCTTCAAGGTGGAGCGCATGATAGTAGTCACCCAGACCTATCACGAGTTCCGCGCCCTGTACACAGCGGATCAGCTGGGCATCCGGGCCATCGGCGTCTCCGCCGATCAGGTCAGCTACCCCGGCGCAGCCTACCGCGAAGTCCGCGAAGTGCTGGCCCGCGCAAAGGATTTCTTCAAGGTCATGATCAAGGCCAAGCCGGTCTACGGCGGCGAGGAGATCCCCATCACAGGAAGCCCTGATGCGACACACGTTTGATAATGAATAGCGTCCAAGCGCCCCGATGGGCGCTTTTTTATTATTAATATAAAAACTTTTGCATTTTACCGCGATAGTGTGTTATAATATCTATGTATATCAGGGTAGTGATCACTTTGCTGCCCTTAAGGACCCTTCCCAAGGGTTGCAAAGTATTAACTATAACGCTTATCACAGGAGGACTAAGATGGGATTCTTTAAGAAATTATTCGGTGGAGCTGCTGCAGCCGGCGGAGCTGTTGCTGCTGCTAAAGTTATTCAGAAAGTAAAAGAAAACAATCCTGACGGCATCGGCGACGTAAACGAAGACGGCCAGGTGGATTACAAGGACTACATTGAGGAGACCAAGAAGGCTGCTCAGGAAGTTTACGGCGATGCTTCTGAAAAGGTTCAGGACACATATGCCAACGTTTCCGAGAAGGTAAAGGAAAAGGCTCCCGAAGTAACCGAGAAGGTCGGCGCTTTCGTAGACGACGCTAAGGCTAAAGCACAGGACGCTTATGCTAACGTATCTGAGAAAGTAAAAGAAAAAGCTCCCGACGTTATGGACAAAGTAAACGACTTCGTTGATGACGCCAAGGAGAAGGTAAAAGCTGCTGCTCCTGATTTCATGGACAAGGTAAATGACTTCGTTGACGACGCTAAAGAGAAAGTAGGCGGATTCGTAGACGATCTCAAGGAGAAAGCCGGCGACATCATCGACGGCGACGCTGTAGAGGAAGTAAAGGAAGCTGCAGAGGAAGTTGTTGAAGAAGTAAAAGAAGCAGTAGAAGAGTAACTTAAGAACTATTTCAAACAAACAAAAGACCCGCGCTTGCTGCACGGGTCTTTTTCTGTGCTTTTTATTTATTCAGGGCTTCCCATTCTTCTCTGGTTATGGAGTAGAATCTGCTGTCCCTGTCTTCGCCTGTGTAGATGTGATAGGCTTTGCGGATGGTGCCTTCGTATTTGAAGCCGCACTTCTCGATGACCCTCTGGGATCTTCTGTTCACTTCAGATGTGCGGATCGCCATGATCACCAGGTCATACTTCTCAAAGGCATAGGCCATCAGAGCTTTCGCAGCCTCGGTCATATAGCCTCTTCCCCAGTATTCGTCGCTCAGAGCGTAGCCCAGTTCCATGGACTTCACTCCCTCCCGGGCGGTATCTTCGTAAATGGAAATGTTTCCGATGATTTCGTCGTTATCCTTTCTCCTGATAGCGTATCCGTCACCTCCCGGGATGAACATCTCCCTCAGGATCGTCCTGGATTCCTCCAAAGACGCATGAGGTTTCCATCCTGCGTTAGGCCCCACGTTGGGTCTTGACGCCCAAAGGAACAGCCCCTGCGCATCGTCCTCTGTGTCCTGCCAGGATGTAAGTCTCAGTCTTTCAGTTTCTATCACGTTATATTCGTTCATGATCACACTCTTCCTTCGCTCAGCCCTTGTGCATCAAGGCTTCACTCAATTTCGCATATTCTTCGAGGGTCAGGGTTTCTCCCCTTCTCACAGGGTCGATCCCTGCCTTTTCAAGGGCTTCCAGGATCTCCGCGCGGGTCGCATCGCCTAATACCGATAATGAGTTTGCGACGGTCTTTCTCCTCTGTGCAAAGCCCGCTTTTATGACTTTGAAGAAGTATTCTTCATCCTCCACCGCCACCGGCTTTTCCTTCAGGACGTCCAGTCTCAGCACGGTGCTGTCCACCTTCGGCTGAGGAATGAACACGGTCCTGGGTACCTTTACGATCTCATTCACCTCAGCAAAATACTGTACCATCAGTGAAATGGCTCCGCATTCCTTCTTGCCCGGCGCGGCCTTCAGTCTGTCAGCCACTTCCTTTTGCATCATTACCGTTATGGTTTCACAGTCGATGCCCTCTTCAAGGAGCTTCATTATGATGGGCGTGGTGATGTAGTAGGGCAGATTGCCGATGACCCTCACCTTGCCGGTGAAGTCCTGGGCTGCGATCAGCGCCTTCAGGTCGGTCTTCAGTATGTCCTGGTTCACCACTTCCACGTTGTTAAGATCCCCCAAAGTATACTGAAGCACCGGCAAAAGATCTTCATCGATCTCCACCGCCACCACTTTCTTTGCTACGGCTGCGGCTTCCCTAGTGATGACTCCGATTCCCGGTCCTATCTCTATCACCAGATCCTCAGGACCCACTCCGGAGCCTTCGATTATCCGGTCTATTATGTTTTTATCCGTCAGGAAATTCTGTCCCAGGCTCTTGGAGTTCCTGAAACCGAAGATGGTCCTGATCTCATTTATTTCTGATGGCGAATACAGCTTCATTCAGTTCCTCTCTCTTGATACCGAAGCCCCTGAGCTTTGTCAGGAAACCTTTGGCGTTAGCGTAACCTATACCCAGATACTTTCCGGCCATTTCCCTGAGCTCACGGGAGCCGCTGCCCCCTGAAAGTCCCAGTTCCTCCAGATCCTGCATGGTGATGTCCGATTCTTCCTGATGTACCGCCGGCTTCTTCATGTGCGATATAGCCTTCTGAAGCGCCTCAACGATCACCTCAGGCGCAGCATTTTCAACGCCTATGTCGCCCTTCTTAAGTGCATCGCTCCTGGCTATATAGGCCTGGCCCGCATCCGGAAAAGCCTCCGTAAGCTTGCGCCGGATCTCCTCCCCCGAGTGGTCTGGATCCGTGAAAATGATGATCCCTCTCTCGCGGTAAGCTTTTTCGATGGCGTCCCAGGTTTCCCGTCTTATGCCGAAGCCGTGGGTCTCAATAGTGAAACAATCCACGGCTTTCTTTAAATTTATGGTGTCATCTCTTCCTTCAACGATGACCGTTTCCCTGATTCTCAAAAGATCAGCCATTGCCTTCTCCCTGTCCGTCACCGGATTCCGAAGATTCCGAGGATCCTCCTTCGGATGCCTCGCCTTCAGCCGCGGCGTCTCCGCCTTCGCCGTCCTCGTTTTCATTCTGGGCGGCCATAGCCTCCTGGACCTTTCTGTTGGCCTCTGCCTCTTCAGCTGCTCTTTCGGTGCTGCCTTTGAAGATGGCATCCTCGCCTTCTTCCGTTTTTCTTATCTCCGGAAGTACGAAGAGGATCTCATTCTCCTTCACCAGCCTCAGCTGCCTTCTGGCAAGCCCCTCCATATACTGATCCGAGTGTATGGTCTCCTGCTGAAGCTTCAGGTCCTCTACGGTCTCTTTGAGTTCCTGGTTTTCTGCCTCGATCTTGGCCTTCTCCTGATTCAGGTTGAAGATCTTCACTGCGGATACCACAAAGTAGATCACGACCAGCAGAAGAATGACCAAAACCGCCAGCTTCCATATGTTCAGTTTTCTCTTTCTGACCTGAAAATTGGCCAGTTCCCCTTTTCTTTCAGCCATTTTTTCCCCTGTTAATTATAAGAAGTCCAAAGGATTGTATGCTACTCCGTCGATCCTTATCTCGAAGTGGCAGTGAGGTCCGGTGGACCAGCCTGTGCTTCCTACGGCAGCGATGTTCTGTCCCTGGAATACCTGCTCACCTACGGAAACGTAAATGCTGGAGCAGTGTCCGTAACGTGTCATGTATCCGTTGCCGTGATCGATATCTACGCAGAGTCCGTAGCCGCCGTACCAGCCGGCAGTTACTACAGTTCCTCCGTCTGCAGCGTAGATCGGCGTTCCTGTGGGGGCGCCTATATCTATACCTTCATGCATTCTTCCCCAGCGCCAGCCGAAGCTTGAGGTGTCAACGCCTCCGTTTACAGGAAGTATGAAGGTTCCGGTTCCCGCTGTCGGCGGTTTCTCCTTGGTTCCCTTGATCCTGATGGTGTTTACAGGCTCGATGATGACTTCTGTGCTGAGGTCTTCACGTTCTGTAACCTCACCGTTGATTCTGGTGACTCTGGAGGTTACTACCTGCTTGCCCTCTGATCCCCACTGGGTTACGAACTCATCGCCTTCGTAATAGTCGTCGCTCTCTATGACTTCCTCTTCATATTCCAGGACCTCAGTGAAGGTCTCTTCTCCGATGGTCTTTACGGTCATGATGGGAACTTCTTCCTTGACTACGGTCTCGTTGCCGTTCTCGTCAGTCGTTCTGTACTCGTTGGTGGTTCCCTGCTCTATGATCTTTATCATGGAGTTCTTACTGTTGATCTTTGACAGCTGGGTGTCTTCTTCAGTTATACGGACGTTCTCATTGATGCCTACGTATTCGTATTTATCCTCATCGTCGCCCACATATTTTTTTATGATAGCCTGAACGATGCTGTTTCCTATCTCCTCGGACTGAACAGTACCTATTCTGATACCGTTAACAAAGAATCCATAGGCCTTGGTCTGAATATCGCCCATGTAGGTGAACTTCTTCAGTACTGCGTCAGGATTGTCTATCTCCTTCTTAAAGGAAAGTACCGGCGTGAAGGTAATATCTGAATCTCCGCTGATGGCTACTTTAAGGCCGTATTCCTGAGTAAGCTCCTCGGAAACCAGATTCAGTACGTCAAGTACGTCCTTCTGCTCTCTTACGATACCGAGAGTCCTTCCGTTGTATGCGTACGAGTAGTTTATGTAGTGCGCAAAAAGGAAGGTTATGACCAGTCCGGAAATAATGAAATACAAAGCTCCGTTCTGAATAGCTCTCTTGTTCTTTACCAGAGACATTCTGAAATCGTGAGCGCGTCTCAGGAAATGGATACCGAAGAACGTAATACCCCAGGCGATCTGGTCCAGTATCCAGTCAAGTCCTGTCACGAGAAGAGCTGCAAGATCTGTCAGTCTCTCTCCACCTAATTTAAGCATTTCCGCGGATTCATCCACAATTTCATCCACGGTATCTGTAATCATGGCACCGATCACCCAAAGTTTTTCGATCACAGTTTGCCATTTTGCCATAGTTCTGCTTCTCCCATTCTTTCCCTGGTACAGCTGCAGCGCTGACCGTTCTCGTCAATGCCTGTATCGCTGCACTTGGGACAAAGATATTTTACGTCAGTATAGTCCAGGGCGTAGTTATTCTCCGTAAGCAAGATCGCCCTTTCCTTCTCCAGGTTTCTTATTTCCTGTCTGACTGAATTCATATCCTGGACTGTGGAGCCTCCCAGCAGTCCTCTTGATATTTTACTCGATAATGACTGAAGATTTATGTCGATTTGGCGAATTTCAGGTAATTTATTGTACACTTCCTGACGCCGCCCTTCGGCTCTCTTCTCCGCCTGATTCCTCAGGTACTCGTAATATTTGTTCAAAGTGTTCTGTGAAACGTTCACTCTCTGGTTCACGTCTCTTCCCCAGGTGTCCGCCTCCTGCTTCCAGTTCTCAAGGACTTTGTTCACGTATCTCAGGTTGGGGCTCTGGGTAAATCCTGCCTTTTCGCAGGCTTCCAGTATCCTCTCCGGCGAGAACTTCATGTCGTCCAGCCAGCTGTCCACAAGACGCTTCTCCGCCTCAGTCACGTTCCTCTTCAGGCCCAGAGAATTCAGAATCCTTCTGTAAATACCCTGTCTCTCGGAAGTCTTTTCCAGGTATTCCTTGACCATCTCCCTGTCGGTGAGCCCTTCCTTTGCCCAGGCAAGGATGACCTTGGAGATGTAGTTGATGCTGGGCTTGCCTATCTCGACGCAGTAATCGAAGGCTTCGTGGATCACTTCGCCGGGCACACCCAGTTCCTTGGTCCAGGAGTCGATCTCCTGAAGTTCCCTGCCATTAAGCGGTCTTCCCAGCATGTCCTCTGCGGCTTCCGTAAGGCGCTTGAACTCTTCGTCCTCGTCCATGACCTCGTCGGACATATCGATGGCTCTATCTACGCCCTGCTCACCGCTGAAAAGCTGTTCTCTGAGGCTCAGGAAAACCACTGTATAGTCGTCATCCTCCTCTTCGATGGCCACGACGTTCATCCTTTCCCAGTATTCCCAGGCTTCTCTCAGGCGGTCCTCGTCCATGTGGAGGACTTCAGCCATCAGGGCGGACTTCAGTTCCATGCCATGCTCAGAGCAAAACAACCCGTAAAGATAGGCTTTCACGTACTCTCCGGGAGCTTCCGTCATGTATTCATTTATATAAACGTTTTCAACATCGGTGGTAAAAAGGTAGTAATCCTTCGTTTTACCTTTGTCAAATTTCATGAATTATCTCCCTTATGCCATATCGCTGAACTTGGTGTATCTTGCGACCCACGTAAGTTCCACCGTTTCCGTCGGGCCGGAACGGTTCTTTGCTATATTGATCTCGCAGACTCCGGGTTTCTCGGAGTTCTCTTTGTTGTAGTATTCGTCTCTGTAAAGGAACATTACCACGTCGGCGTCCTGCTCGATAGCTCCGGATTCACGGAGGTCAGCAAGGTTGGGCCTGTGGTCGGTCCTGAGTTCCGGCGCACGGCTGAGCTGTGAAAGGGCGATTACCGGGCAGTCCATCTCTCTGGCCAGGAGCTTCAGGTTCCTGGAGATAGCGGAGATCTCCACCTGACGGTTGTCGCTCTTTTCAGGGGAACTCATGAGCTGCAGATAGTCGATAACTATGAGGTCCAGACCCTTTTCGGCCTTGAGTCTTCTGCATTTGTTCCTTATTTCGATCAGTGAGATGCCGGGGGTATCGTCTATGAAGATCTTTGCCTTCTGCATCTCGTCCAGGGCCAGGTTCACCCTGTCCCAATCCTTCTTGTCCAGGCTTCCTCTCTGGAGCTTGGAGGATTCAACCCTTGCCTGGGAGGAGAGAAGCCTCTGTCCCAGCTGCTCCTTGGACATCTCAAGGCTGAAGATCATTACGACGGAGCCTTCCTTGACGGCGCTCTGCTGTGCGATGTTCAGCGCAAAAGCAGTCTTTCCCATGGCGGGACGGGCTGCGATGATGACCAGATTTGACCTCTGAAGTCCGTTGAGTTTGTCGTCAAGATCTCTGAAACCTGTAGGCGTACCAAGGACTTTGCCCTGATTCTGGGCAGCCTTGTCGATTTCCTGGATGTTGGTGAGGAGAACCGACTGCACGTCGCTGTAGTCGCTCTTCTGATTCCTCTGTGCGATGCTGAAAATACTCTTTTCAGCATAGTCCAGGATCTCGTGAGCGTCCATGTTGGCTCTGTATCCCTTGTCGGTAATGTCCTCCGATGCGGAGATCATCTTTCTCAGGGTTGCCTTTTCAGAAACGATCTTGGCGTATTCCGCAGCGTTTACCGTTGAAGGCACGTCAAGAGTGAGCTGCGCCACGTAGGCTCTTCCGCCCACCATCTGAAGGACTCCGCGTTTCTTGAGTTCCTCGGATACGGTGAGCACGTCTACAGCCTTGTTTTCTTTATATAATTCGAGTATCGCCGCGAAGATCTCCTTGTTGCTGGAGTTGTAGAAATCGTCTTCCTTTACCTGCTCCAGAACGTCAAAGAGAACTTCTCTGTTGAGCATAACGGCGCCCAGTACCGATCTCTCGGCCTCTTCATTGTGGGGAGGTATCCTTTCCGCCATATCTTTACCTCTTCAGGGTCTCCAATATTACTCGGAGACTACGTTTACCTTTACTTTGCCTGATACTTCTGTGAAAAGTTTAACATTCACGTCGGTGGTTCCTGTCGCCTTGATGGGGCTGTCCAGCTGGATCTTTTTCTTATCCACATCGAAGCCCTGTGCCTGGAGAGCTTCCGCGATGTCTGCAGAAGTCACGGAGCCGAAGACCTTGCCGTTCTTGCCGGCTTTGGTCTTTACCTCAATAGTGATCTCTTCCAGTTTCTTCTTCATTTCAAGAGCTGCAGCCTTGTCTTCTGCGAACTTCTTCGCAATGGCTTCCTTCTTCTTTTCAAGCTGCTTTACGTTCTGAGGTGTAGCTTCCACCGCCAGTCCTCTGGGGATCAGCATGTTTCTGGCGTATCCGTCGGATACGTTCACCACGTCGCCGGACTTGCCGGAACCTCTTACGTCTTCCAATAATATTACTTTCATACGATCATTTCCTCCGTGATTTCCATGATTCTCTTGATGGCTCCTTCAACTGAAAGGTCCACCTGGGCTGCCGCGTTGTTCAGATGGCCGCCGCCGCCCATTTTTTCCATGATGACCTGCACGTTCACGTCTCCCAGAGATCTGGCGCTGATGACCGTGCGTCTGTCCATGTTTCTGCCGCATGCAAAGGATGCTTTGACACCCTTGATGGTCAGCAGTTTATCAGCAAGCTGCGCGCAAAGAAGCTGCGCGTCGCTCCTTGTTCCTTCGATAGATGTGAGGGCTATGCCGTTTCTCATGAAGACCGCCTCCGAAAGAGCTTTAGCCTTCATTTTAGCGTAGTCCGGATCCTCCTGAAAGAATCTCTTTACTTCAGTGGGATCTGCGCCCTGTCTCCTGAGCCAGGCTGCGGCTTCGAAAGTTCTGACGCCGGTCCTGAAGGAGAAGTAATTCGTGTCCACTGTAATTCCTGCAAGAAGGGCCTCGGCCTCGATCTTCTCCATTTCTCTCTTGGGAAGCATGTATCCCAGGATCTCCGCCACCAGCTCGGATGATGAAGAAGCGTAGGATTCCATGTAGTTCAGGAGAGGATTCTCGATGGAAAGCTCCATCTTTCTGTGATGGTCTATGACTACGAGTTTTTCAGACTTTTCAAGGAGTGCGGGGCACTGTACCATGTTGGGAATGTGGGTGTCCACGACTATGACAAGGCTGTCCTTTTCGCAGAGTTCCTCAGCCCTTTCACATCCTATGAAATTGAAGGTCTCGCGGTCTTTCGCCTGAGCCAGAAGAGCCTCCAGGGACTCGTTGGGATTCTCGATGACTATGTACGGTGTCTTTCCGTTCACCATGCAAAGCCTTCCGATGCCGAGAGCTGCTCCGAAGCTGTCCATATCGGAGTACTTATGGCCCATGATGAATATCCTCGGGGCTTGTTTGATAAGCAGAGTAAGGGCGTGTCCTACGATCCTGGACTTGCCTTTGTTTCTCTTCTCTACGCTCTGTAGTTTGCCTCCAAAGTACTCAGTCTTATTGATATGCTTGATAACGGCCTGGTCACCGCCTCTTCCGAGAGCCATGTCCAGAGCTCCGTCTGCATAATCCTCAGTAACGTCCAGAGTCTTGCCGCCTACGCCGATACCTATGGAAAGGCTGGCAGGGAAGTCTGTGCCTGAATCCAGTTTGCGGACCTCATCCAGTATCTCAAACTTCCTGAAACTCTCTTTTTCGAGGTTTCCCTGGGTAAACCAGATCATGAATTTGTTGTTTTTTATCTTTCCAACAGAACCGTTCATGCCTGCTGCCCAGTCTCTGATGATCTTTTCGATGGTTGCAGCAAGCTTTGCGCTGCCGCTCTCGGCCTGAGCCTCGATTATCTCATCGTAGTTGTCTATCTGTACCTTGGCCACGCAGGGTCTTTCGTCGTTATATCTGTCTTTCAGTTCCTCAAACGCAGTTACGTCAAGAAAAACTATGGTCAGTTCCTCTTCGCTGCCGGTCTCATGAAACGCCATGACCTTGAATTTCTTGTCATTTCTGCTGATCACCGGTCGCTGAGGGTTTTCCACTGTATCAAAGAGTTCCTGAGCCTTGATTCCTGTAAGGGCGAACACGTCTGCTCCCACGATACCTTCGTAAAGGAACACTTCTCCCATGTTTTCGTTGGCGTTCAGGACCTTTCCCTGTCTGTCTATGACTATCCGGGGAACCGGTACGTTTGAGTTGAATTGTTTATTGTCTTCCATCTCTCATTCTCCACATGGTCACAAAAACTCAACATAATTATAACACATAATTATAATAATTGCATCCACAAGATGTAGTATGACTTCCAGCCCCAAAAACCTTTTTCCTACTATAATATATTATAGGCGTTTTTTCCTTTCCTCTGGAGCTGCTCCTCCTACCGGATATCTTGTGGCAAAAGAAAAGAGTGTTTCACGTGAAACACTCTTCATTTTGATCTGTTTTTTCCGGTATTACTGAACGTCTCCCAGGCTCTCCAGCATCTCAATCAGTCTCTCCAGTTCATCTCTGGAAAAGAACTCGATCTCAATCTTTCCTTTTCTGCCTGTTCTCTTGATATTTACCCTGGTTCCCAGAGCTTCTTTGAGATCAGCCTCGACCCTTGCAACATCAGGATCCTTGGGCTTTCTTCCTCTTCTCTTCTTTCCGGGTTCGTCCTTCTCCGCTGCCAGTTTTTCGGTCTCTCTTACAGAAAGTCCGTCTTTCAGGATCTTTCTGGCGATCTCGATCTGTCTGGCTTCATCCGGAACGCTTACCAAAGTCCTGCCATGGCCGGCGCTTAAGCTGCCGTCGGAAATGAGATCACGGATCTCCTCGGGAAGTTTCAGAAGTCTGAGAGAATTGGCTATATAAGGTCTGCTTTTACCGATGCTCTTGGAAACCTGCTCCTGAGTAAGGCCGTAGGCTGCGATCATCTGATTCAGTCCTTCAGCTTCCTCCATGGGGTTCAGATCTTCTCTCTGCATGTTTTCAACTATGGCCAGAAGCATGTTCTGTTCATCGTCAAGTTCTCTTACGATGCAGGGAACTTCCTTGAGTTCAGCCTTGACGGAGGCTCTCCATCTTCTTTCGCCTGCGACGATCTCATAGCCCTTGCCCTTTTTTCTTTCGATAAGGGGCTGGATTATGCCGTTTTCCTTGATGGAAGCAGCCAATTCGGCGATTTTTTCCTCATCGAAGACCTTTCTGGGCTGATTTGCGTTGGGCTTAACGTCGTGAATGCTTATATACTGGACGGTTTCCGCCGGTTCTGCCTTCTCTGCGCTTTTCTTCGCGGGCTTGGCGGCAGTCTCTAAGGGCTTCACTTCCCTGGTAACAGGTACGGAATCCGCAAAAAGCGCCTCCAGGCCTCTTCCGAGGCCTCCTTTTTTAGTTCCTGCCATTTACTCTTCCTCCAGTTCTAAGAATTCGTCTGCAAAGTCTCTGTAAGCCTCTGCGCCTCTGGACTTGGGGTCATATTTGATGATAGGCAGGCCAAAACTGGGGGCTTCCGCCAACCTTACGTTCCTGGGAATGACGGTGGAATATACCTTGTCCCCGAAATACTTCTTTACTTCCTGAACTACAGCGATGGAAAGGTTCGTTCTGCCATCGAACATGCTGAGAACGACGCCCTGGATCTCCAGCTTGGGATTCAGGCTCTTTTTTACCAGTTCTATAGTGCTTACCAGCTGGCTTACGCCTTCCAGCGCATAGAATTCACACTGAATAGGGATCAGGACGGAATCAACTGCAGTAAGAGAGTTGATGGTGAGAAGTCCAAGTGAAGGAGGGCAGTCTATGAAGATGTAATCATAGTCGTCCCTTACCTTATCCAGACCGATCTTGAGAGTTTTTTCTCTTTCTTCGATCTGAACCAGCTCGACTTCAGCTCCGGCAAGGTCTACACTGGCCGGAATAAGGTCCAGATTTTCAGTGTTTGTGTGGATTATGGCCCTTCTGGGGTCATAATTCTTGTCTATAAGGATATTATATACCGTATTCTTCAGGTTGCGCTTGGCTACGCCAATGCCGCTGGTAGTGTTCCCCTGAGGATCGATATCCAGAATCAGCACCTTCTTACCCTTCATGGCAAGGCAGGCAGCAAGATTGATATTGGTAGTGGTCTTTCCAACTCCACCCTTTTGATTAAATATTGCTATTGATTTACCCACTTTGATCCTCCTTTTAACAGATGCCTATATTATACTATATATTGTAAAAAATATCTACAAAATAACGTAAAAATATCTATAAAATTAAAAAATAAAAAAGATGTTTCACGTGAAACATCTTAATCAAAATGTCAATTATTCATCGATATCCGGCTCTGTTTCTTCATGGAGATAACGTTGCTGATCGTAAACCTCACGCCTGTGCCCGACCGTGAGTGCCAGTATTATCAGCTCATCATCCCGGATCTCGCATATCATTCGGTAGTCGCCGATCCGGTACCTCCAAAGCCCCTTCATGTCTCCCGTAAGTGATTTGCCATGAAGCCTTGGGTCCTTACAATCAACGATATTGTTATTGATCCACGACCTGAGTATGTTCTGCGTATACTTGTCGATCTTACGGAATTCTCTCTTGAAGCGCTCGGATAAAACAACCTCATACTTCTTCATCTAATTCCCTCCAGAAATCTCCGATAGGAGTAGTCTTTCTGCCGCTGTCCAGATAGTCCTTATATGCCTGCTCAGCTACCATGATATCATACTCATCTTCAAGCTTCTCAAAAGCAAGTCTCTTCAAAAGTGACGATTTCCCCATGCCATAAATGACTGCCATCCTGTTCAGCCATTCTTCCTCGTTATCGTTTACCCTTATAGTGATAGTTCCGGCCATGATATCACCTCCATAAGCAAAATGTAACACAAATGTGTTACATTGTCAAGTTATATGCAGTTCCTTTGCCCTCTGAGGACTATTTTAAAGGCTCCTTCAGCGGCGTACCCGCCTTTCTGGGGTATGCCTTAGGAGTGTTCCTTACCTTCTTTATAACCAGGATCCTGTGGTCGAGGCCATACTCCTCCATGCTGGTCTCCCTGATGTCAACAAGGCTTCCGCCCAGTGTTTTCAAGGCTTTTGTGGCTTCCTTCACTTCCTCTTCAGCCCCGGGTCCCTTGTATGCCAGAAGATATCCGCCCACCTTGATGAAGGGCAGACAGTACTCCGAAAGGGTCGCCAGGTTGGATACCGCTCTGGACACGCAGAGATCGTACTTTTCCCTGTGTTCCTTTGCCCTTGCGGCGTCCTCTGCTCTGCCGTGAACGAGAGTTATGTTCTTTATTCCCAGTTCACCCGCCAGTTCATCTATGATCTTCAGCCTTTTGTTCAGTGAATCCAGAAGTGTGAACTGCTTTTCAGGAGCGTATACTGCGAGAGGTATTCCCGGGAAGCCTCCGCCGGTGCCCACGTCTATGACGGTCTCAGCCTCCAGAAATTCAGGAAAATCAACGCACATCAAAGAATCCGCGTTATGCTTGATGCGGAATTCCGCGGGATCTGTGATGTTCGTCAGGTTGACCTTCTCGTTCCAGGCCAGTATCCCTTCCATATACTTTTCAAGTATTGCGTTCTTTTCTTCTGTAAGCTTCAATTCTTCTCTCTTCTCTTCTTTTCAAGGTATACCATGAGGACGTTGATATCTGCAGGCGAAACTCCGGATATTCTGGAGGCCTGGCCGATGCTGAGGGGCTTTACCTGATTCAGCTTCTGCCTTGCTTCCAGCCTCAGTCCGTCTATGCTCTCATAGTCCAGACTCTCGTCCAGTTTCTTATCCTCGAGCCTCTTATATCTTTCTATCTGCTGGATCTGCTTGGCGATGTAGCCTTCGTACTTTATCTCCACTTCCAGCTGGGTCTTTTCGTGATATGTCAGATTAGGTCTGGTCTCATCATCGATCTCAGCCAGATCGTCATAGCTGATCTGAGGGCGTTTCAACAGTTCCATGAAGCTGGTCCTTCCTTCGACTTTGGTGGTTCCGTGGGATACCAAAAACTCCCGGAGCTCAGCTGCGCCAAGGGTTTTCGCCTCCAGCCTCTCCTTCTCCTGCTTCACAGCCTGTATCTTTTTAAGATATCTCCGATACCTCTCCTCATCCGCCAGTCCTATGCGGTAAGACTTCTCTGTAAGCCTCTGATCTGCGTTGTCCTGTCTGAGAAGAAGTCTGTACTCCGCCCTGGAAGTCATTATCCTGTAGGGCTCATTGGTTCCTTTGGTCACCAGATCGTCTATGAGCACTCCGATGTAGGCTTCATCGCGGCCCAGAACGAAGGGTTCCTTTCCCTCGATTTTCTGAACTGCGTTGATTCCGGCCATCAGACCCTGGCAGGCAGCCTCTTCATAGCCCGATGAACCGTTGAACTGGCCTGCGCAGAACAGGTTTTCCAGTCCTCTGTACTCCAAGCTGAGCTTCAGGTCCTGCGGATCTATGCAATCGTATTCGATGGCATATGCAGGTCTCACGATCCTAATATTCTCAAGGCCGGGGATGGTTTTGTAAAAATCTCTCTGCACGTCTTCGGGAAGTGATGAAGACATTCCCTGGATGTACATTTCATCGGTATCCAGACCTTCCGGCTCTACGAAGAGCTGGTGGCGCTCCTTGTCCTTGAAGCGGTTCACCTTATCCTCGATGGAAGGACAGTATCTGGGTCCTATACCCTCGATCTGCCCTCCGAAGAGCGCTGATCTGTGGAAATTGGCCCTGATGACCCTGTGAGTTTCCTCATTTGTATAGCTGAGCCAGCAAAGTCCCTTGTTTTCACCGATATTATCGTCCATGAAAGAGAAAGGAACTATCTGTTCATCGCCCTGCTGCTCAGTCATTTCATCGTAATTCAGGCTCTGACCCAGGCATCTTGCAGGGGTTCCGGTCTTGAAACGCCTGAGTTTCATGCCCTTCTCCCTGAGATTGTCTGCAAGTTCCACTGAAGGAGCCAGTCCGTTGGGTCCGCTTAAGAAAGCAGCGTCTCCGATGAATATTTTGCCCCTCAGGAAGGTGCCGGT
Organism: uncultured Eubacteriales bacterium; assembly: GCA_902778565.1. Taxonomy (GTDB): domain Bacteria; phylum Bacillota; class Clostridia; order Peptostreptococcales; family Anaerovoracaceae; genus RUG754. The sequence goes on from CACYYH010000003.1 coordinate 22,318, forward strand.
GGCTAAGATCACGGCCTTTGCCTTGTAATACGTGTGGGTCCTGGTGACTACGCCGGTGACTTTGCCGTCTTCTACGATCAGATCTGTTACCTCGCCCTGCCTCATGTCCAGGTTCGGCGTGTGCTCCAGAGTCTTTTTCATCTCCAGATGATACCTGTTCTTATCCGCCTGAGCTCTGAGAGAATGGACCGCAGGTCCCTTTGCGGTATTCAGCATCTTCACCTGGATGAAGCTTTTGTCGATATTCCTGCCCATCTCGCCGCCGAGAGCGTCGATCTCCCTTACCAGATGGCCCTTTCCGGTGCCTCCGATGGAGGGATTGCAGGGCATCATGGCGATGGCTTCCAGATTGATGCTGAACATGAGAGTGCTGTGTCCAAGGCGTGCGGAAGCAAGGGCTGCCTCGCATCCTGCGTGCCCCGCTCCTATAACTATGACATCATATTCTCCCATGAAAATGTGTTCCATAATATCACCTGTTAATATCCATTTACGATAAGGTATGCTTTGCTTGTGTCAAAACAATGCTATTTATAGTTGTTGACACAAAACTTACGCGATTTGTGTCAATTTCTTAAAAACCAAATCATTTGACACAGCTTTTTCATTTTTTCTTGTGTCAAAATAGTTGTTTTGCACCTAATTGACACAATTATTCATTATATTATGCATATTTGTGTCAACTGGATGGTTTTAACCTTATTTGACACAGAAAAGTTGTGTCAAAACTCCCTTTTTTCTATCATTTGACACAACAAAGCTTGATTTTGTGTCAAAAGTATCTTTAATTTACATTTTGACACAAATGCACTCTGCTGAAGACTATTTCCCGAGGCAAAAACGCTTGAATACCTCGTTTATTATGTCATCTCCCACTTCCTCACCGATAATGAGTCCGAGGGATGAATATGCCTGATTAACGTCTATCTCTATGAGTTCCAGGGGTTCTCCCATCTCCACCATGGCTGCTGCATCCTTAAGGGACTTGTATGCCTCCTTGAGAAGCGCCTCATGTCTGGCGTTTGTGACTATGAGGCTGGATCCCTGGCTTACTTCGCCGCCGTAGACCATGTTCTTAATGGTGCTTTCAAGTTCTGAGATACCTTCATCCTTTGCCACTGAAGCCTCGATGAATACTGCCTCCGGCAGAGCCTCTCTAAGAGAAGCTTCGTCCAGCTTCCTATCCAGGTCGGACTTGTTCATGAGGCAGATGACTTTGCGGCCTCTGGCTGCTTCAAGTATCTCTTTGTCCTCTTCCTCAAGTTCCCTTGAAAGGTCTGCTATGAAGATGATGAGATCTGCCTTGTTGAAGGCTTCCTTGCTCTTTTCTATGCCTATCTTTTCAATGGTATCGTCGGTCTTTCTGATGCCCGCGGTATCCGTGAGGATCACCGGTATGCCTCCGATGGAAAGCCCCTCCTCGATAACGTCTCTGGTGGTGCCGGGAATAGCGGTAACTATGGCCCTGCTCTCCTTGAGAAGCGCGTTCATGAGAGAGGATTTCCCCACGTTGGGCTTGCCAATGATGGATATCCTGAGGCCTTCCCTCATTATCCTTCCGGTGTCAGCCGTATCAAGGAGTCCGGCGATATCGGAGCAAAGCGATTCCAGCCCTTTCTGAAGCTTCTCATAGGTCACTTCCTCGATGTCCTCGTCGGGATAATCGATGTTAACCGTAAGATCCACCAGAACGTCCACTAATCTCTGCCTTAATCCCCTGATCTTTTCCGAAAAACCGCCTCTCAGCTGGTCCAGAGCCACCTCAAAAGTCCTGTCAGTCTTAGCTTTTATAAGGTCTATGACCGCCTCAGCCTGGGAAAGGTCCAGCCTGCCGTTAAGGAAAGCTCTTTTGGTGAATTCTCCGGGCTCCGCAAGGCGCGCGCCCTTTTCCAGCGTAAGGGAAAGGATCTTTTTCAGTGAAACGACGGATCCGTGGCACTGGATCTCGCATACGTCCTCAGCAGTATAGCTCTTCGGGCCTTTGAAGCAGCAGACCATGACTTCATCTATGGTCTCTCCTGTCTTCTCATCAAAGATATGGCCGTAGACCATCTCTCTTTCCCTGAGCTTTCCTGTGAATATCTTCTGAACAACGTCAAAAGCCTCATCTCCGGATACTCGGATGATGCCTATTCCGCCTTCTCCATATGCAGTTGAAATAGCAGCAATCGTATCTTCTCTCATCGTTTTTCCTTTAAAAAACCTCATCGAAGACATTATATATTACTTCGATGAGGTTTTAAAGACTATTTTAGTTCGATTATGACTCTTCTGTAAGGATCTTCTCCCTCGGATCTTGTGGTCACGTGGGGATGATTCTGAAGAGTTGCATGTATAACCTTTCTTTCATAAGGGTTCATAGGTTCCAGTTTAACAGGCCTTTTGCTTCTTGAAACCTTGGAAGCCAGGCGATATGCCAGTGCTTCAAGGGTCCTTTCACGCTTAGCTCTGTAGTTTTCTGCGTCTACCACAACTCTGGTATACTTGTTCTGATCCTTGTTAACAACAAGGCTTACCAGATACTGGATGGAGTCAAGAGTCTGTCCGCGCTTACCGATTATGGTTCCGGAGTCTTTTCCCTGAATGTTCAGGTAAATAGTCTCCTTGCCAGCTTTGCCGGTAACATCACATTCAAGACCCATCTCCTTGATCACATCTTTAAGGAAAGTGATCGCCTTATGGTCTTCCAGCGCCTGAAGTTCTTCTTCCGGATCTTCCTTCAGCACTTCCAGCACCGGTTTCTGCGTCTTGGTTTCTTTGGTGGATTTTTCCTGTCTGTTTTTCTTTTCTTTTTTCTGCTTCTTCGGGGCCTCTGTTCTGACCTCGGGTACGGGAGCAGGAGCCGGCGGTTCCGGCTCAGGTTCTGCGATCTTTTTCTTTTCTACTCTGACGAGAGCAAGTTTGGAACCTATTCCAAAAAATCCTCTGGAAGGTTCCTCCAGAACAGTAACATCCACTTCATCTATGGAGACCTTCAGATCTTCGAGGGCAAGCTTCACTGCCTCGTCGACGTCACGTCCCCACTTCTCGGAATAATCCATGTAAGCGTTCCTCCAATGTTACTATGATGTCAGATTATTATTGATTATTTTTTCTTTGCTTTCTTTGCCTTCTTATCCTCTTCTGCCTGCTGTTTCTTCCACTTGTTGAATCTCAGGTTGTAGAAGATCTGGATGACCTGGCTGCCGAACCAGTAAATAGCAAGTCCTGCAGGATATGTTCTCGCGAACCAAAGGATCATGATAGGGAAGAAATATTTCATCATCTTACCCATCATATTGCCCTGCGCGGCATTTCCTGTTGCTCCTCCCATGCTTGTCTGCATCTGCTGCATTGATGACATGGAGTAGGAAATGAAGGTGGCAGCTGCAGCCGCAAGAGGAAGTATCCACTTATCAGGCTGAGAAAGGTCCGGTATCCAGAGGAATGTTTCGTGGATGGCATAGAGCATGTTCTCATCAGTCATGTATCTCATGGGAGTTCTTAAGAGTGCGAACAGACCCATGATAACGATCATCTGAACGATCATGGGAAGACAGCCTCCGTACATGGAAGCTCCTTCTTCTTTATACAGTTCAGATACCTTCTGCTGATAAACTTCCCTGTCCTTGCCGTACTTCTGCTGAAGTTCCTGCATTTTAGGCTGAAGTTTTCCCATCTTCATGGTGGACTTCATGGATTTGGCATATACAGGATACAGGGCGGCCTTAACAATGACTGTGAGGATAATGATTGCTATACCGTAATTGTGCACTAAATTATAGAGCAGGGTAAGCAAATAGCTCAAAGGTGTAGCTAATAAACTCATTCTTTCAGTTTCCTCCAAAATTTTTAAGGTACGGGATCATATCCTCCCTCACTCCAGGGGTGGCACCTTAAAATTCGTTTGATTCCCAAATAACTACCTTTAAATACTCCGTATTTTTCTAAAGCCTGGATAAAATAAGTGGAGCAGGTAGGCGTAAACCGGCACGTAGGCGGGAACAGCGGAGATATGAAATTCTGATAGAACCTGATGATCAGGATAAGTACTTTTCTCATATCTTAAATTATTCCTCCTTCAGGAGTCCTGCTCTTTCAAAGGCTCTTCTGATGGACTTGTCTACTTCTGAAAACTTTCTGCCGGTAATGGTGTTTCTGGCTATGATGATAACGTCATAACCCGCGGGTAGTCTGTCCTTAAACAAGCGGTAGCTCTCTCTCATGAGACGGCGCGCTCTGTTTCTTCTGACACTGTTTCCCACTTTCTTGCTTGCTAAAAAACACGTCCTGTTCATGTCTCTGTGGTTCTTTATGTAGAAGACTACCACATATTTGTCGCCGACGGATCTGCCTCTCTTATAGACGTTATCGAAGTCGGCTTCTTTTCTCAAAACATTATTCTTTAGCATGATTTCTCTTAGGCGGATAATCTCTTTCTGCCCTTAGCTCTTCTTCTCTTAAGTACGTTTCTGCCGTTCTTGGTGGACATTCTCTTTCTGAAGCCGTGCTCCTTCATTCTCTGTCTCTTTTTAGGCTGTAAAGTCATTTTCATGAGTCTCAGTTCTCCTTTCTTAACTTATTTAATATCGATCTGAATTTCAATCGACACATAGACTAAAGTATTATAATAAAATATATGGGTTTTGTCAATTAAAATACATAAAAAAACATAAGTTATCCACAGATTTTTTTCTTGCCTGTGGATAACTTATCAGCTATAATTGTAATACACACTCATAAGGAGACTTTTGATGAACAATTACAGTGAAGTTTGGAAAGCAGTTTTGTCTCTTATCAAGGATCAGGTAACACCTGTATGCTATGAGACCTGGTTTCTCAACCCTCTCAAAGTAAAAAAAATAGATAACAGGCTCAACATGATCTATATGGACGTTAATACGACCATGGATCCTGATTTTTTTGCGGATATTATCAACAGCAGATATCTTAATCTGCTTCAGGACGCATTTAAGGAAGTATTAGGAGAAGAATACAGAGTTATAGTCAAGGGTGAATTACCTGTGGATAACTCTGTGGATAATGGGGATAATTCTGAGGTTAAACCGGCTAAGAAGACCAGAAAAAAATCCAGAAAAACTCTGCTTGCAGAGAAATTCCTGAATCCTAAATATACCTTTGATAATTTTGTAGTGGGACCTTCCAACAGTTTTGCCCATGCAGCAGCACTGGCTGTAGCTGAATCTCCCGGAATAGCATCCAATCCTCTTTTTATTTACGGTGGATCCGGTCTGGGCAAAACCCATCTTATCCAGGCTATAGGTATTAGGATACTTGAAAACGATCCTGAGACCAACGTTCTTTATACTTCATCTGAAAATTTCCTGAATGACTATGTAACAGCCATCCAGGAAAAGAGAATGAATGAATTTAAATCCAAATACAGAAAAGTTGATGTACTTATCATCGACGATGTTCAGTTTTTAGAAGATAAAGAACGTATTCAGGAAGAATTTTTCTATACATTCAATGCTTTATTCCAGAATAATAAACAGATAATAATCACAGCTGATAAGGATCCCAATAAATTACAGGGTCTGGATGAAAGACTCATAACAAGATTCCAGTGGAATCTCATGGCTGATATCCAGCCGGCTGATTATGAGACCAGAGTAGCTATCCTTCAGAAAAATGCTCAGATCCTGGGTATGGAAATAGATGATGATCTGAGAGAAGTAATCAATATCATCGCTGAAAAGATAAAAGATAATATCCGTGAACTTGAAGGAGCTTTTACCAGAGTTAAATTCTTCTCTGAAACACTAGGAGAAAAACCAAATAAAGCTTTCGCAAAAAAAGTTCTTAAAGATATACTTTCCAACAGCGAAACTATGATCACTCCTGAAAAAATCAAAAAAATAGTATGTAAGTACTATAATATAAAGGTAGCTGACATAGAATCTTCAAAGAGAACAAATAATATCGCATTTCCGAGACAGGTAGCAATGTATCTTATAAGAGAGATGACTGACAGTTCTTTCCCTAAGATAGGAGATATGTTTGGCGGAAGAGATCATACTACGGTCAAATATGCCTGCGGTAAGATAGAAGATGAAATAAATCAGGATAAGAATTTTGCTGAAATAATTAATTCTCTTAAGAAGGAAATAAGAGATTGATAATAGTTTTCATTTTAACAGGGATAACTTTTAAAACTTATCCCTATTAAAAAAGAATAACTTTTCCAGTATTTTCAAGGCTTCAGATGAGTTATCCACAATATCAACAGGCTCTATTACTACTATTACTATTTTAACTATATATAATTAATAAATCTTGATGGATTTATGGAGGATCAAAAATGAGATTTTCATGTTCACAGAGTACTCTTGTTAAAGCTCTCAATATCGTTTCAAAAGCTGTTACTTCAAGAACGACTATTCCTATCTTAAAAGGAATTCTCATAAATGTAGATGAAAACGGTTTTGTAACCATGTCTGCATCAGATCTTGATATTTCAATAGAAAATAAATTTGAAGTAGTTGACTATGAACCGGGTGAAATAGTTGTTCAGGCTAAACTTTTCAGCGATATCATCCGCAAATTACCTTCAGACATTATATATATAGAAGAAAATGAAGGAAATGTTCTTATCAAGTGCTCATCTTCAGAATTCAATATCATAGGAAGTCCTTCTGATGAATTTCCTAAGATCAACCTGGGAAGTGAAGGTGAAAAACTCGTATTTGATAAAGAAATATTAAAGGAAATGATCAAAAAGACAAACTTTGCTGCATCTATTGATGAGAGCAGGGGAGTGATAACCGGCGTCTTATTTGAAATGAAGGAAAATTCCTTTAATATGGTTGCTCTTGACGGTTTCAGAATGGCTGTTGCAAGAGAAAATATCAATAATGAAAGAGAACAGAATATAATAGTTCCTGCAAGAACACTTAATGAAGTTCAGAAGATAATTTCAGAAGCAGAAACTGAAAAAGAAGAAATAGAACTTATCTTAAATGATAAGAGAGCTCTCTTCATTATAGATAATATCAAAGTTGTAGTAAGACTTCTTGACGGAGAATATGTAAAATACAATGATATCCTTCCTAAAGAAAGCCAGCTTCAGATAGTTCTCAATAAAAACGATCTTACTGATGCTATTGAAAGAGCTTCATTATTTGCAAAAGTAGGTAAAAATAATCTCATTAAACTCAATATAAAAGAAAATGAGATGGAAATTACTTCAAAATCTGAAGAAGGTAACGTAAAAGAAGAAGTTTTCATTTCAAGAGACGGAAAAGACCTTGTTATAGGTTTCAATTCAAAATATCTTCTTGATTCACTGAAGGTAATAGATGATGAAAATATCAAGATGCTTTTCAATACTCCTATAAGTCCTTGTCTTATCAGACCTATAGAAGGAAATGAATATGAATATTTAGTTCTTCCTGTAAGAATAACCAATTTATAATATTCAGACTATCAATAAATGTATATAAAGACTTTAAAAATCAAGGATTTCAGAAATTATGAGGTCCTTGATTTAGAATTTGACAAAAAAGTTAATATAATAATCGGTTCAAACGCTCAGGGTAAGACTAATTTACTTGAATCTATATATATATCATCTCTTGGAAGATCCTTCAGAACTTCAAAAGATACTGATATGATAAGATTCGGCGCTGAAAGAAGCATTATTGATCTGGTCTATAATAAAGATTTAGGTGATATGGATATAAATATCATCATAAATAAAGACCATAAAAAGACAGTAAAAATAGACGGAGTCAAAATTAAAAAGACTTCTCAGCTTCTTGATAACGTATATATAGTAATATTCAGTCCGGATGATCTTAAAATCGTAAAGGATGAACCTGAAAAGAGAAGAAAGTTCATAGATAAGGAACTCTGTCAGATAAGACCTTCTTACTATAATAATCTATATAACTATAAAAAGGTCCTTCTGGAAAGAAATACATATCTTAAAGAAATGTATATAGATCCTGATATGATGGATATCTGGGATCAGCAGCTGGCAGACTACGGATCAAAGATAATGATCCAGAGAAATTCCTTTATAAATGAGATTTCCGATACCAGCAGAGAGATACATAAAGGAATCACAAATAATAAAGAAATATTATCATTAAAATACGATCCCAATATAGAATATAACGATAATCAGACCATACAGAAATCCATATTCTATAAAGTATTAAAAGATTCATTTGATAATGACATGAGAATGAGGACTACAACTAAAGGTCCTCATAAAGATGATATAGATTTCTTTATTAAAACTGATGATAATAAGATAAACGTCAGAAATTTCGGTTCCCAGGGTCAGCAGAGAACTGCTGCATTATCCCTTAAACTTGCAGAAATAGATATAATAAAGAAGGAAACAGGGGAATATCCCATCTTACTTCTTGATGACGTTTTAAGTGAACTGGATCTTGAAAGACAGGAATATCTGATAAAGACTTTATCATTCAATCAGCTTTTCATAACCACTGCTGAAATGCAGGAAAAACTGATGGAAGAATTCCCGGACGCATCCATATTCAGAGTAGTAAAAGGAAAAGTCGAAAAAAAGCTCTAAATTTTATGGTTATATACCATAATTTTTAGAGTTTTTTATTGCTTAAATTTCCGTTTTCATCGATTTTTAGAAGTTTTTAATAATATTTCATTAAATATATCAAAAAACTTGCCACAAGTGTTGATTTGTGCTATACTACATTATGTATGATTTTGTGATTTTTTAAAAATATTAACCCAAAATTTTGAGGAGAGAAGAATGAGTTTAGAAGAGAAAACTTCAGGCCAGTATGATGCGGCGCAAATACAGGTTTTAGAGGGACTGGAAGCTGTACGTAAACGTCCGGGCATGTACATCGGTTCAACCGGACCGAGAGGCCTGCACCACCTCGTCTACGAGATAATAGATAACAGTATAGACGAGGCACTTGCAGGATACTGCAAGAACATAAAAGTAACCATTAATCAGGATGATTCCATAACCGTAGAGGATGACGGACGTGGTATGCCTGTAGACAAGCACCCTAAGATGGGTATTCCTGCTGTGGAAGTTATCCATACGGTTCTCCATGCCGGCGGTAAGTTCGGCGGTGGGGGATATAAGGTATCCGGCGGTCTTCACGGCGTAGGCGCATCCGTAGTTAACGCTCTTTCCACAAAGATGGAAGTAGAGATCAGAAGAAACGGCAAGATATATCATCAGGAATACAGACAGGGCAGATACGCCAGTCCTCTGGAGGTAATAGGAGATGCTCCCAGAAAGACCGGTTCCAAGACTACTTTCTGGCCTGATCCTGAGATCTTCGAGACAACTGTTTTTGACTACGATACCATCCAGCACAGAGTAAGAGAGATGGCTTTCTTAAACAAAGGCATCAAGATCACTCTTAAGGATGAGAGAGTAGGACGCAAAAAACAGGAAGTTTTCCACTATGAAGGCGGAATCAAGGAAATGGTGGCATATCAGAATCATAACAAGGATGCCATCCATAACGACGTAATATATTTCGAGGTAGCGAAGGAAAAGTATGAGCTTGAAATCGCCATGCAGTACACCGACAGCTACAGCGAACTGATTTTGGGTTATGCAAATAATATAAATACTGTAGACGGAGGAACTCACTTAGTAGGGTTTAAATCCGCTCTGACCAGGGTAATAAATGATTATGCCAGAAGAGCCAAGCTTCTGAAGGATAACGACGATGCTCTCACCGGTGACGACGTAAGAGAAGGTCTCACCGCAGTAGTATCCGTCAAACTTCAGGAACCTGAATTCGAAGGACAGACCAAGGGTAAACTTGGAAATCCCGAGATCAGAGGTTTCGTGGAAACTACCACCAACGATTATCTCATGGCTTTCCTGGAGCAGAATCCTTCACAGGCCAAGACCATCATCGAAAAGTGCGTCAAGGCTGCCAGAGCAAGGGAAGCTGCACGTAAGGCAAGGAACATAATCAGAAATACCAACGCTCTTACAAGCACATCTCTTCCCGGAAAGCTGGCTGACTGCTCAGAAAAGAATCCTGAACTTTCAGAGATCTTCCTGGTAGAGGGAGACTCCGCAGGCGGATCCGCCAAGGACGGACGTGACCGTAAGCGTCAGGCCATCCTTCCCTTGAGAGGTAAGATCCTGAACGTTGAAAAGGCCAGACTTGATAAGATCCTGAACTCAGATGAGATCAAGAACATGATCACAGCCTTCGGTTGCGGTATCGGACAGGACTTCGACCTGGACAAGCTGAGATATCATAAGATCATCATCATGACCGATGCTGACGTGGACGGAGCTCATATCAGAACTCTGCTTCTGACCTTCTTCTACAGATATATGAAACCCCTTATCGAGAACGGTTACGTCTATGCGGCTCAGCCGCCTCTCTTCAGAATAAAGAAGGGTAAAGACGTATGGTACACATATTCCGATAAGGAGCAGGAAAGAAAGCTTCAGGAAGTTGAATCACTTCCCGGAAAGCTGGAGATCCAGAGATACAAAGGTCTTGGAGAAATGGATGCTTCCCAGCTTTGGGAAACCACCATGGACTATGACCACAGAACTCTTGTGCAGATAACCATCGAGGATTCAGCTCAGGCTGACGAGATCTTCTCCACCCTCATGGGAGACAAGGTTCCGCCCAGAAAGAAATTTATCGAAGATAACGCTCACTATGCGACAATAGATGCTTAAGGAAAGGAGGGGAACACATGACGACGTTTTTTGAAGATACAAAAATGATCCAGCATGAGATCTACGACGAAATGAAACAGAGCTATATCGACTACGCTATGTCGGTTATAGTTTCACGTGCCCTTCCTGATGCCCGTGACGGACTGAAGCCCGTTCACAGGAGGATCCTTTACGGCATGGATGCTTTGGGAATCTCTCCCAACCAGCCTCACAAGAAGAGTGCGCGTATCGTCGGTGAAGTAATGGGTAAATATCACCCTCACGGTGATTCATCCATCTACGATGCCATGGTAAGACTGGCTCAGCCCTGGAACATGAGATACATGATGGTGGACGGTCACGGAAACTTCGGTTCCATCGACGGAGACGGAGCCGCTGCTTCCCGTTATACCGAGGCCAGAATGACTCCATTCTCACTGGAGATGCTGAGAGACATCGATAAGGATACCGTGGACTTCGTTCCCAACTATGACGGCGAGGAAGAGGAGCCTGTGGTTCTTCCTTCCAGAGTGCCCAACCTTCTGATCAACGGTTCAGACGGTATCGCGGTAGGTATGGCTACGTCCATTCCTCCTCACAATCTGTCAGACACCATCGATGCCTGCGTCAAGGTGATCGACGAGCCTGAATGCTCCATTGATGACATAATCAAGATCATCAAGGCTCCGGATTTCCCCACAGGCGGAATCATCATGGGAAAAGGCGGCGCCAAGGAAGCTTACAGAACAGGTCAGGGCAAGGTAGTTGTAAGATCAGTTGCCACCATTGAAGAGGGAAGCCGCGGTAAGCAGCAGATCATCGTAACGGAGATCCCTTACCAGGTAAATAAGGCTGCTCTCATCCAGAAGATGGCTGAACTTGTTAAGGCAAAACAGCTTGAAGGCATTACCGAGATCAGAGACGAGAGTAACCGTGAAGGTCTCAGGATCGTCATCGAACTGAAGAAGGATGCAAATGCTCAAATAATCCTCAACAGATTATACAAGCACACCCAGCTTCAGAAGAACGTATCCATGATCATGCTTGCCATCGACGAGGGCAAGCCCAAGATCCTGAATATCAGAGAGATAATCGACATTTATCTCAACCATCAGAAGAACGTAGTAACCCGAAGGACCGAGTACGATAAAAAGAAGGCTGAAGCCAGAGCTCACATCCTGGAAGGTTACCTCATCGCTCTGGATAACATCGATGAGATCATCAAGATCATCAGATCATCCTACGATGACGCTCAGGAAAAACTGATGGAGCGTTTCGGTCTTTCAGAGATACAGTCTAAGGCCATCCTGGACATGCAGCTGAGAAGACTGCAGGGTCTGGAACGTGAGAAGATCACAGCTGAATATGTAGACCTTTTGAATAAGATCGCATACTATGAATCACTTCTGAACGACGTTCACAAACTCATGGGAGTTGTAAAGGATGAACTTCTGGAAGTAAAGAAAAAATGGGGAGACAAGAGAAAGACCCAGATCCAGGCCGACGAGGCTGAGATCGATGAAGAGGATCTGATCCATGAAGAGGACGTCTGCATCACCCTTACTCACTTAGGCTACGCCAAGAGAGTACCTGCAGACACATACAGAGCACAGAAGAGGGGAGGCAAGGGAATCACCGGTCTCACCACCAGAGAGAATGACTTTGTAAAACAGATGATCATGTGCTCCACTCACGATAATCTGCTCTTCTTCACCAACCTGGGTAAAGTCCACATGATCAAGGCTTACGAGATACCCGAAGGATCACGTACAGCTAAGGGAATTCCTATCGTGAACTTCATACCTCTCATGTCCATGGAGAGAGTTACCGCTGTAATCAGGCTTGATGAATCCGAGGCCAACAGATTCCTGATCTGCGTGACCAAGCAGGGTACCATCAAGAAGACCGCTCTTACTGAGTTCATCACCAACCGCAAGACCGGACTCATCGCCATCAAGCTTAAGGAAGGCGACGAGCTCATCGGAGTTAAGCAGACCACCGGATCCGATAACATCATCATCGTTACAAGAGAAGGTAAGTGCATCAGCTTCTCCGAGGATGACGTAAGGCCCATGGGCCGTATCGCCGGCGGTGTAAGAGCCATCAAGCTTGAGGCAAAGGATGAAGTAGTATCCATGGAACTCACCAGACCTGAACAGGAACTCATGGTAGTTACCAAGAAGGGCTTTGGTAAGAGAACGAGAGCTAAGGATTACAAGATCCAGGTAAGAGGAGGCAAGGGCCTGCTCACATACGACAAGGCTAAATTCAAGAAGACCGGTGAACTGGTAGGCGCCATCGTAGTTGACGATGACGACGACGTGATGCTCATCAACTCCGACGGAGTTATCATCAGAGTGCCCGCAAGAGAGGTGTCCAAGCTCGGACGTGCTACTCAGGGCGTAAAGATCATGAACGTCGGTGAAGATGCGGATATCATCGCCATTTCCAAGGTCGCAAGAGATGACGAGGAAGAGGCTGAAGCCCCTGCGCCTAAGGCAAAGAAGGCTGCTGAAGAGCCCGATCCTCAGGAGGAAATGAAACTGTAATGTCTGAAAGATTCAAATTCGTTATCCCGGGAAGACCGGAACATATCTGTACCGTAAGGCTGGCAGTAGGCTCAGTAGCCGCCGGCTGCGGTTTTGATGTGGAAGAGATCGAAGACATAAAGACCGCAACGGGCGAAGCCTGCCAGCTGGTGTCCTGCCATGAAATGGCGGGCTACGCCAAGGAGTATACGGTTGAATGCGAGACCGAACCCAAAAAGATAACGATAAAGGTCATAAACGATTCCCATGAACTCATGGAGAAGACCAACAAGCGCTGCCTTGACTGCCCCAACGAGGGCGAGATAGGCAAGCTCCTCATAAGGACTCTCATGGATAGCGTGGAAGTCTCATGTGAGGAAGACCGCAAAACAATTATTATGACAAAGACCGGGAAATGAAGGATATCGAAGAACGTAACAAACTGGTAGAAGACCATTTGTACATGATCGACATACTTATACGCAAATACCTGGGAAAGGGAGTTGAATACGACGACCTTTACCAGGCGGGAGCCCTGGCCCTTGTCAATGCAGCAGACAGATTCGACCCTGAAAAGGGCTTTGAGTTCCGCACCTTTGCCACGCCCACCATCCTGGGAGAGATAAAGAAATACTTCCGGGACAAGGAGTGGAGTCTTAGCGTGCCGAGAAGGCAGAAGGAACTGGTGGTAAAACTAAGAGATGCGGAAGATTCCATCCTTAAAGCCAAGGGCAGGCCGGCCACCGTGGAAGAACTGGCGGAAGCCACAGGTTACACGGAGGAGCAGGTCATCCAGGCCATGGAAAGTTCCAAGGCTTACGGCGCATTTTCTTTGGAAAGCGCAGCGGATACGGATGACGAGGGCTCGGCCATCGAGAAGTTCGTAGGCTTTACCGAAAAGGGTTACGAAAGGATAGAGATGGCGGAGATCATCTCCCGGGTGCTGGAAAGCTTAAGCGATACCAACAGGTATATCTTCAGACAGAGGTTTCTGGAAAACAGGCCGCAGGCTGAGATCGCCAGGGAACTGGGGGTCTCCCAGATGACCATTTCCAGAGCAGAGAAAAATATTGTAAAAAAATTCAAAGAAGAGTTATGACGTCTGTATCTGCCGGCGAAGTCCTCGTCGCTTGGATCGGCAGACTGCTCGTAACTTGTTTCGCGGGGAGTCCGAAAAACTCGCCGCTTCGTACCTGAATTGATGCGAACTGAGTTCGCCGTTCTTTTAAGTTCACCGTCCTTATACATGCGAGCATGAAAAGGCCGGTTCACTTAACAGAACCACCATCACTTCAGGTACTCCCGGCTCAGACAGTTTCGGACTCCGGGCCACTTAACTTCGTTATTTCGCAGGCCGATCCAACGCTCCTGCGGAAAACACCGGCTGATACAGACGTCATTTTGTTTGAAAATGTTCAGTCGGGCATTGTCTTTTGAGCGGATTTGTGTATAATACGTAATATATATTTTTAGTATTTTGAGGTAAAAGTAATGAAAAGGGTTTTTTCGGGTGTTCAGCCCACAGGAAACATTCATTTGGGAAATTATTTAGGAGCGCTGAAGCAGTTCGTTGAGCTCCAGGAGGATCACGAGTGCATCTACTGCATCGTTGACGAGCACGCCATCACCGTGCCACAGGATCCAAAGGAACTGAAGCAGCACATACTTGACGTCGCTGCGCTGTATCTGGCTGTAGGCGTGGATCCTAAGAAGTCCATAGTATTCGTTCAGTCATCGGTTTCCGGACATGCGGAACTCGGCTGGATCCTGAACTGTGCGTCCAACACCGGAGAACTCTACAGGATGACTCAGTTCAAGTCCAAGTCTCAGGGCAAGGAATCCGTGGGAACAGGACTTCTCACATACCCTGTGCTGATGGCTGCGGATATACTTCTTTACGACACTGACATCGTTCCCGTAGGTAACGATCAGAAGCAGCACATCGAGCTTACCAGAGATCTGGCAATCCGCGTAAATCACTTCTACGGCAAGAACACTTTCGTGGTCCCGGAGGGTAGATTCATGAAGGAAGGCGCCAGGATCATGGCCCTGGATGATCCTACTTCAAAGATGTCAAAGTCCGCTACAAACGTGCATAGTCGTATATCGCTTTTAGACGATAATAACAAGATCAAGAAGTCCATCATGAAGGCTACTACAGACTCCGACGGAGTAGTGAGATTCGACGTGGAAAACAAGCCCGGAATCTCAAATCTGCTTTCCATCTACAGCGTTCTTTCCGGAAAACCCATTCCGGAACTGGAAGCTCAGTACGAGGGACATGGCTACGGTGACTTCAAGAAGGATCTTGTGGAAGTCACGGTAGAAGCCCTTACTCCCATCCGCGACCGCTTCAACGAGATCAGGCAGTCTCCTGAACTGGTGGAAGTGCTGAAGGATGGAGCTGAGAGAGCGGACGCCATCGCTCAGGTCACCATGAAGAGGGTAAGAAACGCCTTCGGCCTGGGACTGTAAAAGAAAAATATCTGCTGCGCATGGAGAGTTTCTGCGCAGCAGTTTTTTTGAGAAGGATCATGAAAGAATTAAGAAAACAAGCTGAATATATAACTGAAAAGGCTATCCGGGCCGTGCTTCCTGACGAAGCGGTGAAGCGCGCCCTTGAGGGCAGAGAGTTCAGCGGCCG
Source organism: uncultured Eubacteriales bacterium (assembly GCA_902778565.1). Taxonomy (GTDB): domain Bacteria; phylum Bacillota; class Clostridia; order Peptostreptococcales; family Anaerovoracaceae; genus RUG754. Next base: position 38,138 of record CACYYH010000003.1, read on the forward strand.
GGTGCTGATGGTGGCCATAGGCAAAGCCGCTTATCAGATGGCGAAGACTACTCGGGAGATTCTGGGGGATCATATGGATTCCGGCATCGTGATCACCAAGTACGGTCACGTGAAAGGTATGATCGACGGCTGTGAGTGTTTCGAAGCAGGGCATCCGGTGCCCGATGAGAACAGTTTTCGGGCAACGGAGAGGGCAATTGAACTGGTAAGCGGTTTGCGCGCAGAAGATACGGTTATATTTCTGATCTCAGGTGGCGGAAGCGCTGTATTTGAAAAGCCCCTGATTCCCGGTGAGGAACTTCAGGACATAACAGAGCAACTGCTTAAGAGCGGGGCATCCATCACGGAGATGAACACCATAAGGAAGCGCCTGTCCGGAGTCAAAGGAGGAAGGTTCGCGGAACAGTGTGCGCCTGCAAGAGTTTACAGCATAGTTTTGAGCGATATCATCGGAGATCCTTTGGACATGATAGCCAGCGGACCGGCATATCCGGACAGCTCCACATGCGAAGATGCTCTGGAGATCGCAAAGAAATATGAGCTGAGGCTGAGCGACGCTGCATTGGATTGTCTGAAATGTGAAACTCCCAAGGGGTTGCATAACGTGGAGACCTTTATAAACGGCAGTGTGAGGGAACTTTGCCTCGCAGCGAAGGCTGCTTGCGAAGAACTGGGCTACGAGACAGAGATTCTGACAGATACACTGGACTGCGAAGCAAAAGATGCCGGAAAGTGGCTGGCAGGAATTGCCCGGGAGCATAGAGGTACAGATCATAAGCTTGCCTTCATCGCAGGGGGCGAGACCGTGGTACATGTCACCGGGACAGGTCTTGGCGGACGTAACCAGGAACTGGCGCTGGCAGCGGCTGAAGGCATCGCCGGTATGAAAGCAGCAGTCTTCAGCGTGGGATCCGATGGAACCGATGGACCGACGAATGCAGCTGGGGGATACGTTGACGGAGATACAGCAGGAGAATTAATTACAAAAGGGATCGATGTGGGGCAGACCCTTAAAGACAACGATTCGTATCACGCGCTGGAAGCTGTGGGCGGACTGATCGTTACAGGGCCTACCGGGACAAACGTCAACGACTTCGCCTGCGTGCTGGTGAAACCGGAAGAATAAAACAGATGATTAAGCAGACCGAAAGGTCTGCTTTTTTATCTTCGAGTCTTTCTTTGGAAGCTTCAATGTTTTGGGTAAGATCTTCGATCTGAACCGCAGCTTCGATAACCGTCTGGCAAACAAAGTATTCAAGAAGGCAAACGACATACGTGTCGAAGAGATAAAACGCCATCCTGAATCCTTTCGCATGGGCTATTATACTTACGATAACATAAAACAACACTGATACTTTTTCATTTTTCAAAAGCAAAAACCGATCTAAACTCCTCTTGAGAGCAAGCAAGAGGAGTTTTGCTATGTAATATAAAAAACTAAGGCTAATTGTTATTGATATCTTTTGAGAGATGTGGTATCATACATGTGGTTACCTAAGGCTAACCCAATATAAAGATTATTTAAGAAAGAAAAAAATGGACATTACAACGATCATAATTTACATAGCAGCTGCAGCGCTGATCATATTCGGAATATATTATACAGTTCAGAAGTTCCGCGGCAAGGCCAAGTCTTCCTGCTGCGGCACTCCGGAGGTGAAGGCTGTCCGCAAGGTGGACGATACCGACGAGAGCCACTATCCATACACATATATGCTTACCGTGGACGGTATGAAGTGCAGCGGATGCGCTTCAAACGTTGAAAACTCTCTGGACAACATGGACGGAGTGTGGGCTAGGGTAAGTCTGGGCCGCAGGGAAGCCCGAGTTCTGGCAAAGAAAGAGTACAGAAGAGAAGATTTTGAAGAGGCGCTCGCTGGAACATCCTATAAAGTTGCGGGATTCTGCGAAAAAAACAAGATATCAACAGCAGATAGTACTGAAATTGGCATATAAGAGTTTTAGTACTAGTAAAATAAGAGGTGGATAGTACTAAAAGTGTCAAATAAGAGTGTTGGTACTAGGAAATTGAGAGACAGATAGTACTAAAAGCGTCAATTAAGAGGTATAGTACTAGGAATTAAAGAGATAAATAGTACTAAAAAGAGTCTTTTCTGATTTTAGTACAACAAATAATGGCTCATGGAACATACTAAAAATATAAAAACCGTGATTTGGTACTATCCTCAGAGAAAATACATTATACTAAAATCCTTTTTTGCGGGATCAGTACTAAAAGCTTAAGAGAATTAATTGCAAACCATAAAAAAGCATTAAAGCCCTTGACATTCACATAACAGTTAGCTATAATTAACTGTGGTTAGGAATTGCTAACCAGCATAAGATCCTTTAGATAAAGGAGGTAAAATATGGAGAATGTATTAAGAATGGGCTTGTTTTCAAAGGAAAAGCAGGAGAAGGCAGAAGTTCAGCAGACAGCTGCAAACGACAAGCTGGATCTTCTCGACGCAGTGCCCGGTGTGACATATAAGATAAAAGAAATCAACACTGAAGATGAGGATATGAACGCATTCCTCTTCAGGCTTGGCTGCTACACAGGCGAGCCGGTGACACTGATCTCCAAGAAGAAAAAGAATTGTATCGTAGTCATTAAGGACGGAAGATACAATCTGGACAACCTTCTGGCAGAAGCTATAATTGTAGAGTAAAGAGCAGCGCCCTTGTGGGAACTTCCCCGGGGCGCTGAAAAAACACTACAGGTTAGCAAAGACTAACCTAAATCAGCAGGCGCTAACCACCAATAAGCGTCCTTTAAATCAGTCAAAAGATTCCGCCCATGGGCGGATGGGAATTATATAAATAGTAAAAGGAGTTATATTATGAGAATCGCATTTGCCGGCAACCCCAACAGCGGCAAGACAACAATGTTCAATGCCCTGACAGGCATGAGCGAGAGGGTAGGTAACTGGGCCGGCGTTACCGTAGGCAAGAAAGAAGGACCCCTCAAGGAAGAATTCAGGGGATCCACGGAAGTAACCGCAGTTGACCTTCCGGGAGCATATTCAATGTCCCCCTTCACACCTGAAGAATCAATCACTTCAGAGTTCGTCCGCGAGGAACATCCGGACGCCATCGTAAACATCGTAGACGCTACGAACCTTTCCAGATCACTGTTCTTTACTACACAGCTTCTGGAACTGGGCATCCCCGTAGTAGTCGCGCTGAACAAGAGCGACATCAACGCCAAGGAAGGAACGGAGATCGACGTAGACAAGCTGAGCGCTAAGCTCAACTGCCCCGTCATCAAGACCGTTTCCACCGAATCAAAGCATGCTGACCTTAAGGCAGTCATAGAGAAGGCTATCTCCCTGAACGGAACCGTTCAGAAGGCTCCTTACCTTCAGGCAGAGATCGATCTTCACGACAAGAATGCGGTAGACGCAGAAGACCGTAAGAGATTCAACTTTGTAAACGGCATCGTAAATGACGTTGAAGTCCGTAAGACTTTATCAAAAGAGACCACTTCCACAGATAAACTGGACAGCGCGCTCACCAATCCCATCATCGGAATCCTGGTATTCGCTGCTGTAATGTACTGCGTATTCTGGATCTCCCAGGCTTGGGCAGGTCCCGGAGTTGCAGACTGGCTGGTTGGCTGGATCGAGACCTTCCAGGAATGGGTGGCAGGTAAGCTTGAAAACAGCCCCGCTATCGTATCCGCTCTCGTTGCCGACGGTATCGTAGGCGGCGTAGGAGCAGTAGTCGGCTTCCTTCCTTTGGTAATGATCATGTACTTCCTGCTGGCTCTTCTTGAGGACTGCGGTTATATGGCCCGTGTATCGGCCGTTATGGACCCCATCTTCAAGCGTGTAGGATTGTCAGGTAAGGCTATCATCCCCATCATCATTGGAACCGGCTGCGGAATCCCTGCTATCATGGCTACACGTACCATCCGTGATGAAAGAGAAAGAAGAGCATCCGCGATGCTCACCACCTTCATCCCCTGCGGAGCTAAGATCCCTGTTATCGCACTGTTTGCAGGCGCATTCTTTGCAGGAGCAGGCTGGGTAAGCACTGTTTCATACTTCCTGGGAATCCTTCTGATCTTCCTGGGAGCACTGCTCGTAAAGGCAATCACCGGATACAAATACAGAAAATCTTTCTTCATCATCGAGCTCCCCAAGTGGAAAGCACCCAGCTTAAAGCGTGCATTCTTCTCAATGATGGAGCGTGCAAAGGCATATATCATCAAGGCTGCTACCATCATCCTGGTATGCAACTGCGTAGTTCAGATAATGCAGACCTTCAACTGGCACTTTGAAGAAGTTGAAGAGGGTATGGAAAACACATCCATCCTGGCTTCCATCGCTTCACCTTTCGCCATCCTTCTGATTCCTCTGGGATTCGGCGCATGGCAGCTTGCAGCTGCAGCAGTTACCGGATTCATCGCAAAGGAGAACGTAGTAGGAACTCTGGCTGTAGTATACGGACTTACCAATTTCATCGATGTTGATGAACTTGAGATGACAGGAGACGGAAACGTAGTAGCAGCAACCATGGGACTTACCTCCGTTGCAGCTCTCGCTTATCTCTTCTTCAACCTTTACACACCGCCTTGCTTCGCAGCTATCGGCGCCATGAACTCCGAAATGAAGTCCAAAGGCTGGCTCTGGAGCGCCATCGGCCTTCAGCTTTGCACAGGTTACACTGTAGCCTTCCTGGTATACCAGATCGGAACTCTCATTACTGAGGGACACCTGGGAACGGCATTCCTTCCCGGACTCATCGCTATCTGTGTAATGGCATTCTGCATCGTGCTCATCGGAAAGAAGATGAGAGCAAACTTCGACAAGCAGTATGAACTTCACCAGGCTGCAGCAAAGGCAAACGCATAATAAGTTATAACAATAGTCAGTAATAACCAACGATTCCCGCAAAAAATGTTTTGCGGGAATTGTTTCGTGGTATATAATTACTGTAGAAGGCATGCAGGAAAGGAGATGATCAGCATGGCAGGAGAATGGAATATGGCAACGATTATAGCTGTGATTGCCGTGGCGGTCATACTGTTTCTGGCGATCCGTTACATAGTCCGCGAGAAGCGTAAAGGCGTCCACTGCATAGGCTGCCCCATGGCGGGGTCCTGCACGGAAGCATATAAGCAGATGGAGGCGGACATGCGTAAATGCCTGCACAACCGGGCGGAAGAGGAACCCTTAAAATCATAAAACCCAGGTGATATCCGGCAGCCATTAACAGTGGCTGCTTTTTTGCTGTCCGTTGACAAATAGTCATAAGGTGATATAATATGACTATACAGGAGGATCGATATGTTAAATTTACAGGAATCCATCAGACCATCGGCAGATTTAAGAAATCATTACAGTGAGATATCGAAACTTTGCCGCGAGGGTAAAGAGGCAGTAATAATCACAGTGAATGGCAGAGGAGACACGGTCTCTTTGTCATATGAATATTACAGGAAGCTTAAGGCGAGACTTGAACTTCTGGAACTTCTGGCAGAAGCGGAGAACGATGCAGCAACCGGAAGGACAGCACCTATGGAGGAGACCTTCAATGATCTGAGATCTATGCTCAAGGAGGGAAGATTTGAGTTATAAGATAGTCAGAACTGAGAAAGCGGATGCCCTTATCCGGGATATCATCTGCTATATTGCAGATAATTTCGGAGTAAATACGGCTCTTGAGAAACTTGATGAAATGGAAGCCTCCATAAATGCGCTTGCCGATAATCCGTATCTGGGAGAGATACCGAGATATACGGTATTAAGACGCCAGGGTTACAGGGTGCTGGTTTTAAAAAAGGATATGGTCTTTTATAAGATCGATGATAAAAACGAACAGATAATCATTTATGCTGTCGTAGATCAGAGGCAGGATTATCTGGATATCGTACGCAGCTTTTAATAAGGGAAAAGAAAATGACTAAGGATACGCACACACATACACATACACATGAACACGGTCACTTCCATTCGCCGGAAGAAAAGAAAAAACAGCTGAACAGGATCGCCAGGGCCATCGGGCACCTTCAGCATGTGAAGGGTATGATCGAAAAGGACGAGGACTGTGCAGAGGTGCTGATGCAGCTCAGCGCGGTGAATTCTGCTTTGAAGAGTCTGGGTAAAGAGATCATCAACGAGCATATGACTCACTGCATCACACACGCCATCGAAGACGGTGACATGGAGGCAGTAGAAGAGTTCCAGAAGGCCATCAAGAAGTTTATCTGATAGACCGTATATAAACGAAGAATTTTGTATCCCCCCTCCCCGCTTGTGGGAGGGGGTTTTGTTTTGTTAAAATATGGTAAAAGGAGGTGGAAACATGCATATTCCTGAAAACTATCTTTCACCGGCGACCTGCGCAGTGATGACTGCGGCCATGGTCCCTGTCTGGGTGCATTCAGTAAAGAAAGTAAAAGAAGAATTGCCTAAGGATAAAATCGCCATGGTGGGCGTCGGCGCAGCCTTTTCCTTCCTGGGTATGATGTTCAACGTGCCTCTTGTGGGAGGGACTACGGGACATGCTGTAGGAGGGACTCTGATAGCCTTGCTTTTCGGACCGGAGGCAGCCTGTCTGGGGGTATCCATCGCCTTGCTTTTGCAGGCGCTGATATTCGGTGACGGAGGAATACTGTCCTTTGGAGCGAACTGCTTCAACATGGCATTCGTGCTTCCTTTCGTTGGATATGGTATATACCGGCTGATTGCGGGAAACAATAAAGAAGCCTCTTCCGGCAGGATCTATGCCGGAGCGGCAATCGGATCGTATATAGGCATTTGCATTGCGGCGCTCTGCTGTGCCATCGAGTTCGGTATACAGCCCGCGCTCTTCCATGATGCTGCAGGCAACGCTTTGTACTGTCCTTATGGTCTGAGCATTGCCATCCCTGCCATGATGATTCCGCATATGGCAGTGGCTGGAGTAGTGGAGGCGCTTTTCACTGTTGCGATCTATGCCTTCGTAAGAAAGACTTCGCCGGATCTTACCTATGATGCGATAAGGCTTGAAAATCCTGCTTCCGGAAGCAAAAAAGGACACGCTCCGATCTTTGCCCTTGCTGCGGTTCTGATAGCTGCGACGCCTTTGGGACTCCTTGCTACAGGAACTGCCTGGGGAGAATGGGGAGCTGATGAGATCGCAGAGATCTCTGAGACCGGCGCACCTCTGGGATATACTCCTCAGGGAATGGTGGACGGTTTTGCAATGGAGGCGCCAATGCCGGACTATACTTTGGGAGAGATGAACGAAGTGGCAGCGTACATACTGTCAGCAGTGATAGGAACGGCGCTTCTGGTCATTATATTCAAACTTTTGTCACAGGCTTTGAGAGGAAAGACCGCTTAAATGATCCCTGAATGGATGAAAAAAACTGAAGATTACGTGCCGCCCGCAGATGGCGGCGCGTTTTACTATAGGACGCTGAAGTCTCTGGGCGGCATCATGTCCAGACTCAGGCTGGAAAGCGGCAGGGAAGGCAGGTTCAGTCTGCCTGCAGGAGTCAGGCTGCTCCTGATGATCGCGCTTATCATCCTGGTGTCCGTGACCCAGAATAATCTGGTGATAATGGCGGTGGGAGCCGCAGTTCTTGTGAGGCTTGCCATGATGTCGGCGGAGGATATCAGCGCTGTAGTTAAAGCCGTGCTTGTAGCGGTGATCATGGCGGTTGTGATCTTTGCTCCGGCGGTGATAATGGATCCTGCCAGACTTTGGAACAGCCTCAGAGTTGTGGCAAAGATACTGATCAGCGTGACTCTGGTGGGCATTTTCAACCGCACCACTCAGTGGAATCACCTGACTGCGGTCCTAAGGAAAGCCCATATCCCCGGCACGGTGATCTTCATCATTGACATAACTTTCAGATATATAGTGCTTCTGGGGAATCTGATGCAGGATCTGCTGACGGCGGTGTCGCTGAGATCCATAGGGCGGAACGATAAGAAATACAACTCCGTAGGGGGAGTCATGGGAGTGACCTTCCTGAGAGGAACGGAGATGAACAAAGAAATGTATGAGGCCATGCAGTGCAGGGGCTTCACCGATGATTACGAGGGTCTTTAAGGATGATAATAGAACTTAAGAATGTTAGTTTTAAATATGAAAAAGGTGCTGAGCCGGTATTCACAGACCTGGATCTTAAGGTTGAAGAGGGGACCTGTCTCGCGGTGACCGGAGATAACGGATCCGGGAAGACTACGCTCTTCAGGATCATAAACGGTCTGAGTTTTCCGGATAAGGGTGAGTATCTCTACAAAGGAACTGTGATAAACGAGGCATATCTCAAGGACAATGCCTGCTCCAAGCGTTTTCATAAGGAGATAGGCTATCTCTTTCAGAATCCGGATACCATGCTCTTCAATTCCAGCGTCTATGATGAGGTGGCTTTCGGCCCCAGACAGATGGGCTTAAGGGATGAAGAGGTGGAGGAGAGAGTAAGAGACTGCCTGAAACTCTTTGAAATAGAGGATCTGGCGGATAAAGTACCCTACCATCTGAGCGGCGGTCAGAAAAAATGGGTGGCGCTGGCTTCGGTTATAGCTTTGAACCCTGAAGTGCTGGTGCTGGACGAGCCCTTCGCGGGACTGGACAGCAAAAAAGAGGCCTGGCTGGTAGATTTTCTGAGGGAACTGAAAGCAGCCGGAAAGACCCTGATAATCGCGACACATAAAGAAGAGATCATAAAAGACCTGGCGGACGGGACGTTCATGCTGGGATAAGCTAAAGACGATATTTTAAATTTAAGAAAAGAAAAGCCTTGTTTTTCAAGGCTTTTCTTGACTTTATACTTCTTTGGAAGTATACTATATATATAACTCCAGAGAAGTATAGCGGTGAAAAATATGAAAAAGACTCTTTACCACGGCTCTTACGAGATCGTGCAGGAACCTAAGTATGGCAGAGGAAAGGAATACAACGACTACGGGCAGGGTTTCTACCTGACAGAGGATCCGGACCTGGCCTGCGAGTGGGCTGTAAACGATGGCCTTGACGGATTCGTCAGCCGGTATGAGATAGAGATGGATGACCTCAGCATTCTTTGCCTGAATTCTGAGGAATACAGCATTCTGCACTGGCTGGCTCTTCTGGTGGATAACCGGAGGTTCCGCATATCCACGCCGGTTATGGCCAGAGCGAAGGAATGGCTCACAGAGAACTACCTGATAGACCTGGGTTTTTATGATGCGGTCATAGGTTACAGGGCAGATGACTCGTATTTTACTTTTGCAAAGGATTTTCTGAACAACAGTATCACCCTGGGACAGCTGTCTCAGGCAATGAAACTTGGCGAACTGGGAGAGCAGTTCGTGATCAAGAGCAGATTTGCTTTTGATATGCTTGAGTTCAGGGGGTTCGAACCCGTGGACAGCGCTCTTTACTATCCGAAAAGGAAAGCAAGAGACGAGATGGCCAGAGCAGAATACTTCAGGATGCTTGAGAAAGAGAGCGAAGATGGCATATACATTCAGGATCTCATGAAAGGAGGCAGATGAAATGGCAGCATATGATGAAATGTATCTGAATGAAGCCATGGCCGACCTTGGTGAGGCGGTGGAATACGCAGTGAAAGGCTGCGGGATGGATATGGATGTGTTTTTCGGACTGTTTTTAAGCAGCGGAATAGCCGCTCAGTTCGAAAAAGGAAATCCAAAGTACGTTTCCGGCATGTCGGGAACCGAACTGGTCCTGGAGATCATGAACAAGGCGAACTACAGGGTCAATGTGCCGGAAGCGGCGAAGGAATACGAAGCCACGCCCGAATACTGGTGCGGCTGGATCCTGGCATATTACCAGTGGCGGAGCGGCATGATCTTCAGGAAGATCCTTAAGAAGGTCAAGGCTGAGACTCTGCTCAGAATGTATGTGACGCTCCATGAAGCTCCTGAGGAAAAGGCGCTGGATACGCTGGACGGGATCATGAACAGAGAGAATGAGGTCCGCAGACTGCAGCAGCTTCGAAGGGTCTACGGTTATTCCCAGAGCATGCTGGCCAGGAAGAGCGGCATAAACCTCAGGACTCTACAGCAGTACGAATCCGGGGCAAAGGATATAAACAAAGCCTCCGTTACTACGCTGAAGGCTTTGGCGGATACTTTGGGAGTCGGCATGGAAGAACTGATGGAGCCCGGGAACAGAAACTAAAGAAAAAAAGAAAAGGTCGGGTTTTCACCCGGCCTTTTTAAGTTAAGCTGTGTACGAATTCTTTTCTTATTGCTCGGAGGAGTTCCGGATCTTCCATGACCCTGAGGCCTGTGAGAGCCATGGCTTCGGCAGACCATTTCATGGCATTGTCTCCGGCTTCCGTCATGGTGGCTTCTCTGAATTCAGGAGTGTGAAGATCGGTTCCCGGACAGCCGATACCTACGAGAGGAACAATGGTAGGGACTTTCCAACTAACGTCTCCAAGGTCCAGAGACGCTCCAAAATCACCGTCCTCAAAGGCCTCGCCGCTCAGTTCTTCATATATGTCCTCGAAGACCTGAGCCAGGGTCCTGTTGGTGTTGAGTGGAAGGTTAGGAGCTTCGTCGCCTTCGATGGTGTAGGTGGAACCGTTCATTTCACAGGCAGCTTCGGCAGCGCTCCTTATTATCGCCTCCGCAGCTTTTATAGGCCCCGGAGAATATGCACGGGCAGCAAATTTCACCACGGTATGATCGGGGATGATGGAGTATTTGACTCCTCCCTCCGGAATAACGCCGTGGAGGTTAAGACCATCTATTTCAAGTTTCTCATAATTCACCATCTGATAGAAGTTTACCGCTGTATCCAGGGCGTTTATGCCGTCCTCAGGATGAAGCCCCGCGTGGGCAGCCTTGCCGTAGAAGTCTACCTTCCATGAATCAAAGGCGGTGGATCTCCCTGATCTCTGGTTATGGCCGTAAGGGTGGATATTGATGAGAACGTCGACCTCGCTGAAAGCTCCGGCGTTAGCCATGTCGATCTTACAGTCCAGATTTTCCTCTCCCGGTGTGCCGTAGAGTACGACCTTGCCTCCCAGCTCGTCAACTGCAGTGCGGAGAGCCACAGCGGCGCCTGTAGGAGCCGAGGCTATGATGTTATGTCCGCAGGCATGTCCGATCTCAGGCAGGGCGTCGTATTCGGCGGTGAATCCGATGGCGACCCCGGGGCGGCCGCTGTCATAGGCGGCTCTGAAAGCCCAAGGGATGTCGCAGAAATCCTCAGTCACATCGAAGCCCTGCTTCCTGAGGTAGGCAATGAGCAGTGCGCTGGACTTTTCCTCTTCTCCTCCGGTCTCGGGGAATTCGTAGAGATAGCGCTTGATCCCCATGAGGGTATCAAGCTGGTCGTCTATGGAGTTTTTAATGTTTTCTTCGAATGTTTTGCTCATAAGCCATTAAAATTCGATGGTTTCGGGAGCTGCTGTGAAGCTTGAGAAGGTTGCCTTGGCATCCTTGAAGTAAAGGACTGCGGTGTTGGGGTCATTCTCGTCATACATTGCTCTCAGCTGAGGATAGTCGTCCAGCATGTGCTTCTTGGCAGCAACGTTGTCGTCGTCAACAAGGGTGCCGGCCAGTCTCAGCCATTTTTCGCCGTCGAAGCAGCAGAGTTCTACCTTGGCTCCGTTTGCCTGCTTGAAAACGTCTTTGCCCTTGCCGGTCTGGATATAGAGCTTGCCCTCGAAAAGATCGATGGTTCCGAAGGGCCTTACTCTGGCCTGATCGCCATCGACGGTTGCCAGATAGTATGTTCCGCATTTCTTGATGAATTCGTAGATTTTTTCCATGTCATGCCTCCTTGAATGTTATGTAAAAGTATATGTTAAGCTATAGTTTTTCTTTCAGTTCTTTGCAGTAGTCGATGAGATAGGCCATGTTAAGCTGCTGGGCATCCGAAGCCTTCTTGAAGTCGAGGCCGGTGATCTGGGCGATCTTGTCCATGCGGTATCTCAAAGTGTTCTCATGCTGGTGAAGATCCTTTGCGGCTTCCGGAAAACTCATGCCGTAGCCCGCCCATGCAGCCAGGGTCTCCATGAGTTTGCCGTTGTTCTCGATGTCAAAATCTCTGATGGGAGAAAGGATGCCTCGGCTGAAATCCTGCATCGTCTTGTCTCCGGTGAGAGGGAAGACCATGCGGAGAAGCCCCAGATCGTCAAAGCTGACAAAGTTATCGCCCCACTCGCCTGAGATCAGGGCGGCATACATGGCTTCCCTGATGGAATATCCCAGTTCTCCAAGATAATAGTGGGTGCTGCTGATGCCTACTGAAGCGTCCGGAAGGTCAAGTTCCTCCTTTATGGCCTCTACAATGGCTGTATCCTTAAGGAAGGCCTTGTGCTCCCAGGTGGTGATGTAAAGGATGCCCCTGCCTAAAGGTGCCAGCGTAGCCTCGGGGATATCCAGAGGTGAGCCTATGTATCTTCTCAGCCGGTCAGCAAAGGAATCCCTGCTCATACGGTCCCCCTGGAAGATGTAGTAGACCTTATGCTGGGTCTCAAAGGAGGGATTGATGAGCTTGGCGTGGCTGAAGACCTCCTGCTCGTTTGTGAGGGAGGTAGTGATGGCGTCCAGCACCCGCTCCACGTTTCCTGCTGAAGACTGCCTGATGATGGCGGTCTTCACGTCGAAAATGATATCCTCCACGTAGATATTGTCCGTCTCCAGTACGAAAACAGGGTAGTTCTTGGCTTCCGCGTACCGAAGTATGGTATCAGGGATATGGATCCTGAAGATGTCCTTGATGACCAGCCCGCAGGTGCCCGCGTTTATCAGATCCTTGATGGCGTCTGCCACCAGATTCGGGTTATCTCTGGCGTACATCAGTGTGCTGACCACCAGCTGTCCCTCGTCGAAGTTATAGTGGCGGTATTTACCGCTGATTTCCGGCAGGAACTCATAGTCCAGTATGCCCACAGAGCCTACCCGGCGGGAAAAGCCGCCTTTGCCGCAGAGCAGCCGGAGGTTTTCTTTATAGGTGTTGTAAAAGTCTGAAATCGTATAATTCATGTTTAGAAAAAATTACAATGATAATGGTGCTGGTTTGTAGAAAACCGCGAATAATTCTCGTTCTTGTTTAATTTAATTATAAAACATTACAAAATTCTTTGCAATAATTTAGAATAATTTTTAGAATTTCCAAATGTTTTTTGTTGTTTACGCAGCGCGGCAGAAATATAATGAAGGCACAGCAGAAAGCCTTTAAAGGATAAATATACGATATTATTCAAAAGCTCTTATAATATGGTATAATAAAGCCGACAACCTGACGGCATACAGACGGAGGACAATATGAAGATCAAAACATTCAAAGTAGAACAGTGGATGAACGAGTGGGAGACCAAGTGCAAATACAACCTTGCAGAGACCTGCATCGATTCCCTCACCATAAAAGAACTCCTGGAACTGGCAGGAGAAGACGTTGAGAAGTACATGATGGAGCTGGCGGCTACCAGACTGACATACGGTCACATCTACGGATCCCCGGAACTCCTGGAAGGTATCGCTTCTCTCTATGAGAACGTAGCGCCTGAAGAGATCATCCCGACACACGGAGCCATCGGAGCCAACTATCAGGTCATAAACACACTGATAGAGCCTACAGACAATATGGTATCCGTAATGCCCACTTATCAGCAGCACTATTCCATCCCTGAATCCATCGGAGCTGAAGTAAGACTGCTGAACCTCAATTATGAGAATAAATTTCTCCCGGATCTGGATTACCTCAGATCCATCGTGGATGATAATACAAAGATGATCACCATCAACAACCCCAATAACCCTTCGGGCTCCTGGATCCCCCTGGACGTAATGAAGGAGATCGTAGAGATCGCAAGATCAGTTGATGCATATGTGCTTTGCGACGAGGTTTACAGAGGCATCAGCGAGGACGGTTCATACCTTCCTTCCATCGTCGACATCTATGAGAAAGGCATCTCCGTAGGTTCCATGTCCAAGTGCTACTCTCTGGCAGGCCTGAGACTTGGATGGATCGTTTCAAAGGACCCTGAAGTCATACACCTTTGCCGTGAGAGAAGAGACTACGATACCATCAGCTGCGCAGCCATCGACGACAAGCTGGCAGCGCTGGCTCTTAAGCATAAGGATAAGATCATCGAGAGAAACAGAGAGATACTGAATACCAACCGTAAGATCCTTGACGACTGGGTAAACGCCACACCTGAGGTTTACTACATCAGACCTGTTGCAGGAACCACCGCCCTTGTTTACTACAAGAAGGATATGCTCTCCAGAGATCTCTGCATAGACCTTCTTCTGAAGAAGGGCGTGATGTTCACACCGGGCGAGTGCTTCGAGATCGAGCATTCCGTACGTATCGGCTATGCTTTCGACTCCAAGCTCCTCAAGGAGGGACTTGATCTCTTTGCAGAATACTTAAGAGAAATATAAGGAACCGGTGAGAAGGTACTATTACTAAATGAGTTGTTGACGGATAGCATGGTTTTGCGAGATAATAAAGCAAAACTATGCTATCGTTTTTTCAGGAGGAAACATGGACAGGATCAGGATCGCTCTCATAGGCTACGGCAACGTGGGACAGGCATTCGCAAGGATGCTTAAGAGAAGAGAAGACTACATCAAAGAAACTTTCGGACTGGAGCCGGTCATAACAGCCATCTCCACAGGAAGACACGGCGGCATCACAAATGCTAACGGACTGGACACGAAGAACCTCACATATGACATGTTCGATAAGGACCTGAAGGCCATGGACGTGATAGATTTCGGCGAGTACGACGTGATGTGCGAGCTCACTCCCATAAACATCATGACGGGGCAGCCTGCCACAGACCACATCAGAAGGGCGCTGGAACTTAAAAAGCACGTTATCACCGCCAACAAAGGACCCATCGCCTGGCATTACAGGGAACTGCGAGATCTGGCAAAGAAGCAGGGCGTACAGCTTTGCTATGAGGCCACCGTCATGGACGGAGTTCCGGTTTACAACATGGCTCAGGAGACTCTCAAAGGCTGCAAGATCACAGAAATCAAGGGTATTCTGAACGCCACAACCAACTTCATCCTTACAGAGATGGAGAAGGGCATAAGCTACGAGGACGCTATTGAAGAAGGCAGGCGTCAGGGCTTCGTGGAAGCGGATCCGAGCATGGATCTGGACGGCTGGGACGCATCGGCCAAGCTCACCGCTCTGATGAACGTTCTCATGGATGAGACCATTACGCCTATGGATATAGACAGAATAGGTATTTCCGGCATAACCAAGGAAGACCTGGACAAGGCGGCCGCTGAGGGAAAGAAGATCAAACTTCTCTGCCATGGCTATCTTAAAGACGGCAAAGCCATAGGAGAAGTAAAGCCCACACTGGTTGATAAAAACGATATGGCAGCCATAATGGACGCCACCATGTCCTATGTGACGGTGAACACCGATCTCATGGGAGAGGTCACAGTGGTGGAGCATGCCTTTGAGCCTGAGATCGACCATACTGCATACGGAGTGCTGAGCGACCTCTTAAGGATACTGACGAATACCAGGTAGGCTTCAAATCCGTTGACACTCAAGCTTATGCTATGGTAAAATTAGCATACATTATATAACATGATGTCTGTTCAGACCCCGGTACTGAACGTCCAAGGCATTGGCATACGCTCTGTTAGGGCCGATTTATCGGAGGAGCGCATGCCGATGCCTTGCGCACTTTTTTGACCGGAAAAGGAGGAAAAAACCATGAAATTCACAGCACAGGAAGTCTTTGACGCATACGACAGAATAAAACCTTACATACCGGACACTCCTCTGTACGAATCCGTTCATCTGGGAGACGGCGAGAGAAGATATTTTTTCAAGCTGGAGAACCTTCAGCCGGTCAAGAGCTTCAAGATCAGGGGAGCTCTGAATAAGATGCTGACTCTGACTGAAGAGGAAAAGGCCAGAGGCGTAGCCACAGTGTCTTCCGGGAACCACGGAACGTCCGTAGCATATGCTGCTAAGATGCTGGGGATAGAAACAGCTGATATAATAATCCCGGGACCCGCGCCGAAGGCCAAGGAGGAAATGATACGCTTCTTTGGAGGAAACGTCATGAGAATGGGATTTGATTACGACTCGGCTCATGCAGAAGGCATGAAATACATAGAAGAGCAGGGGCTCACATATATCGACGCATATTATGATGACCATAAGATATACGGCGGCCAGGGAACCATCGCCTGCGAGATCCTGAGACAGAACCCGGATATCGATACCATCGTAGTACCTGTGGGCGGAGGAGGAATGTCCACAGGAATAGCGGTGGCAGCCAAGGCTATAAAGCCGGAGGTCAGGGTGATAGGCGTACAGACTGAAGCCTGTCCGGCCTTCATAAAAGCATTTGAAGATAAGGTCTTTTACGATGAATACCCTGTGACGGGCGACACCATCTGCGACGCTACGGTAGGCGGCTGCGGCAAGCTGGCCTATGAAATGCTTCCGGATGTCATAGATGATATCATCGAATTAAAAGAAAGCACCATACGCAAGGCAACAAAGTTCATGATAAAAGATGAGCGTTTCATCGCCGAAGGGGGAAGTTGCATGACCATCGCGGCCGTAATGGACTACAGGGAGAGAGTAGGCGGAAAGAACGTAGCTCTGGTGATATCCGGCGGAAACATCGACGGAGACCTGATGACACAGCTTTTGAACGAATAGACAGCGAGGAGAGATATTATGAGCAAGGAACTGAAAGACAGCATCTTCAATTCAGTTGAAAGCAATTTCGAAGAACTGAAAGCTATAAAGAAATATCTTTACGACAATCCGGAAGTGGGAGGCGAAGAGGAAAAGGCCAGCAGGATACTTTGCGATTTCCTGAAGAATAACGGCTTTGAAGTGACTGAAAACTTCCACGGAATCCCCTGGTGCTTCAGAGCGGCCTACGACAGCGGAAGGCCCGGAGTATCCGTGGGAATGACCGCGGAGTATGACGCGCTGCCTGAGATCGGTCATGGCTGCGGCCATAATATCATCGCCACAGCGCCGACAGGAGCTGCCGTCGCTCTTAAATCGGCTATAGACGATCTGGGAGGAAAAGTGGTGCTTTACGGCACTCCGGCGGAGGAATGTTTCGTGAGAAAGTGCGATCTGGCCAGGGAAGGAGCCTTTAAAGAGGTAGACTTCTGCCTGAACGTTCATCCCTTCGGAAAGAACCTGAAGTCCGGCCTTACAACAGCCATAGACGCCTGGCAGGTGGAGTTCTACGGCAAGTCATCCCACGCAGGAGTAGCGCCTGAAGAGGGCATAAACGCGCTGGACGCAGCTGTGCATTTTTATGAGATGATAGGCTTCGAAAAGCAGTATCTGAAGAACACGAATATATACGGCGTCTTCGTGGATGCGGGCGTGAAGTGTTCGGTGATCCCGGACCACGCATCGGTGAAGTATCTGGTGAGGGCTCCCAGGATGAGAGATATAAGAGCCATCAGAGATCTGTTTGAAAGGACTGCAGAAGCATGCTGTAAATTAGTGGGGACCACCTATAAGATCTGGAACAATGAGCCCGGAAACATGGATGTGGTTACCAACTATACGCTGGCGCATGTATTCGAAGAAATTTATGCAGAATTAAGCGGCAAGCCCATGGAGGACGGAGTGTTCGGAGGTTCTACCGACGTCGGAGATGTCAGTCATGAGGTTCCGGCCATCATGCCCTGCATAGGACTTGACTGCCCTGACGTCATGATCCATACTGCTGAATTCAGAGAAGCTACGATCTCGGAGGCAGGGGACAATGCCATGAAATGGGGCGCTGAAGCCTTGGCGTTGACAGCTCTGGAAGTCATGGAAGATCCTGATCTTCTTGCTGCCATCAAAGCTGAATTTGAAGAGGCAAAGAAAGATTTCTGAGCAATATTATTCAGAAAATTGAGAAAAATACAAAAAACAGCAAAAAAATTCATTTTTATACCAAACAAATCAAAAAATTATTATTCCATTTTTACAAGAAAAGTTATATAATGCTAATATAATGTTAAAAGGGAAAGTGTTAGTGTTTTTAGGAGGAAGAGCTATATGAAAGCAAGAGATATTCTTAAGGATCTGGTGGCTATCAATACGATAGGCGATAAGTGCAACCATGAGATCATGGACTATATCGAAGCCTTTTATGACAAGCTCGGAGTAAGCGTAGAGAGAAGAGCCAATGAGAAGACCGGCAAGGAAGTTCTCATTGCAAGCTACGGTGAAGACCCTGCAATGGGCTTCATGGGTCATACTGATACGGTTGATATCACTGACGGCTGGGTAACAGATCCCTTTACTCTTACAGAAAAGGACGACGGCATGCTTTATGGCCTGGGCTCCTGCGACATGAAGGGCGGTATGGCCTGCTGGATGGCAGCCATAGCAAACACCGACCTCAAGTCACTGAAGCGCGGCTTCAAATGCTATCACACCTATGATGAAGAGATCATGTTCGAAGGCATTTACGATCTTGTAAACGACAAGGAACAGTTCCCGCCGCATATGATCGTGGCAGAGCCTACTGATTTCAAACCGGCTACCGGTTCCAAGGGACTTCTGGAGATAATTTTCACTTTCAGGGGAGTGACAACTCATTCCAGCACACCAATCGAGGGCAAGAGTTCCAACAAGAACGCAGTAAGATTCCTCAACAAGATGATGGATTTCGAACTTGAACTCAGAGATCACCCCACCGAATTTTTCGGGATCCCATATCCCACTATGAACATCGGCATCATCAAAGGCGGAACTTCCATAAACAAAGTTCCCGCCGAAACGATCATATATCTGGATTTCAGAATCTGCGATTCAGAGAGAGAATATCCCATCATCAGGAAATTCATCGACGATGCGCTTGAAGGCGTGGATGCATCCTATGAGATCATAAACGACATCCCTTCTTTCGTGAACAAGAGCGATCTTGTGAAGGTGTACGAAGAAAAGACCGGAACGCCCGGAGCTCCTTTCTTTGGGATCACCGAGGGATCATTCTTCCCGGGAGACAAGATCATCCTGGGACCCGGTCCTGTGACCGCCCATGAAAAAAACGAGCACGTATCCATCAAACAGCTTGAGGATACCCAGAAACTCTACGAAGAGATGCTGGAACTGCTCTGCAAATAATTTAAACCTGAACCTTGACAACTTAATATTGAAAGTTAATAAATACAGCTAATAAAGTTTTATAGGACTTTATTATATATTTATGATTCGTTATTTTATTCGGAATTTTCACAACTAAAGGAGGGAAAATTATGAGTAAAGGACCTAAAGTGGGAGAGAAGAAGAAATTCAATCTGCCACACGTATTTATTATTCTTTTCGCAATTATGATCATTTGCGCTATCGCAACCTACATCATTCCTGCTGGTTCATATGACTATGTAGAGAATGATATGGGAAGAAACGTAGCAGTTCCCGGCTCATGGCATCCTGTAGATGACGCTAAGCCTGTAGGACCCTTCAGACTGTTCGAACTTGTTTACGAAGGTATGGTTAATGCCGCTGATATCTCATTCCTGGTATTCATCACATACTGCTCCGTAACATTCATCATCAAGTCCGGCGCATTTGAAGGCGCTGTTGGAGCACTCCTTAAGATCTTCAAGGGCAACAGCTCCCTTGTTACCATTCCTATCTTCCTTATCGCTATAGGTATGGGATCCTCCACAGTAGGTATGTTCGAAGAGTGGTTACCGTTCATTCCTGTATTCGCAGCCATCTACACCGGAATGGGATATGATGCTCTTACCGGTCTGATGGTAATCGCATTTGGTGCAGGTATGGGTTACTCCGGCGCTATCATGAACCCCTTCACCGTTGGTGTTGCTCAGGGTATCGCAGAAGTTCCTTATATGTCCGGCATGGGATATCGTCTCGCTTGCCACGCTGTAATGGTTATCATTGCAACCATCTTCATCATCGCTTATGCTTCCAAGGTTAAGAAGGATCCTGAAAACTCCTATGTATATGGAATCGAAGGCCTTGTAAGAAAAGAAGGCGAAGAGATCGATCACCACGCTGAATTCAAACTTTCACACAAGCTCATCCTTCTCGACCTGTTAGCTGCTATCGTAGTAGTAGTTGTAGGCGTTATGAAGTGGGGCTGGTACTTCTCACAGATCTGCGCTGTATTCCTTATCATGGCAATCATCGCAGCTATCATTATGAGATGGAACCTTCAGAAGGTTGGAGATCTCCTTGTATCCGGATTCATGGAAGCTACAACAGCTGCTATGATGATCGGTATCGCTCGTGGTGTTAAGTTAGTTCTTACCGAGGGCGGAATCATCGATACCGTTGTAAACGGAATGGCTACACCTCTTAGCCACATGCCTCTTGCTGTATCAGCTATCTGCATGCTCATCGTACAGACAATACTCAACTTCTTCATTCCTTCCGGATCCGGCCAGGCAGCAGTATCCATGCCTATCATGGCACCTCTTGCCGACGTACTCGGAATGAACAGAGACATTGCAGTACTTGCTTATCAGTTCGGTGATGGTTTATCAAACATCATCTGGCCTACCGCTTTCGCAGCTGTAGTATCCGGACTTGCAAGAGTACCTCTTGAGAAATACTGGAAGCTTGCATTCAAGCTCTTCGGACTTCTCGTTGTAGCACAGGCTATACTCATCGCTATCGCAGTTGCTATCAACTTCGGTGGCTAAAACATCAAATCAGTTTTAGGTTAATAACAGTAATTTTCAGAACGAATCATAACAACGAAAGACCCCCGGCACCAGGTCGGGGGTCTTTTATTGTGTTTTTTCAAGTAAGGGTCAATTACTTACTTTTCTTTTTAATTGCTGTAGCAATGCCGGTTACAACGGCGATAGCCGCGATCCCGCCTACAGCATAAGGTACAGGACTTTTGTGTTCTGTTTCATCAGACTCCTCGATTTCAGCGTCTTCCGCTGCCACATCTTCTGCGGGCTGGTCCGCAGCATCTTCGGTATCGGTATAAGCCCCTTCGTTTGCAGCGGTTTCCGTTCCGTCAACGTAGAGCTTATGGCCATTCAGGTAAATATTGGAGTTGGAAGCGTCTTCATTTGTGAGACTGTCCACATAAGTGTCTCCTGTAAGCACGATCACGGAATCAGCCGATACAGTAAGATCGACCTGCTGTGCCTGATCCTCGGTATCGATGGCTCCGAAGAACTTGCTTCCGTTTTCAAGAGTTAGGTCCAGAGTGGATATGCTGTCAACGATGATGTTTCCTTCTATCCTCTGATCGGAAAGAGTCGCTGTCACATGTCCTCCGTTGGAACCTTCTGAGCCCCAGGCGCCTGTCTGGATCCTGAGGAAATCACCGGAATCATTTACGATGGTGTTGTTTTCCATATAGATCTCAGCGGTGGTGTTGGTGACGAAGATGGTGTCGCCGTTCAGAACGTTGATCTCGGAATCTTTTGCGGTGAAGCTTGCGGTACCTTCGTCCGCGTCGCCGGACATGGACTGATAAAGGAAGATGGCCTTATAAGTCTCAGACTTTCCGTTATGGGTATTGTTATCGGCATACATGGTTACTCCGTTAAGAGAGACGCTGTTCTTGCCCTCCACTACGACTCCCTCGGATGCTGTTGAAGTCATCTCAGCGTTATTCACTGTAATGTCTGCCGTAGAATAAACTACAGGGGAGCCTACGCCGTTGGATTCGTAGGTGCCGCCGTTAACAGTGATGGTACCGCCGCCTCTGTCGGACCTGATGGGCGCGGAGGAATTTCCGGAAGTCTTAACGGTGAGATTATCAGCCGTCAGGGTGCCTCCTCCGGTGACCATGATACCGCCGGAAGTGTTGTTCGATGTGGTGATGCTGGAATCAGCAATGTTGATGACGCCGTCACCGATGGCAAATACCGCATTGGCATGCACGCCGTCGGTAGTGATCTCGGAGTCTGAGATGTTAAGCGTTCCGCCGTTTGCCAGAACCGCCGCGTTTGTTCCGTAAAAGTCGGATTCATCTCCGTCGGAATCTCCGGTCTTTGTAATGGTTGCGCCGCTGATGGTGGAGGTTCCTCCGGTAACGAGCAGTGCCTGCTCATTGGACCCGGATGAAGAGTAGGTCTGACCGCTTTCATCGGTATCAGTGGTGAACTCCGTCACTCCGGTGTAGCTTATATCCGCTGCAGACGTTCCTCCGGGACCGCCGCCGGAGCCACCTCCAAATCCTCCGGGAGGCTCTCCGCCCGGGCCGCCGCCTCCTTCAGGGGGAGCAGGGGGCTCTGAACCCTATGCATAGGCAAAGCCCACTCCTGACATCACAGCTATGACAAGTATCAGCAAAGATATCAATATTTTTTTAAAGTGTTTATTCATATTGTTTACCTCTTTTGCTTTTAAACGAAATCTCTTTTATGAGAAGAGCATAACAGAGAATCCTAAAATTAACTTAAAGAACCCGGATCTCATATATAAAAATACAAGAAAAACCCCGGAAATCCGGGGTGCATTTTAAAATTTAACTTTTATCCAAAGAGCTTTCCTATACCCTCATAGAATTTGCTGATCCCGCCGGAAAGGGCAAACATGAAGTCGTCTGACTTGTTAAGGTCCTTGACCATCCATTTGCCGCCTTTCCTGACCAGCTTCAGAGGAACGGTGACATCTTTGTCTTTTTTAACGTTCTTAAGGGCCTCGGCGAAATTTTCCGTAAGGGTTCCTAAGATCTCCTGTTCAATTGCTTCCGGATCCTTACTGAAGATCCCAGGATTCATAATGTTTGGAAGGATGCCGTCGGTCAGGTCTTTAAAGATGCCTTCGAAATCATAGGTCTTGAAGAGCACGTCCACGGTGGCATTGTTTCCGTTTATCTGCTCATTATCAAGGGTATAATCAAAATCCAGCATCTTTTCCATCGCCTTTTCTGCGAGAGCCAGCAGCGTAGGGTCGTCTATCTCCTCCGCCAGGGAGAAATCTTTTACGTCTCCTTCATAAACCTGCTCGAGAGCCTCCAGATCCTGAGCCTTAAGGGCCTTGAGGAAGGCGTCTGCGGTCAGGGTAGGCGTCAGATCATCGCTTTCGATAGCGGGCTGTTTTTCTTTACCGCAGGAGACCATGGCAAACACAAGCGATAAGATCAGCAATATGCAAAACATTCTTTTCATGTTTGTGACACCTCCCTTAACAAGTATTTTCTGCGTTTATTATACACTAAAAAAGAGTGATATGAAAATATTTTTAGGAACATGAGGCATGTTGGGGAAGTTATCGGAGATATCGCAGAACAAAAGAGGGCCCTTACTTTTCGGGGCCCTCTGTTGCATCTTCCAGATATTTAACTATATATTCTTTTAAGGACAGGACTAAACTGTCATTTCCTCTGTGAGCTTTAAGATCAGTGCTGATCACGATATCGCGCTTACATAGCGGATTGGTTATGGGCAGAAGTCTGATCTTCTTTCCTTCAGTGTCGCCCCATGAATACTGCGGCCAGAAGCCTATGCCGAACTGCATTTCTATCATATCCCTTACAGTCTGCGGAGAGTCGCTCTCAAATACGATATTCGGAGTGAAGCCTGCGGATGCGCAGAAGGAATCACAGATGGCGCGCAGCTGTTTGGAACCGGCCAGACTTATGAACTCACAGTCTTTAACGCTGGCGAGTTCTACGGTGTCGATGCCGCTGAATTCTTCGTTGTCAGGCACCGCCAGAAAGATCTTTTCGTTGAATACGTAGGGATCCTCCTTTGCCTTTGGCTTGTATTCGGGCACGGTATAAATGGAGATATCGGCGGTTGTGGCTTCGGTGTTCTGAACGATCCTGATCCTGACGTCCTCATGCTGTTTCTTGAAATCCATGATGGCGCGGATAACAGCGTCAGAAGCAGCAAGCACGTTGACTATGACCGTGCTGCGGTTCTTCAAAGCCATTTCTTCCAGTTTACCGGGGATCTCATCCAGAACGTCCATGAAAGGAGCGATCTCTCCCTTAAGGAATTCGCCGTACTCGGTGAGGACGATGTTTCTTCCACGGGTCTTTATCAGTTTGACGCCCAGCTCGCTTTCAAGTCTTTTGATGGACTGGGTCAGAGCAGGCTGCGCCACGTGGAGTTCCTGCGCGGTATTGGTAACGTGGAGGTTTTTAGCCACAGCGTAAAAGTATTTGAGCTGAAGTAATTCCATTTTGTTTCGTTATCAGGCGAGGCTCTGCTTGATATGGCCGGCGACTGTGGAAGCGTTTCCCTCGCGGATCTTGTCAAGGTGTAAGTTTCTGAAGTAGACCACGATATTGATGCTTACAGCAAGAAGATTGATGAAGTAAGCGATCAGGACGTAGTTGATGTTTCCGCTCATGATCTTGGCGGAGATACCGGCTATGTATCCGAAGGTGATCATGAGGATGAAGGGAAGGCTCATGCCGTGGGCAGAACCTGCCTTTATATTTTTAATAACTGCCATCGGCCATGAGAGACCGAAGCAGATGAGCATAGCTGTTTCGAGTAATTGAGACATTTAAGTGTGTTTTTTCCTCCCTTTCTGTTATATGCCTGCGTATGCAAAGGCGTCTGCGAAGCCTATCTTCTTTCTGAAGAAATAGGGTTTCATGCTTCTGAAATATCTGATACTGAGACAATCTCCGCTTTGTGAGAGCGGTGCGAAGTCAGTGTGGCGGGACGCGCTCACGGATCTTATCGTACGGTTTATCTCTGCCGCTCTTTCGGAAGTCTCGGGGATTTCAAGAAGGATGACCCTCATGGCAGGGTTCTGTGATCTGATGGAAGCTACGAAAGCATCCAGGTCCTGCCTGAAGCTTTCACAGGATACCGTAAGATCTGACTCTTCGTTTTCACCTATATTAACTATCAGAATGGAAGGCTCTAATGAAGCGATGCTCTGCTCATAGAAGTCTTTCGCATTGGAAGCCTTAAGGCCTCTTGCGCTTCTGTTATATATTTTAAGGCTTAATTCATAGTCGGTCAACATTTCGTTGAATCTTAATGAGGACATGGTGGAAGTTCCCATAAGGACTATGCTGTGTTTCTTGGCAAGGCTGTTCAGTGCCTTGTATTCTGATAAAATGTTCATCTCTGTTTCCTTTCTGATGTTTTAGATCAATTGCAATTCTAATACCGACTGCAAAATAAGTCCAATATCATTTGAATCAGCAAATGATAACGCTGACCTTATGGAAAGAAAATATTTCGGATTTGTCTATTGACATAAAAAACAGGGAGGAATATAATACAGTTGAGCAGAGATTCAACTGTTCAATCGTTCAATCAAGAGAAACGGAGATAAAAATGACTAGGATGATCAACGATATGGAAGTCTGTGAATGCAGCACCATACACGAGGACGTGGTAAAAGCTGTCAGGAATAAAATGCCTGATGAAGAGGTGACAATGGACCTGGCGGACACTTTTAAGGTTTTCAGCGACTATACCAGGGTGAAGATACTTTGCGCGCTGCTGAACCACGAGATGTGCGTCTGTGATATCTCAGCGCTGCTGGGAATGACCAAGTCCGCGGTGTCTCATCAGCTCAGGACTCTCAAGCAGTCCAACCTGGTGAAGAACAGGAGAGAGGGCAAGGTGGTATACTATTCCATCGCAGACGAGCACGTGGAGACCATCATCAGTAACGGCATGGAGCACGTGCTGGAATAAAGGTTAATGAGCCGGGGATCCGGCATTAGATAGAGGCGGCCGAAAGGCAGAATGGAGTAAAAATATGAAGAAGTCATACAAGATCGACGTTGATTGCGCAAACTGCGCTAACCTCATGGAAGAGACCGCTAAGAAGACTGAAGGTGTCAAGGACGCAACCGTAAGCTTCATGACTCTTAAGATGAAGGTGGAGTTTGAAGAAGGCGCTGATCCTCAGGAAGTTATGCCCAGAGTACGCGAGAACTGCAAAAAAGTAGAAGAAGACTGCGAGATCTTTTTCTAAACACAGATGTTGACCGGAGCGCTTGCGCTCTGTCCTCGCGCAGCGGTTCTAAACTCTGGCTTCGCCGCTGGCTTGTCAGTCGCTAAGAACCGGCGCTGCGGAAAGTCCGCTCAATCATCTGTGTTTAAAAAAGTGTGGTTAATATGAATAAGAAACAGAAGAATCTTCTGGCGAGGATCATAATTGCGGCGGTGTTCTTTGTGCCGCTGTATCTGATATCAGAAGGCATCGTAAAAGTGAATATGCCGGAATGGGCGGTGATCATCCTCTTCCTGATACCATACCTCATAGTGGGGCACGATATATTAAGGAAGGCATTTAAGGGCATCATGAACCGTCAGGTCTTCGACGAACATTTCCTGATGACGGTGGCCACCATCGGCGCCATCGTTCTGGGAGAGTACGGCGAAGGAGTTGCGGTAATGCTGCTTTATCAGGTGGGAGAGCTGTTCCAGAGCTTCGCTGTGGATAAGAGCAGAAGGAACATCTCAGAGCTCATGGATATCCGCCCGGATTACGCAAATATCGAGACCGAAGACGGTATTGAGAAGGTGGATCCTGATGAGGTGGAAGTCGGTTCCATCATAGTGATCCAGCCGGGAGAGAAAGTACCTCTCGACGGAGTCGTCGTAGAAGGAACCTCGGCGCTTAACACCAGCGCTCTCACAGGAGAGAGCAAGCCCAGAGACGTGGGCCCTGAAGACGTGATCCTTTCCGGAAGCATCAATATGTCCGGCGTGCTGAGAGTCCGCACCACTGCGGAGTTCGACGAGTCCACCGCATCAAAGATACTGGATCTCGTTGAGAACGCAGCATCCCTCAAGTCAAAGTCCGAGAACTTCATTTCAAAGTTCGCAAGGATCTATACCCCGGTGGTATGCTACGCAGCCCTTGCCCTTGCGGTGATACCGCCGCTATTCGTGATGCTCACCGGAATCGGAGCAACTCAGTATGCGACCACGGGAGCCATCTGGGGAGACTGGGTATTGAGAGCCTGCACCTTCCTGGTAATAAGCTGCCCCTGCGCACTGGTTATAAGCATTCCTCTGAGCTTCTTTGCGGGGCTTGGCGGAGCCAGCAATCAGGGCATTCTCATCAAGGGCTCCAACTATCTGGAGACCATGTCTGAGGTAAAGACCATAGCCTTCGACAAGACGGGAACCATAACCAAGGGTAATTTTGCGGTGACAGCGGTACATCACAGCCCGATAGACGAAAAGGAACTGCTGGAATATGCTGCATGCGCGGAATACAACTCATCACATCCCATATCTTTAAGCATAAAGCAGGCTTATGGCAAAAAGATCGATCCTGACAGGGTGTCTGACGTGCACGAGATAAGCGGTCACGGCGTCATCGCCATGATCGACGGCAAAGAAGTGGCAGTCGGAAACGAAAAACTCATGTCCCAGATCGGCGTGGAAGCTCATCCCTGCCACCACGTGGGCACCATAATCCACGTTGCCATCGACAAGGTCTACAGCGGGCATATCGTCATATCCGACGAGATAAAGGAAGATTCCGCAAGAGCCATGGCAGAGCTGAAGAGGGCAGGAGTTGAGAAACTGGTGATGTTAACCGGAGACGCCAGGTCTGTAGCGGAGAAAGTTGCTGCTGAAGTAGGCCTCACGGATTACCGTGCAGAGCTCCTTCCTGCGGACAAGGTAGCGGCAGTCGA